>NZ_CP124543.1:3745104-4057196 GCF_029953635.1 Halotia branconii CENA392 | reverse complement strand
GAACCTGAAATAATATAAAGTTCTTTGTTTTGATTATTCACCAAATCTCGACAATAACTTTCTAGACTTGCCCATACTCCCTGATTATTATCAGGTGCTTGGGGTATCATGTTTGTCATTAAAAAAGTAGCAGAATTATTGGTCACTGTGTTTGTTCTATCTGCTGAAGGAGCTGTATGTCCCCTATCAAATCCGCTACCAGTATAATCGGAAGAAGTGACTCGATAACAGCCTGAAGGTAATGTAGTGTCTGGACGAAAATCATCTTGGCGAGGTGCGCTTCCTAGCCATGATCTGTTTAATTGCCAACTAACCCAATTAGGTGTTCCTCTATAGCAATTGTAAGACACTGCATACTGAGATTTGCTCAATAACCGATTGCTGTAACTACTCCCGGCATTACTGGGATTTCCCATTCTTAAATGAACACTTGAAGTTTGGGCAGTTGTTTGTAGATAATTAAACAGAGTGAAAAATATTGCTGTACCAGCAGCAATAGGTAGAACCCTGAAAATTTTAGACTTTTTCATTTGTTAAAAAACTGCAATTGTTTGTGCAAAGTTTTAGAAGTTCAGTAAAACTTAGCGATTGCAATATATCTTTGGTTGTATAACAGAAGGTAAATAAGACGTAAATACAACATTAAAGTTTAGTAATCATTTAAGTGGTTATCTTAATTTAAATAAATTACAAAATAATCTGAAAAACTTATATAGGACTCCTATTTGATTTTTGAACACGATTCAGTACATATCTATCCCTCGTTAACTGTTCCCTGTTTCCTGTTTCCTGTTTCCTACATACACAAATAAATTCACCGAATCAAACCGGATTACTATATATTATTTAGTTTCATAGTTAAAGTGGTAGCACAGAGTGTCAGCGTCTAGGTGCGCCTTACACATATCGTCAAAATCTCAATAACAGCAATTCAGAAATCAAAGCCAAATTCGTTATTGATAAGATAGTAGAATGTCACTTTAAATCTTTTGGAAATATGATATTAAATACAATAGAAAGAGTGCGCTTAATCTACGCGTAGCATTTACTAGATAGCAGTTACAATTTTTAATTAAAGCAAAGCAACTTGACTTTTGCTTCCAAATAGCAAAAATTATATCAAGCTAAAGATTCTATTTTTGTATCGTATGTTGTTGCATATTTATTGAATAAATATATTAATTAAATTAATTAAATATCAATTTTTGAGTCTCAACTGACTAGACACGTTTGATAACACTATCTCAGTCAAGTTAGGTAATTTTATTAATTGCAGCAGTATTTTCAGGCAAGTTTGATGAAAAGCGATACACCAGAAGAGTTAAACTCAGATAAAGAAATTGAGCGCTTAATTGACGAAGTAATGTCCTCAAATTTACCTGAGTTAACTGATGAACAGTACCGCCAGAAAATGCAGCGCCGTAAAGAAGTGCAAGAACGGCGCATAGCACAAGCTGTGCCAGAAAAAGGGTTAATTATTGTTAATACTGGCAACGGTAAAGGTAAAACTACTGCGGCTTTAGGTATGGTGTTACGATCGCTTGGTCATGGCTATAGAGTGGCGATCGTCCAATTTATCAAAGGAGGCTGGGAACCTGCGGAGAAAGCCGTTTTCAGTCATTGGGAAAACCAGTTAGAGTTTCACGCTATGGGTGAAGGTTTTACCTGGGAAACTCAAGACCGCGATCGCGATCTCGATAAAGCCAGCGCCGCTTGGGAAAAATCTTTAGAATACATCTTCAACCCAGATTTTCATGTAGTGCTACTGGATGAAATTAATATTGCTTTCAAGCTGGGTTATTTACAAATAGATGAAGTTTTAGATGGGTTAGCAAAAAAACCGCCTCATAAACACGTTATTCTTACAGGTAGAGGCGCACCAGCGGCTTTAATTGAGCGAGCTGACTTAGTAACCGAAATGACGCTAATTAAGCATCCTTTCCGCGATCAAGGCGTTAAGGCGCAACCAGGAATTGAGTATTAATGTTAGTTGTCAGTTTTTACTGAATACTAGCTTTTAATCAACAATGAAGTTTAAAAACAATTCATTGTTGATTAAAATCTGGAATTTTTCATTATTTAACTAGTTTTGTGTAGAGACCTGTAGAAGATTGATTACACATCTGCAACATGCGGCGATCGTTAACACTAATCGACTTTAATTGATGATAGTCTTGCAGTGCTACCGAATAAGCATAAGTAATAGGCTCATCTCCATTAATCCTAGGTATACCGTTGGATGTAGCTACTTGAGTCAAACTATCTTCATCTGGCGAACTGTTAACTGTCATTGCTAGCTCTCCTGAGCGATCAAGCGTGCCTTGAAAGCAACTAAACTCAGAGTTAGGCATATACAAAGCACCTATTACTTTGTCTTGCTGCTTCTGAAATAAAACATACCCTTGTCCCAACTGATTTGGTTTTGGCGATTGACCATAGAGATAAATTCCATCTTTTTTAGGGAAATTCGCTCTTGGCATCATTTCTGTTTCTTTTGCAGCTTTTCGAGTCTCGATAGTCTGCACTGTTGTTGTAGATGATATTTTGTCATTTTTCTCTGACAAAGTTACAGAGGATGGTAACTCAGAATATTGTTGAGAATAGACTTGACTTCTCTGGTCTCGAATTTCTCTCAGCTTTGACAATACAGAAGGCTGATAGCTACTTTGATAATTCGTATCAGTTGATAGTGAAAAATCTTCAGATAACGCTATTGATGTGGGTTCTAACTCTGGATCTACTTGATTACTCAGAACTGGTTTTGTTTGCTCACCTACAGCACCAAGGGCGATAAGTAAGCTAAGGAAGGGAATTTGTAACCGACGCGGGGGAAAGAATTTAGCAATGTTGTTAAGCACCCGATTTCTCCTGTTAAAAAACTAACTATTTCCTCTGCGACTCACTTAAACCATAAACAACTATCTATGATCAAGGCTCCATCAAAGGTTTGATATATTGTTTAAAATAAAAAACTAGCGTAAAAGGAAGCTTTTGTTTAATTTTTGACGATAGTCATACCCTATCATTAATTCATACATTCTTTCTTCACCCCATAGATTCACCCGATTGGGTGATGTAAATCCAAAGTTAAACATTTTCATAAATTGTTGGATATCGTGCTTTTGACATTTTATAGAATTTAAAATTCACATTTTTAGGATTATTTAGAGAGCTACAACAGAGCGTATTTCATTCCGAATTAGTTTTGATTATTTTTCTCTTTGCGTCTTGGTGCGGGCAGTCCGTTCAAGTCGGTAAACCCTTTCGGCAGTCGCTCATGGAGGAAACCCCCAAGACCGCGCTGCCTCACCACACGGCTGCCCTCGTCTCTGTAGTTCAAGATTTTTCACCACTAAGGCACAAAGACACAAAGCGAAGCAACCGTAAGGGTTTTGAGTCTCTTGACTTTGAATTTGAGCCACGATAAACGTACCATTTAATTAATGCGTCAAAAATACCCCGTGTGCCAGTTCTAATACCGTTTCACTTTAAAGTTGATACATTTGGGCAAGCAGAGGAGGAAAAGGGTCATTGTTGAATAATTCTTCTCTTCCCCTGCTTCTCTTCTCCCCCTGCTCCACGGCAGTTGCTCCTGGGGAGAACCCCCAAGACCGCACTGCCTCCCCTGCTTGCCTCAACAGATCAGTTTGTTAACCGAACAGTATTGAGGCGGAATGTAGGACATAGGCAAAAAAAATCGCCCCCTGTACTCAGGAGGCGCGTCACCTAACTAAAAGCTATCTGTTTTTAGCTAGCAACATACTCTTTGACGTTAGCGCGACGGCGACGCAGATGAGCAAGAGCTTGGTGTTCTAGCTGGCGGACGCGCTCACGGCTGAGATTCAGTCGCTCACCTACTTTTGCCAGTGACATCTCGTTACCGTCTTCTAAACCAAAGCGCAAGGCGACGACTTCTCGTTGTTGGGGAGTTAGTTCTGCCAACAGAGTGTTTAAGTCTTGGCGCAAGAACTCTTGAGTAGTGTAATACTCTGGTGATGGACTGTCATCTTCCAGCATTTCTTGCAGTTCAGTGTCTTGGTTATCGCCAACTTTCACATCCAAAGACACTGGTTGACGTGCCATGTTGAGATACTCACGAATCTGAGCTGGTTCTAACTCTAATTCTTTGGCAATTTCCACAGGAGAAGGCGATCGCCCCAAGGTTTGAGCTAGTTCTCGCTGCACTTTTTTGATTTTATTCAGTTTTTCGGTAATGTGAATTGGTAAGCGAATAGTCCGACCTTGCTGAGCGATCGCTCGTGTGATTGCTTGGCGAATCCACCAGTAAGCGTAGGTCGAGAACTTATAACCCCTCATAGGATCAAATTTCTCTACACCCCTTTCTAATCCTAAAGTTCCTTCTTGGATCAGATCCAGAAACTCCATATTCCGCTTTTGATATTTTTTGGCGATCGCCACTACCAAGCGGAGATTCGCTTCAATCATTTTTTGCTTGGCTCGTTTACCTTGAGCAACTGTCTGTTTTACCTCAGTTTCTGATTGCTGAACAAGTTCAGACCACTCAACTAAAGTTGGTTCACGATCCAGTTTTTTCGCTAATTCGTCTTTAGCATCCACAAGCTTCATCATTTGTTGTACTTGCTTGCCAAAAACAATTTCTTGCTCACGAGTTAGCAATGGCACACGACCAATTTCCCGCAGATAGGTTCGCACCATATCGGCTGTAAATTTGGTGTTCAAGTTTTCGCTTTGGGTGTTGACAGTAGGCATTGCTGCGTTTATCCTCTACTCCGTAAACACAATGAATATTTAATAACTAAGTGAATGAAAAAGGTAGTACATCTATCACGGAACTCAGGCGCTACCAAAAGCGATTTGTTTGTACGTCCGTTTTAAGAAGCTGCGTCCCTGAGATAGGTTCCCCTACCCTCTCTAAATTTTTTAATCTTTTAAAAGCACGCTGGTTTATTTTTGAGAGTTATTTACTTTACCTATCCTTACTCGTTAGTAGTAACGATAAAATCCGAAGTCGATATGAGTTCTACTTTTCTTATAGTAAGACAAATTAGGCAAATAGTAAAGCAGCCTGTAGAAGGCTCTAAATTATAATGCAAAATTGTCTACTTGCCAAATTTTATTTTCAAGTCCCTTAATAAATCCAACTATTTCTATAGTGACGGCAAAACCTCTTCTACAGTTGCTTTCAACTAGCGAGATAACCGAACTTTGTTGAGTGTGACAATGGGGGGATGTTACGAAATGCTAAAAACCGAGGTCGGCTTTAGCTAGTTCAGCGGCGGCAAACACTTCTTCATCTGGCTTTTCTTCCCAAGCTGGGTCGCCAATTTCTGCATAAAAGGTTGAATCGTAAGGACGGGTACGCACCACTACGGGCATTGGAACGGCATGACCTAAAATTAAGGCTTGTTGTTTAGAGTCTAATTTTGCTAACACCGATCGCAGTCCACCAGCACCTGATACACCAGTAAAAATTGCATCAATGTCTTTCTCATCATTGAGCAAAGCAGTGATTCTAGTCCCGATTTGGGACATAACTTCATTATCTATCCCCGATGGACGTTGATCAACTACCATGAGAGTGACAAAATACTTCCGCAGTTCGCGGGCGATCGTCCCAAAGATAGTACTTTGGACAACTCCTGGATCAAGAAAGCGATGGGCTTCTTCTATTGTAATCATTAATGGAGTTGGGCGATCGCAGGGATTTTTGCTTTGTAAGAATTTATCTGCTTTTTTGACATAATGCTCATGAATCCGTCTGGTGATCATATTAGTCACCAACATATAAGAGAGCATATTTGACTGAGAACCAAATTCTACAACTACATTTTTCCCAGCTTCTAAAGATTGCAAAATTTTATTAATGTAATTTTGAGGACAAACGGCTCGCATATACTTTAAACTATCCATCCGTAGAAGTTTGCGCTGTAAAGACATAATTGAACCTTTATGTCCTCGCTTCTCGTCGCAAAACATCTCAATTTCTTCGTTAGTCATGTTCAGCAGTTGAACAATCCAAGATTTGCCAAACTCGTTATATAGGATGTTGGCGTTATCTAAAGCTGCGTCCGACAATCCTAAATCTCGACTGCATAATTTAATATCTTCAACTTCAACTTGCTCATAACTAAGATAAAGTTCTTGAGCATCCCGCACACCCCGGCGCTTTGTCGATTCGGGATCTAAGGTATAGACTTCGACTTTCCCTGGAAACAGTTGCTTGAGTCCTTTAACTGTATTGACGTTCTTCCCTTCTGCGACTGCTTCCCAGCCATACTCGGAGTGCATGTCAAAAATTAAGTTGACTGCTGCATTTTTGCGAATTACACCAGCTAATAGCAAGCGTGTCAAAAAAGATTTACCTGTACCAGATTTACCAAAAACGCCATTGCTACGTTCCACAAAACGGTTTAAATCGATACATACTGGGACATCCATATCTAGCGGTTTACCGATGGAAAAGTTGCGCCTTTGAGGATCATCTTCCCAACCAAAGACTCGGCGAAAATCGTCAACATTGGCTTCGTAAACTTGGCTAAAATGGCTGGGAATAGTTTTGACTGGTAATAATTCCATCGTGGTGCTGGTTTGGGGCTGAAATGATGCCAAACCTGTAGTTGATGGTAAAAAGGGATTAGTCGATTTGCCGTTTGTGGACGAGAAAGATTCATCAGATTCGGGAGTGAACATCAACATCGGTGAGAGGTTAATAGTTCCATAAGTACCGCTTCCGGCTAAAACATCTCGTAAAAAAGTATCTTCCCAACTGGGGGGATTAGCAATAATGCGGGCGTTAGCAGTTCCTAACGCCACATCTGTCAGCATACAGAAAAAACGCGATCGCATCCCCTGCACAACTAAAAACTTACCCACCCGCATATCTTCAACGGAAATATCGGGGTGCAATCGTACTTCTAATCCCCCAGTCAAAGAACCTTCGATTACCGAACCTAATGGTTGTGCAGCATTCATTTAGTTAGTCAATAGTCATAAGTCAATAGTCATAAGTTAATAGCCATTAGTCAATAGTGAAATTTTCCCTGAAGGGACTAGGGGCTAGGGGCTAGGGATTAGAGTAGTGTATTCCATCCCTATTAAGACTGCTAGATCATCTAATCAATTTGAATTGCCGTGGGGGCGCTTCCAGATCCAGCTGTAGGGATTAGCGGTTTACGAAATTGGGTATAGAGGCGATCGCGCCAAGTGAAGAATAATTCATAATTGGGATTATGCGCTAAGGCTGGAACTCCTTTACCTCGGATTGATGCTGGTAAATCTAAATATGACCCTTCAGGAAATTTTAAGATCATTGATAAACCTGCTACTGCCAAGTCAGCTAAAGTCGGTTCATCCCCAGTTAAATAAGGACTATCTGTCAATAATAAAGTTAACGCTTCTAAGTCTTGCTTTAAGTCAGCGATCGCTGATTTAATCGCATCTGGACTATAACCTACCCCAAATCCTAAAGCTGTAAGTAAATCACTGGGTACTCCTCCTACTAGGGTTTTGAGTACGTCTGGTGTTGAGGTGGGTAATAAGGATTTGCGGAAATTTTGATCTTGACTAATCGCAGAGAATAAAGCTTTCCTACCTTTAATGCCTATTGATTCATCTGCCCATTCTTCTATCAATAAACATAAACCCTTTTGCTTTGGGTCTTTTGGTATTAATGGGCGTTCTGGATATTCTAAGTCTAAATACTTAGCTATTTCTGTGGAATCAGCAATATATTTATTACCATCTTTCAAGACTGGAACTTGTCTTTGACCAGTTAGTCGGAATAATTCTACTTGTCCGATTCCAGGCGCAACCTCTATTTTTCGATAATCCAGCCCTTTAAAATCTAGAATTAGGCGTACTTTTTCTGAATATTGAGATAGTTCCCATTGGTATAATTCTAACATATTGATACCTGATAAGTAATTGCTCAATCAACTTTATCATTGTATCTTTAGTTATAGCTATTTTCCGAGTAAAACAATCAATATTATTGCCAAAATAATTGACGAGAAAATAGATTTTTCTAGCAATCTAGTCATTTAATCGAAAAAAGTATGCTTTGTTTGGTGAGAAGATCAACTAATTCAGTTAATTGACTATACAGGCATACATCAACTTAACTGATTAATCTTCCAGTATCACTAGTCAAGTTTGTTTCCATTGCTTGTAGCATACTTTTTCTAGGATTTTTTAAGTTTACCTAATTTAATCTGACCATCTAGGAACTTTTTTAGCATCAGCCTACGTCTCATATACGTTAGCACCTTTTGATATATATGCAATTATTCCAAAGATAAGTAGCTAATTTAACAATTTCACTGTGAGTTATTTTTAACTTGTAGTTATGAATCTACTACTGGTAAGATTTATTTCTCCAATAACTCATATTCTTTGAGAATTTAGTCTGGCATGAGGAAAGATGAAAATTATGCTGCAAACAATAGCTAGTCAAGCTGAAGAGTAAATTGGATTAATTGACATTACCTAGATGTTAAAGATCCGTGATTAGAGAGCCTTACCAGGAAATCATAAGTTTGCCAAAAAATCTTACTTCTATGGTTAGATTTTGTGCGTAGCAAAATGTTATAAGTCTTTATGTAACTTGTGTAAAATCAAAACAAACAAAATTTATGAAGGCAAATTACAGCAAATTGTTGAACGGCTTGGCAAGTGTAGTAGGAGTAGCAGGCGTTAGTCTGTTGATAACTTTGCCATCTAAAGCAAAAGAAGCAACAAATCCTCACCCCAGTATTTTTAGTGAAGCTCCTTATACTCAAATTCAAGTTGAGCCTGTTTCAGAAAGCACCAAAAGCACAAAGCAAATAGCCCAAGGTGGCGGAAACAGCCCATTAAATCCTCGGCCTAGTATTTTTGATGAGCCTCCTTATAACCGTGGTAGTCAGACTACCCCTAGCGAAACTGCACCCACCCCACCAACTACTACCCCGGAAGAAACACCTACTACACCCCCAAGCGAAGTACCAACTACTGAAACTCCTACTCAAGACAAAAACTTAGTAGCGATCGCAGCGTCAAACAGTTCTTTTACAATGTTAACCAAGGCATTAAAAGCAGCTGGATTAACACAGACTCTTGAAGGTAAAGAAGACTTCACAGTTTTTGCACCGACTGACGCTGCTTTTGCTAAATTGCCACAAGATGCAGTGCGAGATTTATTAAAGCCAGAGAATAAAGAAGTACTAGTAAAACTTTTAACCTATCATGTTGTGCGTGGTAAGGTATTGTCCACCGATTTAAAATCTGGTGAAGTGAAAAGCATTGAAGGTGGTGCTATCAACGTCAAAGTTGATCCTAGTACTGGCGTGGTTGTCAATGATGCCAAAGTTGTTAAAGCAGATATTACAGGTAGTAACGGTGTAATCCATGCAATTGATCAGGTGATGTTACCTCCTGATTTGTAGAACGACAGCGTTAGTTATATCTGTAGTAAAAATAACTTAAAAGATGAAAATAACCCGTTCAGATGTTAGATTTGAACGGGTTTTTCTATTCAGAAACGCACATCTGCGCCTCCAGCAGATGTGCGTACTTCATAATTTATCGGTTGACGGTACTCATATCAGGATAGCGATCGCCTGCGGTAATACCTTTAGGTGCAGCGGTTTCAATCTGATTTAGCTCGTCTGGAGTGAGAACAATCTCGGTAGCTGCAATGTTGTCTTCTAAATAAGTGCGTCGCTTTGTACCAGGAATCGGTACAATATCTTCACCTTGAGCCATTAGCCATGCCAAAGCTAGTTGACTAGATGTAACTTGCTTGTGTTCAGCAATTTCCTTGACTTTTTCTACTAATTGCAGATTTTTAGAGAAGTTCTCGCCTTGAAAACGCGGGTTATTTCTACGGTAATCATCTGCTGCTAGGTCTTCAAAACGAGTAATGGCTCCTGATAAAAACCCACGACCAAGGGGACTGTAGGCCACAAATCCAATTCCTAATTCCCGTACAGTCGCTAGAATTTCATCTTCTGGCTCACGAGTCCACAGTGAATACTCTGATTGTAGGGCGGTAATTGGATGAACTGCTTGCGCCCGTCGAATTGTCGCCGGGGCAGCTTCTGATAGTCCCAGATAACGAACTTTACCTTGCTGTACTAACTCTTTCATTGCTCCGACAGTATCTTCTATCGGCACATTTGAATCAACTCGATGTTGATAGTATAAATCAATCACCTCTACTCCCAAACGTTGGAGTGAAGCATCGCAAGCTTGATGAACATATTCAGGTCTGCCATTAACTCCTTTCCAGCCACCGTCTTCGGTACGAACATTACCAAATTTGGTTGCGAGTACTACTTGATCTCGACGATCTTTGATTGCTCTACCGACTAATTTTTCGTTGGTGAAAGGCCCATACATATCAGCAGTATCGAGAAAATTTAATCCCAGTTCTAACGCCCGATGGATAGTAGCGATCGCTTCTTGTTCATCACGACTACCATAAAATTCAGACATTCCCATACAACCAAGTCCCAATTGGGAAACTTCTAGCCCTTGACTGCCTAGTTTTCTAGTTTTCATTGAATAATTTCCTGATTAGAACACTTCAGAATTATCCCCGTTTTTACAACTCAGTCATCTATTATTAGAAGTATTTCTTGATACAAGATCAAAATGGCGTAATTGTTTGTAAATGCAGTCTTTTTTCTAACTGCGGATGCTCAAAGTAAATTTCCCTAGCGTGGAGATGTAACCGATCAGCAACAGCGTTACATCCATAAAGGCGATCGCCTAAAATAGTTACCCCAAGTCCTCGCGCATCAGCCGCATGAACCCTTAACTGATGGGTGCGTCCTGTTAATGGTGTAAACTCTACACGAGTGTAGTCTTTTGACCTCGCTATGACTCGAAAGTGAGTTATACTCGGTTTTCCCTGTTGCCAATCAACTTGTTGATAAGGGCGATTTTGCGGGTCTTTCCACAATGGTAATTCAATTACACCTTGTTCAGTATTTACAACACCGCTAAGTACGGCTTCATAAACTTTGTGAATTTGTCTTTGCTGAAATTGCCGACTGAGTTGACGATGGGTGAAGCGATCGCGCGCTAACAATAAAATACCAGAAGTTTCTTGATCAAGGCGATGTACAGTCGCCAGTGTCATACCATCCGGTAATAGATTACGTAAACGACTCAGCACACTATCTTGGCGATCGTGATAACGACCAGGCACTGATAATAACCCAGCGGGTTTATTGACAGCAATCAACCATTCATCTTCATAAATAATCGGGATGTTTACTTCTTCATTTTGAGGATTAATTTTCAATCCTGAAAGCAAAAACCCCATCAACGGTTGACAACGTTCTGCACAAGCTCCATAAAATTGTCCCTGAATTTTGTCTTGATTGGGCGAGGAAGATCCCCACCAAAACTCTGCCATTGCCAAAGGTTTAAGATTATGTGTTGCTGCATAGTGCAATAACTTGGGGGCGCAACAGTCGCCTGTACCTGTGGGTAAGCCCATCGGCATTAATTGCTGCAATGATAAGGATACCCCTGAAAAGTTAGTCAGGCTGTAAGCAGCGTGCATTTGAGCTTGTAATTGGCGAGATAGTACTTGACGCTGTTGTTTTAGTTCCTGTATCCGCAGTTGTGTTGTTGTAATTGTCTGCTTGAGGGGTTGCAATATTTCATTTTGCTGGCGTTTGAGTTGTCGGCGCTCAATTTTCTGCTGACGGCTTTGGCTGTCGAGTTCTGCAAGCGCAGTAGTTAACGCTTCTCCTGTTAATGTTTTACAGATTAGCTGACGTTTTTCGTGTCGTTGATGCTTGCAATGTCGATGGCGATCGCTTATTATTTGCAGTTGCTGTTCAAATTTATGACATAAGTTTTTGTATTCCTGCCATTCTGGTAGATGCTTTAAAGTAATTAACTCTTGCTTGATGGCATCCAGTTCAGCCAAGGTGCGGGCTTCTTCTACAGCAACTTCATTTCTACCTGGAATTGGTGGAACCCATCCCTCAACAACACTTTTACCGTTCAAAAGACCAGAAAAAGCTTTTAATACTCGTTTTTCGCCTGTAGATAGTTCAACTAATAACACCCCATACATTTTGCCTTCACAAGAATAAAGGTGATTGTTGACCAGATGTTGCATTAAATTATATGCGATCGCTTCTGCCAAAGAAGTCCGAGGTAATCTTAAGCGATCGCCAGTTTGAGGACAATTCCCTTCGTAATAATAAGTCAAGTCGTTAAACATTCATGCAAGAAGTCTCATGATCAAACCACAACTGAGCGAAAAAGTTCAAGAACTAATCCGAAAAGCCCGGATTGTCAGCTTTGCAACTTGGCAAAATACCCATCCAGCAGCAGCTATCCAGCTATTTCAGGCAGCCGACGATCAAGGACGTTATCTCACAGATGAAGATTGTCAGCAACTGCAAAACCTTGTACCAGACACAGCAGAATTGATTTTAGTTACAGAAATGCTGCGCGATCGCGTCAATGATATCGTTGACGAAGCTAGAGCCGAGGTCTTAAAAACCTTTCCTCATATTACCCAACCAAGCGGCGGACTCTACCCCCCAGAACGAGCTGAGGCTTGCTGGCGCGACTTTTGGCACTTTTTGCGCTGCATTACCTACGGCATTGCTGGAGGACACACCGATTACACCAGTGCAGAAGGCTTGCACTACATGCAACTACTTTATCAAGAATTGCAAGTGCCTTTAGATGCAATGGTAGTAGGATTAGCAGGTATCAAGACTGCAAGTTTACAGCGCGTGGAACCACAGCAACAAGAAATGCTTGCCCCCTATTTCGATCACCTGATTAAACAATTAAAACAGTTCCAAAATTAGAAAATTCGAGTTACCAATTAACAGTGAACAGTAATTGATAACTAATTTAAGTTAGGCTGGAATCAAAGATTTTATAAACGAAAAATAAAAATTGTGAACGATATACTCCAAGGGCGGATGCTGCTTTCCCACAACTTTGATATTACAACGGACATCGTACCAGCCCTTAGTCGGGAAGAGTTTACTAAAGTGTTTCAAGAGGGCTTGATTGCTGATAAAAACATTAAATGTCGTCCGGTGAATAATCCTCATTGGATTGTAGAGGTTTTATTTTCTCCAGAGGAATTTTCACCCCAGCAAGTAGGAAAATTATGTGCTGATGCGCTAGCACAGAAGCGGCAGACACAAGGCTCATCAATTCCTGAGATTCTCATTTTAGGTGGCATCAAAACAACTCCTCCCACAAGCACTTCACCTGATGCTCTACAATTAGGAGAATGGGGCGTAGATGTAGTAGAAACACTTGCCTCAAAAGCATTTTTACAAGCGATCGCTTGGGATGCCACCATCGCCCAAAAGCCCGCTGACAGCATTTTTAAAGTTGAACTAAACAAGGGACTAGGGGCTAGGCAAGAGGCAGGGTAGGAAAAGGGGCTAGGAACTAGGGGCTAGAGGCTAGGAAAGAGGCAGGGTAGGCAAAGGGCAGTGAACAGTGAAAACTGATAACTGGTAACTGTCTATGCCCCATGTCCCATGCCCAATGCCCAATGCCCCATGCCCAATGCCCAATGCCCCATGCCCTATGCCCAATGCCCCATTCCCAAATTTTTATTATGTCTCTTAACAATGAACTAATTCGAGCGATCGTCAGAGGTGATACCACCAGCACAGAAGCGTTATTAGCGCAAGGTGCAGATGTCAATACAACTGGTGGTGTAACAGCCGTTGGAGCCAGTAATACTGCCCTGATGTGGGCAGCCACAGATGGATATCTGGAGATTGTGAAGCTATTGCTTGCTCACAATGCTGATATAAATGTCAAGAATACGGCAAATTACACTGCTCTCATGTATGCAGCCGAATCAAACTATAGAGAAATTGTTTCACTCTTACTTGATCATGGAGCCAATATAGGCGATCGCAATCACTATGGGGAGACAGTACTGATGTCGATGGCACGTCACGGGGAAACTGATATAGTGCAGCGTTTGGTGACAATGGGAGCTGAAGTCAATGCCACTAATAAAATTGGCGATACGGCATTATATCTTGCTGTAGACAATGGTCATCCATACACTATGAAGGCACTTATCGATCTGGGTGGTGAGGTGAACACCGAAAATCTAGGTGGTTGGACTCCTTTAATGATGGCATCAGCACGAGGTGATTTAGAAACAATGACAATTTTGCTAGAAAACGGTGCAGATTTCCGTCCCCAAAATCGCTGGGGGGCAACAGCATTGAGTGAAGCCCGAAAATCTTTTCGTTCCTCTCAAGCAGCAGAGATTTTGATTAAAGCAGGTGCAACAGAATGAAGAAATGGGGCAGGGTGCGGGGTGCAGAGGGGAATGAAGAAAAATTACCTCTTTCTCCTTTTCTCCCTGCTCCCTGCCCCCCTGCCTCTTTCCTAGCCTCTAGCCCCTAGTTCCTAGCCCCTTTTCCTACCACAGTTAATCCACACAACCGATAAGCGCTTTAATTAATTAATAACATTAAGTTTTGTAAAGTAAAATCATCAAGATTCATAAATCTTCATGTCTTTGGTTACAGACTCGTATGAAGATGATCATAACAAAGCGTATAAAACCCCGAAAAATTTTATAACATATCGGGGTAAAGTCTCTTATGGAGAAATTTCTGCTTTGTGATCAAACAAATCAATCCAGCAGCTTAATTTGGCTGGATAAACAATCTGAAATTTCTTCACTTTTTGAAACAAATTTCTTAAACTCTCTCGTTAACGCAGGAGATATCGTTAAATGCCTTTTGGACCAGCTTCACGCTTAGGGGTCAGCTTATTTGATGAAACCCCCCCCGTAGAATGGGTTCCCGGTCGCTCACAAGAAGAAACAGAATCAATTATTCAGGCAGTCTACAGACAAGTGCTAGGCAATGCCTACGTCATGGAAAGCGAGAGGCTTGCCGTACCAGAGTCGCAGTTCAAGCTGGGTATGTTCAGCGTCCGCGAATTTGTGCGTGCAGTAGCAAAGTCTGACTTATATCGTTCCCGCTTTTTTACCAGTTGCGCTCGTTACCGAGCGATCGAACTAAACTTTAGACATCTTCTAGGTCGTCCTCCACTCGATTTGGAAGAAATGCGGATGCATAGCACCATTCTCGATACTAAGGGATTTGAAGCCGAGATTGATTCTTATATCGACAGCGACGAATACCAAAACAACTTCGGTGAAAACTTTGTACCTTACATCCGAGGCTACAAAACTGATGCCCTTCAAAGTATGGTTCAGTTTACCCATACCTTCCAATTAGTTCGTGGTGCTTCTAGTAGCAGCCTGAAGGGCGATTTAGCAGGGAAGAGTCCCAAACTAAATTCTTTAGTTATTCAGTCAATTGCCACTCCAGTAGTTTCACCTGCTAGCGATGGCGCAACCTTCCGTACACCAGCAGGAACTTCTCGCTCTCGTCAAGGAGTAGGTGCTAGTGCCGATGGTAAGGTTTATCGCATTGAAGTCACTGGCTACAGAGCAAAAGCTGTGAACGCAGTTTCTAAATTCCGCCGTTCTAACCAAGTCTTTTTAGTACCCTACGAAAAATTATCGCAGGAATACCAACGGATTCACCAACAAGGTGGTGTCATTGCCAGTATTACAGCTGTCTAGTCAGTAGTAGGCTGCAATACCCAACGAATTAGCTGGTAATTGGTAGTTTGTAATTGAAAATCAGGACTCAGCACTGATATAAACTGTTACACATTACCGTTTACCAGATCCTTGATATGAATTTAAGCAAACCAAAAAATTGAATCATTTTTAGGAGATAGATGGCAATGGCATCACCCGCAGTTTTTGAACTTATGTGGTCTACCGACAGTTTAGAAAACACTCAAACTATAATTCGGGCAGTTTACAAGCAGGTTTTAGGAAATCCTCATGTGATGGAGAGTGAGCGTTTAGTAGCGGCTGAGTCGCAGCTGTGCGATCGCGCCATTTCTGTGCGTGATTTTGTGAGAGCCGTTGCTAAATCGGATTTCTACCGCACCCGCTATTTTGAATCCTGCGCCCCCTACCGTTTTGTCGAGTTGAACTTTAAGCACCTACTCGGTCGCGCCCCCCAAGATCAAAGAGAAATTTCTGAACACATCGTTCGTTGTGTCGCTGAAGGCTATGAAGCTGAGATTGACTCCTACATTGACAGCGATGAATATCAGTCAGCCTTTGGTGAAAATATTGTGCCTTACTCTCGCGGTAAAAATAGCGAAGCCAATATGAAGCAAGTAGGCTATAACCGCACATTTGCTCTGGATCGCGGCCCTGCTCAAATTGACAGCGCTGTCAAGTCTTCTCAATTAGTCTACTCAGTTGCTAGTAATTCTACCAATTCCATCAAGCCATCTTCGGCAACTGTGATTGGCTCAGGTAGTGAAAAGCAATTTAAAATTGTTGTTTCCGGCTCAAAATTTGACAGTCCTCGTCGCGTTAGTACCACTGAATATATTGTTCCCGCTAGCAAAATGACCCCACAAATCCAGCGGATTAACCGCACCAGTGGAAAAATCGTTAGCATCACCGAAATCGCGTAAACCCAAATAGGGTGGGCAATGTCTACCCTATTTGTCTATTTAAATAAAAACTTTTTCAATTCAACCAAGCAAGGAGAAGAAGAAGCAGGGGGAGCAAGTGAGGCAGGGGAGGCAGGGGAGCAGGGGAAGCAGAGGAAGAAGGGAGACAAGGAGACATTATCTTTACCCCAATTCTCCAATTCTCCTTGTTTCTAATTCTTCTTCATCCCCTCTGCACCCCGCACCCTGCCCCGGTAGTTGAGTTTCTACACTTCGACAGGCTCAGTGCAGCGCTGCGCGGCAATCGAGTTTCGACTACGCTCAACTGCCGCGAAGTCGAGATTCAACTACCGCGTAGTCGAAACACTGCCTCTTTCCCATGCCCTATACTTCGGCTTCGCTCAGTACAAGTGCCCAATTCCCAATTTCAATTGATGAACATTACAGAATTTGTTGAGCGTTCTATTGGGCGGTGGCGATCGCAGCGCAGCGTCCATCACTTGGCTTTTGGTCACTTTGAAGCCGTACAATCAGTAATCGACATTGTTGCCTTGTCTCCAGATGATCCAGCAGTTATTGACCTGTGCAAATCCTATAATATTGATACTCAAATAATTGTGTCTCCATTTCGGATGAGTTGGGAAGGTCAATCAGACTGGGATGAAAATGA
The DNA here is from genome assembly GCF_029953635.1 of Halotia branconii CENA392. Taxonomy (NCBI): domain Bacteria; kingdom Bacillati; phylum Cyanobacteriota; class Cyanophyceae; order Nostocales; family Nodulariaceae; genus Halotia; species Halotia branconii. The sequence goes on along the minus strand of NZ_CP124543.1, from coordinate 4,040,041 downwards.
AGTTCTCAAAGGCAGTTGCATCTTAGTTCCTGTTCCTGATGGTGAACACCCCAATCGTGGTCAACTTCTGCGTGACCAAGGTTATGCAGAGACGATGGCAGCGGCCGGTACTTATTATTTAACTGAAGATGAAACCTTTGTCTTAGTTACAGGATATGATCGCGCAGCCGCAGAAGAAAAAATCTGGTTTATTAATCCTAATGTCCGCTGTCGAGTTTCTTTAATCAAAACTAGTGCTAATACAGGCGTTGTTACAGCTTCATTTTCTTCAGAAATCCGCCAAGAAATTAAATCAGTGAACACTTCGACAAACGGTAGTTGAATCTCGACTTCGCTCGATTGCCGCGTAGTCGAAATTTAGTGCATCGCAGTTAACACTTATCAAAAATCGATATCCAAATTTAGTCAATCCATAATAATGACTACTCCACTGCATAACTCTGAGTCTAAATCCCATGATTTAGTGACCCTGGCTCGTTGTATGGCAGGGGATTTCAGTAATTATAAACAATCTTTTGAAAATCCTAAAAATTATGCTCATATCCATGTTTTTTTTCGTCCATTGCCCTTTGAGTTTTTCTCTGGAATTGGCTTCTATTCTGAGCAAGTTTATGACTACGATTTGTGGAGTCCCTATCGTCAAGGTGTACATCGGCTAGTAGATAAAAAAGACCATATTTATGTTGAAAACTACGGTCTAAAAAACGCCTTTCTTTATGCCGGTGCGGCGCGTAATTCAGACATCCTCAAGACTATTAACAACGACTGCATTGAGCGACGGTTTCACTGCGGCATGATTTTTCAGCGAGACGGTGATCTGTTTCGAGGCAATGTAGAACCTGGAAATTTATGTTTGATTGAGCGTGATGGCTGCCAGACTTACCTAGTGAGCGATGTTGAAGTCACAGAAACCACTTGGGTTAGCCTCGATAGAGGTATGGATGTTAATACCAACGAACAGATTTGGGGTTCAACCTTCGGGCCCTTGCGGTTTGAAAAACGAGAGAGTTTTGCCCATGAAGTCCCAGCTATCATGTAACGCTTCTTTGAAGAGTCTGGAATCAGTTGAAGCAAAAATGTTGCCACCAGAAGCTCAAAAAAAGATGCAATGTTGGCTCCGCAGCCGTCATTTGATTTGTTCAGGTAATTTTTTTATTTTTGAAACGGTAGACTATAGCGCCGTCGAGCGTTTTTCTGACTGCGTTGCCGCATTAGGGGGAACTGTAATTTCGGTTGAACCGATTGATAAACTATGGATGGGAGATCATCGCCAAGTTTTTTTATATCGTGCTAAAGCCAGTTTGCATACTCCTTGTCATAACCTGAAGCAATATTGGTTGAAATATGGCAGCTTTCGCACACGATTTGATGGACAGGCATAAAATAAATGGGGCATGGGAAGGAGGAATTGGGGCAGGGTGCAGGGTGCAGAGGGGATAAAGAAGAATTGGGGAAAGATAATGTCTCCTTGTCTCCCTGTCTTCCCCTGCTTCCCCTGCCCCCCTGCTCCCCTGCTCCCTGCCCCCCTGCTTCTTCTTCCCCTGCCCCTCTGCCCCTCTGCCTCTTTAATTATGGAACTCAATCAAATCGAAACAAATCTGCAAAATCCAGATTTTAAGTATCGCCTTGATGCGATCGCAGCTCTTAAAGATTATCCCCCAGAAGTAGCTTTGCCTTTACTCACTAAGCACATCCAAGATCCAGAATTTTTGGTGCGATCGTTTGTTGCTAGAGGATTAGGCAAACAGCAGACATCTGAATCTTTTGCTGCTTTACTCCAAATGATCAAGTTTGATAATACTCCCAATGTGCAGGCAGAAGCTGCTAACTCTCTATCTTTGTTTGGCAGGGTTTCAGCTTCCCATTTAGTAGAAGCATTTTTTATGAATGATCACTGGTTGTTACGCCGCAGCATCTTAGCAGCTTTAATTGAACTGGAGTGTCCTGAAGAATTATTTGAGGTTTGCATCCAAGGATTAGCAGGGGAAGATGCAAGTGTAGAGGAAGCATCTGTTGAAGCACTAGGAACTTTAGCTGGCTCTCGTCAACATCAAGCTGCTTTATCCCAGCTTTTGATACTCAAAAATTCCGAGTCCGAACGCATTCGGGTACAGGTTGCTTACGCTCTGAAACATTATGATGAACCTGATGCTAAAGAAGCTCTGGCTCAACTAAGACAAGATACCGATCATCGTGTAATCGGGGCGGCAATGGAAGATTTGATCTAATTATTTAAGATAAAATTTATGTAAAATACTTCAGTTTTCCTCAGCTAATCTATGTAGTGGTACTCAAGGTTGGAATTGTAATTTTAAACTCGGTTCCTACACCTGGCTGAGAATTTACTTCTAATGTACCATTGTGTTTTTCCACAATAATTTGATGGGCTATCGACAAGCCAAGTCCAGTCCCTTTACCAACGGGTTTTGTGGTAAACAAAGGCTCAAATAGCCGTTTTTTGAGTCTTTCAGGAATACCAAGCCCATTGTCAGCAATCTCAATTACAATCATTTGTTGAGAATTTATTTCTGTTGTAATTTCAATTCGAGGGATTTTATAACTCATTTCACCTTGCATGATGGCTTCGTCAAGGGCATCAATGGCGTTAGCCAGAAGGTTCATAAACACTTGATTCATTTCCCCGATATAGCAATTTACCTGTGGTAATTTTCCATAATTTTTCATAACTTCAATACGGGGGCGATCGCCATTGGCCTTAAGACGATGTTGTAAAATCATCAGTGTACTATCTAGTCCTAAGTGCAAATCCGCCGATATTTTGGTATCGCTATCCGAACGAGAGAAGCTCCGCAGTGAAGTAGAAAGGTGCTGAATCCGTTCAGACCCTAGCTGGAATGAGTTCAAAATTTTTGTTAAATCTTCGAGAACAAATTTCAGATCTAAGTTTTCAATAAGATTGGTAACTGTGGCTGTGGGGTTGGGATACTCTTGTTCATAAAGCAGGAGAAGCTCAGTTATTCCGGCAATGTATTCCTTGAGAGGCGGGATATTGTTAGTGATAAAGCTAATGGGATTGTTCATTTCGTGGGCAATCCCAGCGATTAACTCTCCCAATGTTGAAAGTTTTTCTTTCTGCACCAATTGAACTTGGGCTTGCTGTAAAGCGGTGGTGCGATCGCTGATTTGTTGTTCTAAAGATTCAGTCAATTGTTTGAGTCGCAAATGTACCCGCACTCTGGCAATCACTTCTTCTTGAGCAAACGGTTTGGGGATATAATCTACTGCACCTAGAAAAAATCCTTTAGTTTTGCTTTCTGTATCGGCTAAAGCAGTAGTAAAAATAATCGGAATATTTTCAGTAACAGGATTGGCTTTAAGACGACAACAAGTTTCAAATCCGTCAATACCTGGCATTTGCACATCTAGTAAAATTAACTCTGGTTGATTGCGTTCAGTAAGGGCGATCGCACTTTCGCCATCGACTGCAACCCGAAAACGCAACCCTTCACTAGCCAGCGCTTCCGATAGAACAGACAAATTAGTGGGATTATCATCCACAATTAAAATAAATCCGTTATTTAAACTCGTAGTCATCATGCATTTACAAGTAGAATTTATCCCAAATTATTTAAGGTATTGTTTGAGAAAAGTTTCCAAACGTTTGAGTTGGAAATTGCTAGCCAACTGATTAATTTGATGAGAAAAAGTACTTAACTGCTCATTAGATGTAACAATTTCTTGAGCCATTTCTAAAATTATTTGAATGTCACCATCTTGTGCCAATTCTAGTAATTTTTGTAAAACTTCCTTGGGTGGAGGAACCATTTCAACTGGATTATTTGAATTATCTACATGGGTTTTGTTGATTATATTTGTCTTGTTCTCATACAGCCATTCCAGTTGTAAATACTGTCGCAGTAGTTCCAGTAGCGTTTCAACTTCTATAGGTTTTGGTAGAAAGGCATCTGCACCTACATCAATACTTTTGTATTGGTCAGCTGCAAAAACACTGGCCGAGGAAGCAATGATAGATATCTGTTTAAATTCGTCAGACTGACGCAAACTTTTAATAAACTCAAATCCATCCACCACAGGCATAACCAAGTCAGTAATAATCAAATCTGGTCGATGGGCTTTTAATTGTTCCCATCCTTCTTGACCGTGACTAGCTTCAATAACATTAAACCCTACTGGTTCTAGTAAATTGACAACTACTGAGCGGTTTTCCCATTTGTCATCTGCAATCAAAATGGTGCGTCTTTGTCCTTGATAACCAATAATAGTTCCCTTCTCAACTATTCGCGAAGCCTTAGCCCAATCTTGAGATTGTGGCACTTCTACCTCAAACCAAAAAGTGCTACCTCTGCCCAACTCACTTTCTACCTGAATTTGACTACCCATCAACGAAATAATTTTTTGGCTGATAGCTAATCCTAATCCTGTACCTTCACTTTGTCGTTTTTGATTTCCTACTTGTTCAAAAGGTACAAAGATTTTCTCGACTTGATCTGGGGTGATACCTGTGCCGGTATCTGCTACTTCAAAGCGAATTTTATAGATGATTTGTCCATCTTTATTTGTTGATTGATTAATCACTTTAACTTTGAAGGTGACACTACCTTGATTGGTAAATTTAGTAGCATTACTCAGCAAATTAATTAATACTTGTCGCAAGCGTTTTTCATCAGTACGAATCCCTGTTGGTAAATCGGGGTCAATTTGCAAATAAAATCCAATCACCTTTTGTTCGGCACGGATGCGACAAATTTCACTTACACTGTCTAGAAACGCAGGCAAGTAAAAATCAATCGGATTCAATTCCAGCTTGCGGGCTTCAATTTTGGAGAGATCTAAAACATCATTAATTAGGGTTAATAAATGAGAACCACATTGGTAAATAACGCTAACTCCTTTGCTACCTTTCTCACTTAAAGATTCTGTGCGTTGGAGAATTTGTGTATAACCGAGGATGCCGTTGAGAGGTGTGCGTAACTCATGACTCATGTTGGCAAGAAATTCACTCTTAGCTTGGCTAGAGTTATTCGCCACTTCCTCGGCTTTGCGTAGTTCTTCTTCGATACGCTTGCGCTCTACAATTTCAGTTGAAAGTACTTGATTAATAGCTTCTAACTGGGCTGGGCTGGGTAGTGTCAAAGCTTGCGGCATCAAATAAATTAATGCAAATGCTGTATATATGGAAATAATCGCGGTTATAGCTTTTAAACTACCTGCAATCCAGTAATCTGGATGCCAAAGTGTCCAAATTTCCATCAGGTGTCCAGTACCACAGGCAATGATAAAAGCCCCGAATAGCAGAAAGACTCCATTAAAAGGAACGTCTTTGCGTTTAGAAATAAAGTAAATCAGTAATATAGGAATGGAATAATAAGCTAAGGCGATCGTGGCATCAGAAATAATATGCAGCCACACTAGTCCCGTTTTCCAAAGATAACAATGTCCGTGCGGAATAAAACCGTTTGATTGCAAGGGATATTTTAAGAATGCCAACATGATACTAGAGGTTACGGAATGTGCAATATACGTTTGTAAGTTCAGTATTCCCAAAAATATCCTCTAACTTATGAGTGATTTTTCTTCACTACTTATGAACGATTTACACTCAGTTCATCTTAGTTAGGATGAAACGGTAGAAATTCGTAAAGTTTTATGACTTTTAGTGCTGTTGGAAACCTAGAACAAGTTGCAGAAAGGTTCCAGAAATTTAGCGTTGACAATCAGCTAGCTTTGCTGTGGTATATCTACGAAGACTTTGGCGGAGCAATTAGCAAAAAAGATTCAACGGACGTAGCGGGACATGATGCCCTTGATTCACTAGTACCTGAAGTTCAACAGATGACTCCTGATGAGCAATTACAGATCATGCGTGATTTGTTAGCAGGAGCAAATACACCGATTAACCAAACCTACAGCGATATGGATACTCCTAACAAGCTGGCGTTTTGGTATCGGCTTGCCCAAGGTATGGATCAAAAAGCAGTTATCCAAGTACCGTCTGACTATTCATTGCCATCTGAAGGGCAAGAGTTTTTAAAATCACTCAATGGAATGGACTTCGACCGCAAAGTGATCTTCATTCGTAATGTAGTATCTCAGTTGGGTGCTAAGTCCAATAACTAAGCATCTAGTTATTTGTGGACATAGGTGCTGTTGTGAAGAAGCAACTGCACCTATGACTAAAATCAACTAAGAAACGCGGATTTAATTCCAATTTTTGTAAGGTACGTTACAATATTGCTTTCTAAGAGTGTAAGGCAATAGTACGTACCTTACTAAACTTAAGACTTCATAGCACAATATTAATACACTAGTAATATTTCCAATGAATAGTATTAACATTTACAGAAATTAATGGCTAAGGTGTCAAAATTTTGAGGAGCTAATAATTGTTTTAGTATTTTGGTGGAGAAAACTATGAGTGAGATCCAAACAGAAGGTCAAATGACTTGGAAATTAGCAGGTTCAACAGATTGTGCCTTGCATTTACGGCATAATTCCTCAGAACCTTGGCGACCTTATGAGGAATTTCCTGAGTATTTTTTGCCAGACCCGAAAGAGTTTTCTAAAGGATATGCGACTTTTTTGGCACTGCTTAAAAAAGGTTGGGTAACTGTTTAAGTAAATTAATACTAATAAAATTACCATAGCCGTTGGTTTCGACTTCGCTCAACCAACTAAAATGGTCAAGAGTTGAGCGAACTTGTGCTGAGTTTATCCTGAGCGCAGCCGAAGGGCGTAGTCGAAGTAGTCGAAACTCGTCAACACAAGTATTTTTTTCATCAAAAATCACCTTAATAAAATACTTTTTTCTGTATCCAGTCCCAAAGCAGCTATTGAGCAACATTAATACAAACCAGACATTCTACAGAAATGTATAAATATTAACTTATGTGACAAAATATAAAAAATGTTGTAGACTACTTGACACACAAACTTTTATGTAAATCTCCATCCTGAAGAGGTTAAATCCTGTTATGACATTTCAGCCTCAAATTACTCAGCTATCCTCAGAATCCCTGGTTAAAGAATTTTTTCAGCAATCTGAGGGAAGCTGGCGATCGCAGCGTCGTTACTATACACTCAAGGATGGAGAAACACAGGAAGTAGTTAGTTTTTTAACTGTGCAGTTTCTAGAGCCAGGACACGAGGAACTAATAAAATTAGCTAGATTGCACGAAATGGCAGATGAAACTGCTTTAATTTGTGGAGCTTTAACAACGTGGGAAAGTAATTATGTTAGCCCCAGTCCCAAGCAGACGAAAGGTGAAACAGTATTTGGGGTTTTAGGAACATCATTGTATCGCGATCGCGGATTTTCCACTTCAAAACCGATCATCGCTCAATTTTCTATGCGCGACCCCAAAACCATGTGTTTGCGAACCGAGTACAGTGGAAACGTGTTTGAAGAAGAATTAAAACTAATCGGCACTCAATACCGCACCCGCCAAACGATCATTTCCCGCGCTGGAGAAGAACAAATGATTGGTCAGTATTTAGAACAGCGGTTAAATTGACCTCGGTTGCTTATTTTATGGCAACGACAATCAATGCAAGAGTAACAATGTGAGGAATTTCTTTTTAAACTGGTGTTGGCAGGAATTATTAAAAAAGTAAAGAGCAAACTTGTTCTATACAATGAAAAATAATATTAACACCATAATTTAGAGATTATTTGATTACTATAAACTCTGCTTTCAAATAAAATTGAACAAGTCAAAAGGAAGAGGAAATACTTCCTCCTTGCTTCTGACTTATTATTTAAAGCCCTAATCCCTCTGCAAACTAGCTCGCGTTGTACTACGCGTAAATGAGTTCCAAGCATCTAATTCTTCCATCGGTTGGCTAAGTAAGCGTGATCTATTTTCTTTACTCAGTCCTTGCACATTACTAAAATCTGCTCCAGCAATACTTTCTAGATGATCAAACTCCACATCAGTTAAATCCGCCGCCCGCAAATCAACAGATGCGAGATTTGCTCCATTTAATCGGGCATTTCGCAAATAAGCACCCGTCAAAAAAGCTCTCCGCAAGTCAGCACTGCTGAGTCTAGCACCTTTTAAATTGGCTCCTGTCAAGTCAGCGCCACCGAGGTATGCCCCCAGCATATTTGCACCCTGTAAATCAGCATTACGCAAATTAGCAGTATTCAGATAAGCTCCATTTAGGTTAGCACCAGGCCCAACCGCCCCTGAGCTTTTGTAGGCAAATTCTGCCGGAAAAATTGTTTGGCTATCATAGCGAGATACTTGCAGCTTACTTCCTGCTAAATTAGCCCCACTTAAATCTGCCCCACTTAAATCCGCCCGATGTAAACAGACTCCTTGTAAATTTGCGTTCTTCAAAACAGCTTGACTTAGATCTGCTCCCCGGAGATCAGCTTGACTCAAATCTGCCTCACTCAAATTTGCTTGAGCGAGATTAACTCCAATCAAATTAGCTTTTTTCAGGTTGGCTCCTTGTAAATCAAGACCACTGAAATTCAATTGGTATAAGTCTTCGTGATTGAGAGCTACCCCTGCTTTGATAGCAGCTAAAATCTCTGGGGATGGTTTTTGCATCTCCTTACCTGTTATGAATTGAGATTAATTATTTAGAGGTATTATAGCTGTTCTCGATTGTCTAAAACTCTACAAAATCTATTGGTAATTGTGACAGCAATCGTCGTAGGATGAATAATGGCAAAAATTCACACTGACATGAGTGCAGCGATCGCGGACATTTCATTTATTTTTAGATAGAAGCAATCTGAGGTAGAAAAACGATGCGACTCATCCCCCCTATGACGATGCTTGACTTTTTTAGTAAAAGCGAAGGTGTCTGGTTTATCCAGCGCACCGTGCATCACTTTGATTTGGTGGCAGATGAGTCAGGAGAATCGAACCTGCATATAGGCATCATTACTAAAGATGACCCCAGGGTTAAAACCATCTGTGAACAGCAGGGAATTGATCCAGCTAAATCGATGGGGGGAGCCAGCTTTATGTGGCAAGATAACTTGGATGAACAAGCACCAAATCCAGACTATGCAGCAGTTTTGGTTGATGTACCGGATGACGAAACAAGACGATCTGGTAAACTATTACGCGACCAAGGTTATGTAGAAAAAATTCCGGTGGTTAGTCGTTATTGGTTTGGTCAAGATGGCATTTTGACCATTGATACAGAATATGACAATAATCAAGGTCAAGAGCGTTGTTGGTTTCTGACAGATGACTTTCGGGTACGCGCTAGCACAGTTCGGATGATGAATGGCGTTTATTTAATGACCTATTGCTCCGAACGGCGCTGTGTGTCTGAAGAAGTTTTAACACAGATGATGCAACGTAATTTGTCTAGAGATTAGGGGCTAGGAATTAGGGGCTAGGGGCTAGTAAATGAAGAAGCAGGGGAGCAGGGGGCAGGGAGAAAAGGAGAAAGAGGTAATTTTTCTTCATCCCCCTTGTACTCCGCACCTTGCCCCAATTCCTCCTTCCCATGCCAAAAATTAAGGATTGTTGCATTATTTATGAGAAATGGGACATGGATTCACGATGTTTCGTATTCTCAAGGGTTAAAGGTATATGAGTGCATAACATTGATGTATAGAACCTTTATTCAACATCTAGAACAATCTTTATTTCAACGGTTTAATTTACAAAGTCGCCCAATTCCATCAGGGTTAGATTATCAAGCAAGCGATCGCGGCAAAAATCCCGCTACTATTCGTAGTTGGTGTTATCAGTGTCCAGAGTTGCGTAAAATTCGCTATACCAGTATTGATGCGGGTGCTAGCGCCCAAATCCTTAATAGTGTTATTTATCCCAGTCACCACTACGATTTACCGTTACTCGGCGTAGACTTTCTCTCGTTCGGCCAAGTAAAAAACTTGATTGTGATGGACTTTCAGCCGTTGTTTCAAGATGAAGCTTACCTAAAAAAGTATATTCATCCTCTAAAAGCCTTGCATGAAAAGTATCCTGACTTAGCACAAGATTTAGAAATGAAGTTCTACGATGCTAATCAGTACTTCTCGAAATACCTGCTGTTTGCTAAGACAGATGCCGAAACTGTAAGGACAAGGGTATTTTCAGCATTTAAAGATTATCTAAATCTGTACTGGCAGATGCTAGAGTCAGCTACACCTTTAACTGACTCAGAAGATATTCAGCGAATTGTCAAAGCCCAGAAAGATTACGATCAATACAGTGCTGAACGTGATCCTGCATCTGGTTTATTCAGCAGCTACTTTGGTCATGAATGGTCAGAGCGATTTTTGTATGAGTTTTTATTTGAGGATGCAGTGCCATTAGCTGTTGGAGTAAGCAAAAAGTAAATTAGATTTACCATGACTTTATATCAGCCTTTTTTGGACTATGCGATCGCTCTTTTGCATGAACGCTTAGACTTACAACCCTATCCCATCCCCACAGGATTTGAAAGTAAATCAGCACTTGTAGGCAAGGGCAAACATCAAGAAGAGGTATTAACGACCAGTACTGGCTTTCAATCCCCAAAACTGCGGCAAATTCGAGCTGCTCATGTCCAAGGCGGAAAATCGCTGCAAGTTCTCAATTTTGTCATCTTTCCTCATCTGAATTACGATTTACCCTTCTTCGGTGCAGATCTGGTGACTCTACCTGGAGGACATCTGATTGCCTTGGATATGCAACCACTGTTTCGAGATGATCCAGCGTACCAAGCCAAGTACACACAACCCATATTGTCTATTTTTGAAGCATATCAACAACATCTTCCTTGGGGAGGAGATTTTCCTGAAGAAGCCCGTCCCTTTTTCTCACCTGCCTTTCTCTGGACTCGCACACAGCAAGATGAAACGGTAAAAACCCATGTATTGGCTGCTTTTAAAGACTATCTCCAGGCTTACCTAAATTTTGTTGACCAAGCACAACCAGTTACCGATTCTCATGCTTTAGCGGATATTGAACAAGCTCAACTGCGTTATCTACGCTATCGGGCTGAGAAAGACCCTGCACGGGGCATGTTCACCCGCTTTTATGGAACCGAATGGACTGAAGAATATATCCACGGTTTTTTGTTTGACTTAGAACGGAAATTGACAATTGGGCATAGGGCATAGGGCATAGGGCATGGGGCATAGAGATCATTATTCTCCCCTGCTTTCCCTAGTCCCTAGTCTCTAGCCCCTAGCCTCTTTTTATGAATCATTTGTAAAGTAAAGTTACGGAAAGTTATCAAAACTCATGATAATTCGTAACAAAAAATGATCCAACGACATAGTATAAAAGAAAGAAGGTTGAAAAAAAGGTTGAAATGCAAGTTTAAAGAACAGGTGCAGGTTATCCAGTAACCTAAGATCCAGTCCATTCAATCTTTTAAGAAATGTAAAATCTTCCAAGTTTCCAGATTCGGAAGAAAGGGAGACATTTCGCTGGTGAATCATCAACTGGCCTTGCCTTCCCTAGACTGTTCAAGCAGTCTTACGCCAAACTTAACCAAATTCGGTTGTGATCAAAACCGTACTCAACTAAAACATACTAGGAGATTGAGTTTATGTTAGACGCATTTGCAAAGGTGGTTTCTCAGGCTGATGCACGGGGCGAATACCTAAGTGCTTCTCAACTGGATGCACTGAGTTCCATGGTTGCTGATGGCAACAAGCGCATGGACATCGTCAACCGTATTACCAGCAACTCATCAGCGATTGTTGCGAATGCGGCTCGTGAGTTGTTTGCTGAGCAGCCCCAGTTGATTGCTCCTGGTGGCAATGCTTACACCAGCCGTAGGATGGCTGCTTGTTTGCGCGACATGGAAATTATCTTGCGTTACATCACCTACGCGACCTTCTCTGGAGACGCTAGCGTTTTAGATGATCGTTGCTTAAATGGTCTACGGGAAACCTACCAAGCTTTGGGTACTCCTGGTGCTTCTGTAGCAGTGGGTGTTAAGAAAATGAAGGATGCAGCGATCGCGATCGCTAACGACAACACTGGCATCACCAGAGGCGATTGCAACAGCCTTATTTCTGAACTAAGTGGTTATTTCGATAAAGCTGCTTCTGCTGTTGCTTAATTGTTAATAATTGCTGAAAAAGCGACTAAATATTAAGTCACTATTCCACTGCTACGTTTTTCACAACATAAATTGGGAGATTAAGTAAACCATGAAAACCCCTTTAACCGAAGCAGTAGCTGCTGCTGATTCTCAAGGACGCTTCCTCAGCTCTACCGAAATTCAAGTTGCATTTGGTCGCTTCCGTCAAGCTGAAGCTAGCTTACAAGCTGCTAAAGCTTTGACTTCTAATGCTCAAAGCTTGGCTCAAGGTGCAGCAAATGCTGTTTACCAAAAATTTCCCTACACCACCAGCACCCAAGGCCCTAACTACGCCTCTACTCAAACTGGTAAAGACAAGTGCGTTCGTGACATTGGTTACTACATTCGCATTGTTACCTACTGTTTAGTTGTAGGTGGTACAGGTCCATTGGATGATTTCTTACTCGGTGGTTTGGCTGAAATCAACCGCACATTTGAGTTATCTCCTAGCTGGTACATTGAAGCTTTGAAGTATGTCAAAGCTAACCACGGTCAAACAGGCGATCCTGCTGTTGAAGCTAACTCTTACCTCGACTACGCTATCAACGCTCTAAGCTAGTCGAAAATCCTGCCCGGAGGGGTATGCAGTGACTGACAAATGTTAGTGATTGTTTACCACTCCGGGCATTGTTTTGTGTAAAGTTGTTGAATTAGTAGTCTTTCAAGTTAGTTTTGAAGGTTTGTAGTAAGTACTTTAGTGCTTATAAAAATCAGGGCTAAAGTCCTGACTATGACCTTACTTATTCTTGGCTTTTGTCTTCGACCCTAAAATGTTTCGCTATGGACAACGAATCTGGTATCCAAGACGAAAATCAACTCACAGTAGAGCAAGCGATCGCTAATCTTCAAGGTGAAGATTTGGGATTGCGGGTGTACGCTGCTTGGTGGTTAGGGCGTTTTCGGGTTGATGACCAACAAGCGATTGATGTATTGATTCAAGCATTAGAAGATGAAGACGATCGCACAAAAGTTGGTGGTTATCCTTTACGGCGAAATGCAGCGAGAGCATTAGGAAAATTAGGCGATCGCCGGGCGGTGGCTCCCTTAATGCAGGCGCTAGAATGTTCTGATTTTTATGTCAGAGAAGCAGCAGCACAGTCCCTAGAGATGTTGGGAGATTTAGCTTGCATTCCAGTTTTGATTGAATTGCTCAAGGATAATGTACCAGGAACCCTGCCAGCTCCCGAACCTCCGCAACTAGTTCAACCTTTCGACTCAATTCTAGAAGCATTGGGAACACTAGGGGCAACAAATGCAATTCCAGATATTATGAGTTTTTTGGATCACTTTCTGCCTAGGATTAAATATGCCGCAGCGCGGGCGATGTACCAGTTAACATCTGATCCACAAGCAGCAAATAAGTATGGCGATCGCTTAATCCAAGAACTCTCCAACCCAGATTTACAATTACGTCGGGCTGTTTTAGCTGATTTAGGAGCAATTGGATATTTACCTGCGGCAGAGGCGATCGCTGAGACTTTAGCAGAAAATAGTCTTAAACTAATCGCCCTTAAAGGTTTACTAGAAAAACAATTGCAACAAACCACGCCACCAAATTTATCATCAGGGGCAGTTAAGGTGATGACATTGATGGATGAATTGCTTTAACGGTAATATAACGCTTCTTGGTTATGTGCAATACACTCCAGTCAGGAAAAGAGGCTAGAAGCTAGAGTGGTGTATTTCATCCATAAGCAAACCCCTTGAGGTTTTTTAGAACAAATTCGCTCTGGATGGTTATTAGAGCGTCTTGTACTGAATTTATCCTGAGTTTATTCTGAACATAGCCTCTCATAAAGAAGGGCGAAGCCGAAGTAAACAGTTATCAGTCAAAAGCCATTTGATAACTGTTTACTGTTTACTGATTTAACCTGTAGGCAAATTATTCGGATCGATACCTTGAGATTGTAAATAGGTAATCAACCGTTCTTTTTGCTGACGTTCTTGTTCAGCACGTTGGCGTTCTTGTTCAGCACGTTGGCGTTCTTGTTCAGCACGTTGGCGTTCTTGTTCAATCTGTTCCACTGCCCAAAGCAACAGATTACCCGATTCATCCCACCATCGCAACCAATAACCTGTTCTGGCTTCTTTTGTTCCTTGCCAAGTTCCTAAATATAATCCCATCGCCGCAATCCAATGACGACCATTTTCATCAGGTTGCTTTAACTCATAACGTCCATTTTCGAGTTGATAAAATTCTAGTAAACCCCCATCGGGTTCAAAAATTATATAAAGGGGAACCTGCAAAATTTGCTCGTAGAAAAACCATCTTCCCGGTGGATAAGTTCGCTTAACTGAATATTCTCCGCCTTCAGTATCAGAAAGAAACTCCATCACAACCGCCGGGATTTCCCCTTCTAAATTGGGTGTGTAGCTTTTGCGGTTAGCTAAAACCTGATTTACAGAAGGAATATAAACCCAATCAGGAGCTTTAGCAATAAACTGTCCGTTGAGTGTTGCACAAATACCAAAATTGGAAGCTATCAGCATCTGGGGCTGGATGAAACCACTAATTTCTAGACTCTCACGCAAAGCACCAGCCAAGATTGGCTGACCTGTATTCTCCACTGGATCATCCTCTAACTGAAAATCATCGGGCAATGGTTCCCAAGAAATTACCAGTTCAGTTGAGGATTTGGTCTCACTAACCTGGGTTGCCATAGATACTGCCTTATTATTTGATTTATTTTTATTTTATATCGGTGTAGAAATGGGCAACGGCACGTCTCCATCACAAAATCAAAGCCCCATAAATTGTTATAAGATTGTTATATATATTTGATATACGTATCAATTACTTAAAAGATTTTTATTCATCCTTAATTTTCACTCCTCATGAATGCCACTCTCCAATCTTTGATTCGTGCCGTAGAAGAAGCCGATTCTTCTACCCTGCTGTTAGAAGCTGTACAAAACTTAGCAGCAGTTCGTCTAGAAGGATCTGTACCAACTTTGATTGCAGCTTTGGGCTACAACAATCCAGGGGCAGCAGTTGCGGCTGTGGATGGGCTAATCCAAATCGGAGAACCAGCAGTACCCGCTTTACTAGATCAACTGGATGGACATAACTATTCTGCTAGAGCTTGGGCAATTCGTGCCTTAGCAGGTATTGGCGATCCCAGAGGATTAGTCACCTTATTGGGGGCAGCAACTGCTGATTTTGCCCTGAGTGTCCGCCGAGCAGCAGCTAGGGGTTTAGGAACCATGAAGTGGCATTGGTTCCCGGATGAGTTTTTAGAAATTGCTCAAGAAGAAGCTTTAGAAGCTCTATTATTTGTCGCCCAACAGGATGAAGAGTGGATTGTGCGGTATTCCGCAGTTGTGGGCTTACACTGCTTGGCAACAGCAATCTCTGCTGATTATGCAGATTGGCGATCGCAAATTATGGCGCAGTTTGAGCAAATGGCCAACAGCGATGATAGTTGGGCAGTTCGCGGTCGTGTCTGGATGGCACAGCAGCAACTAGCCGCAACCACAGCAGTTCCTGTGTCCCAATCTGTTGAAGAGCAGCCCTCGCCTTTGTCAGCAATGGATTGGCACTTAATTATGGAGAAACTTTACGATCGCCGAGTTCAAGAACGGTTGGTTTTTCCAGAAGGTGATCCACGTCGATATCGAGAATTGGCAGTGGCGATCGCTCAAAATCCTCAAAATTCTTAATTCTGCCATCCAGATGCAGCAGACTCCAACTTTTAAAATTGCTCAACAAGCATTCGATCATCTTGCTCAAGGATGGTCAACTGGAGAGTTTCAACCTTACATTGACATGCTCAGTGATCAAGTCAAGTTTTGGATTCCAGTTGGCAAACAACGAAACACATCCTTTGGATATGAGAGTAAAGAGCAAATAATCGCCAGACTATGGAGGCGTAAAGAAAAAGGCGATCGCCTCACATTCAGTCCACCAGATCGTGTCACCAGTAACGATAAAACAGTAACCTTTGAGTTTGAAAGCCAAGGAACCATTGCCAATCAGCCTTTCAAGGGACGGAATGCTATTTCATTTAATGTTAAAAACGGCAAAATTTCTGATGTGCGAGAGTATTTTGGTGATATTGACTAAGGGGAATGGGGAATGGGGAATGGGGCATGGGGCATTGGGCATTGAGGCGCTCACAAGTCTTTGATACTCGTCTACGAATCTTGAATAAATAAATATAATGGCGTTGGTGATTGATGGGACGAATTTTTTTTGTGCATACCGCTAAAGCGGAACTCGCAAAGTAGGCACAAAGGCGCGAAAAATCAATCTTGAGTCTTGGTCAAATATCTCAATTCATCCCGCATTTATGCAACGCTTAACTTAAAATCCTCTTCCCCAATGCCCCCATGCCCAATGCCCAATGCCCAATGCCCTATTCTCAATGCCTACTTTGCTTATTTTAAAAAAGGTTTGCCCACTGGTAACGCGATCTGAGAAGATCGGATACAAGCATTTAGCAACAGCGTTTAGGAAAAACAATAAATATGACTGAATCTTCAGAACTGACTGCAACAGATCCGGTAACTGCTCAAGAACTGACGGAGTTGATTACAGAACTCGAAGAATATCGGGAACGCCTAGTTAACGACACCCTGACAATGGCACAACGGGCTAAGATGCTAAGGTCTCAAGCATTGGCACAACTAGAGCCTGATCTTGCTAAAATTGATGCCACTCTCCAAGCACTCCGTAATCAGCAAGCTGCTTTGACATAGAGAATTAAGTTAATCTTTGACCTGAAATTAAGAACTAAAAATTAATAATGCAGTTTTTGAATATTAAATTTAAAAACTGTCATCTAACGAAGTCACTGGTGGTAGGGAACTTGCGATGAGTAATATGCTCAACTCCAAAACGCAATCTGGAGATGATTCGATTTTGTTAGCTCAGGCAGAAACTGATGCCCTGATTGAGATGGTTAGTGACCAAATTACACTCGACACCTTTGACCCCAATGATCATGAACTTCTGAAGCGGATGGTGATTGAGGGTCTAGGAGATTCGCGAGGTTTAGTTAGGCTGCGTTTTGCAGAGACACTCGGTGAAATTGGAGAACCAGCAACTCCATTCTTAATAGAAGCACTAGCAAATCACCCTAACCCAGTAATCCGGCGAGCTGCTGCTAAAACTCTTAACATTATTGCTGACCCTACAGCTGTATCACCTTTACTCCACGCCTTATTAAATGATGAAGATACCGTAGTTAGAGGTTCAGCTGCTGGAGCATTAGCTAGGACAGGTGAAACAGCAGTGCCAGCATTACTAGAGGTTTTAGCATCAACTGAATATCCCGAAAGTACTAAAGGACAAGCCGCCTGGGCACTAGCGTTCATTGGCTCAGAAGCCGCAGAACATTTGTATGCAGCCCTCGATTCCGATTCTGTAGATGTAAGATGTGCGGTAGTAGGTGCGATCGCTCATGTAGCTCAAGAACAATCAGACGAACGCGCTTGTAAGGTTTTAGTCTCATCTTTAACTGACCCAGCCTCCGTAATTCGTACAGAAGCCGCAGCAGCATTAGCTCAAATCAACTATCCTCCAGCCATCCCTCATCTGATTTTGGCATTGCGCGATCGCGATGGCGAAGTGAGAAAGACCGCTGTGACTTCTCTTGGCAAAATAGGCGATCGCACCGCCTTAGAACCTTTACAAGCCGCCCTCAAAGACGAACTAGAGGTTGTACGCTTACTAGCCAAATTAGCGATTTCTCAAATCGAAAAGCGTTGAGAGAGGCAGTGAACAGTAAACAGTTAACAAGTGACCAGTGAAAACTGATAGATAACTGATAACTGTCTATGCCCCATGCCCCATGCCCCATGCCCCATGCCCCCATGCCCCATGCCCCATACTTTAATTTTCAGTTGAACTTTCTGTAAGAGGACGGATACTAACGATTTTGGCTCCTAACCGAGTCAGACGACGCATCTCGTTATTCATACGGCTGTAAGGCACTTGAATCAAAACTGTGCTGCTATTGCGAACTGGGTAGCTGTTTTTATCAGTTTGCTCATTCTGTCTCAGTCCTTCCACTTCATAGACAAAAATACGATTATTTGATGTTGAATTAGAAGCTCTAGTCAATGCAGATTTGCCCAACATGGCTGCAATATCTCCTATTAAGGGGTGATACCGATTTTTAATTCAATACGTTTCAGTAAGCTAAAAATGAGGATTTATGTAGGTTGGGCAATGGGAAGAAGCAGGGAGTAGGAAAAGCAGGGGAAGCAGAGGAAGACAGGGAGACAAGGGGATGGGGAGACAAAGAGACATTATCTTTCCCAAATTCTCCAATTCTCCTTATCCCCAATTCTTTTTTGTTCCCTCTGCGCCCTGCCCCCTGCCCCTCTGCCTCTTTCCTATGCCCAATTTATTGTTATTGTGCAAGTGTGACACTTGCTACTTTACCTCCCAGCTTATTAATTCGCTGGAGGGTATCTGATAACTGGTCGTAGGGAACGATAAACTCTTTATTACTACGACGAACCCAAGGATATCTAGGTAGAGAGATGCCTGAGACTTCTATGCGGTAAAGACCACTGGCAGAGCCAACTGAAGATCTGCCAAAGGCGCGGTTAGGCGTAACACCTTGTTTGGAAGGACGGTAAGCAAAACCGTCACTACCACCGGAAGGGCCAACAACCGCAGAAGCGCTATTTCTAGCAAGTTCACCCGCTAGACGAGAACTAGTTCCTTCTAACTGGGAGCGATCGCTACTAGCATAGCCTCGATAAAGACGAAACATCCGGGTAAAACCCACGGTCTTTTGACCAGATTGAGTTGAAAACCCGCGATAGTAGGGAACGATGTAATCGCCAAAATTCGCCTCGTATTCGGCAGAATCGATGTAGGAATCAATGTCTGCCTCAAATCCGTGATTTTGATAGCGATCTAAATGCTCAATCACTTCAGATTCGTCATAGGGAGCGCGTCCTAACAAGTGCTTGAGGTTCAATTCAATTACTCGCGTTTGGAAATGCGGGTAAAGGAACTTGTTTTTATATAAATCAGACTTAGCAACAGCACGAACAAACTCACGCACACTAAGTTGACCGTTATAAAGCAGAGACTCAAGACTAGTAAGACGTTCTGCCGCCATTAAATGCTCATTGCCCAATACCTGACGGTAAACCGCATTTATAACGGCTTTACCATCTTCTTGCGTCCAGTTTGCACGTAGTTCAATGGGGCTACTTCCGCTAAAGGCGGCAGTTCCTAGACGGGAAGCCGCAGTTGTAATTGCCATTAAACTCTTCTCCTTGTATGGTTATGTTTGACCATTAATTCGATCAAGCAGGGGAAATACTTACTACTTTACTACCACGCTGATTCAACCGTTGGAGTGTAGGTGAAAGTTGGTCGTAGGCAACAACATACTCACTCATGCTGCGCCGAATTTGGGGCGTGCGACTACTAGAAGATTGCATTACACGCACTCGATAGATCTGTCCGCGATCGCCACTGGTTGTACCAGAAAGTCCTTTTCCAAAGGTCGGTGTCCGCACTGGATTTGCTAAGTTACGAGCTAGATCGTGAGTTAGCCATGCTGATTTATTTTTGCCTTGGGCGCGATCGCTGTTTGCATATCCCTGATAAAGTTGCAACATGCGGTTAAAACCGACGGTTTTTTGTCCGCGTTGAGTTTCAAATCCCCGGTAATATGGAACGATGGACTCTCCAAAACTTTCTTGATATTCCACAGAGTCAATATAAGAATTAATCTCTGCTTCGTATCCTTCTTCAATGTAAAGATTAACATGGTAGGTAATCTCTGACTCGTTATAAGGTGCGCGACCAAGAAGATGCTTATAGTTCAGTTCGATAAAGCGAACCTGGGGCGTTGAGTGAAAAAACTTTTGTCGGTACAATTCTGACTGAGCCAAAGCGCGCACAAAATCCCGGACTGTAATGTCACCTTTGCGAAGTAGCGATTCGGCACTGATTAAGTGTTCTACTTCCATCAGATGGTCGTTGCCAAATACCTGACGATAAGCGGCACAAATCACTGCTTGCACATCGCCCTCAGTCCAATTTATCGGCAATTCTACAAGAGATGGCTCTGCAAATGGCTCAAACCCTAACTGCCTAGCTGCCATAGAACTTGTCATGATCTTAGCTCCTGAATATCAGAAACAACATGCCCAGAACCACAGACTACTTTATGCAACGAAACAAAGCATTAACCACAAAACAAGGTTTAAAGCCGTACTTTATACCGCTGCGCTAATGCTCTTGGGGTAGGTAGGTTGAAACCCCAATGCCAGTTTTCTCAAGTTGAGCCAGCGCCTTGCGGATGACTTAGTTTTCTCTATTCCCTGTTCTCTGTTCCCTGTTCCCTTACATAGTATTCTGCTGTTCTGGGCTAGAAAATACCCTTAGCTTAGGGCATTAATGGCATAGTCAATGTAAGAATTAGCTTCTACAGCTGGATCTCCACTCAAACCGTGGTTATTTTTGACATGCTTGAGCGCTTCTATATACCAGCTAGGAGACAATTCAAAGGTTCTGTTAATTTCAGCCAGTCCACCAATGAGATAGTCATCCATTGGGCCAGTGCTGCCTGCAATTAAACAATAAGTAATCATGCGGAGGTAATATCCAATGTCCCGCGCACACTTGTCTTTACCTGTTTGGGTTGAAGCATAATTGGAGCCTTGCATTTGAGTGGTGTAAGGAAATTTTTGATACACCGCATTTGCTGCACCATTAGCCAAGTTTTGAGCATTGGAGCTTAATCCTTTAGCAGCTTCCAAGCTAGCAGCAGCTTGACGGAACCGACCAAAAGCCACTTGAATTTCTGTGGAACTGAGAAAGCGTCCTTGAGAATCTGCTGTTGCTACTGCTTCTGTTAAAGGAGTTTTCATGCTAAATATACCTCTTGTAAAATTTTGCAAAATCGTTGTCGTAAATCTAAAGACAAAAAGTCTTTATTTATGGGAATTTAAGCTACTGCTGAAGCTGCACGGTCGAAGTAGCTGCCTAGTTCAGACATCAGGCTGTTACAATCACCACGAGTAACTCCATCGGGGTTATTAGCGATCGCGATCGCTGCTTCTTTCATCTTGCTGACACCAGTTGCTACGGAACTACCAGGAACACCTAAAGCTACATAAGTTTCCCGTAAACCATTCAAGCAGCGATCGTCTAAAACGCTAGCATCACCTGCAAACACAGCGTAGGTCACATAACGCAGGATAATTTCCATATCCCGCAAACAAGCTGCCATGCGGCGGTTGGTATAAGCATTACCACCAGGTGCGATCAATTGAGGTTGCTCTGCAAATAATCCCCGCGCTGCATTAGCTACAATCGCAGAGGAATTTGAGGTGATGCGGTTAACAACATCCATCCGCTTAGTACCTTCAGCCACCATATTTTTCAACGCATCAATTTGAGTATCGCTTACGTATTCGCCTCTGGTGTCTGCTTGAGCAACTACTTTGGTAAAAGCGTCTAGCATTCGATCTTCTCCTGTTATGACATGAGTTAAAGTGGTTCAAAGGCTGACTGGTGCAGAATATTGAGCCGTGAGTATTGATGAACGGGCAAACAAAAGCTTTTGAAGGCGTAACAAAGGAGAGCTCAGCCTCTAACGCTGTTTTTCGATTCAGAGCAACCCACTACACAGCCTAATAAACAGATATGCATGACAATCAATTCCCTAAATATTTAAATAAAGTTTGAGGGAATCTGAACCCTGACCTAGTAGTCAAGAGTTCAGTGCCTTTTGAACCACCTTTGATTAAAGCAACCTGTTTGTGCAAATTTTGTGCAATTTTTTAAACATCCTGAGGGAGTTGATTAAGAAATATAAAGACATACTCAAACCCTTATTTATCAGATGTTTCAGCACTTTTCAATCATATTGCTGTTTTAATATTTCTTTACATTTCCTATTAAGAATTGACGCTCTCCCCATTCTGCTGCGCTTCATCCGGGGATTTTTACTTCAATAAAAGTTAGACTGCTCCTAGCTTGACAAGAGACATTATTGCTCTCATTGCCAGAATATAATGCAGGCAGTTAAACATACTAGACCAATGGCATAGCTAACTATATTTATTTGCCTAATGAACAAATCTTTTTAATAACAATGTGACATAATCCTCAATACTTACACAAACACTCAACTCTCTGTTTGAGCTAATATTTAACAATTGACTAATCTTGCCTGGGCTAAATCACGTATTAACAACGTTTTAGAATGAATATAAGCGCTCAGAGTGTTAGTTTCTTGAGGATTAAGTGCTTTTTGCTTCTCTATTTGCTCTAATAATTGCTTGACTAAATCTGTATCGTTGAGTCCAAGAAGAGTACTAGTTTGAGTTTCTTCAACTATAGACCAAAGTTGACGTAATATTTTTGAGTTTATAGAATACGTTTTCATAACTGCTCCTCAACTAAATCCGTTAATAAAGTTACTAACAAAATCTAAAAAAAATCTTAATTTACTACATCTGCATAAAAGTTTAAATATTACGTAAGTTTAACAATTAGATGTAAATCTAAATGAAACATCAAATTGAGTTATTAAAACTAGATCAAGTCTTGGCTAAGATTTATTTACAAACTATAGGATTCATATTTAATTTGGAGAAAAAACTTAGTACACTCCTAAATCCCTGTTTTCCTGCGATGTACTGAGCGTAGCCGAAGTGTTCCCCTTAAGAGTTCCCTTCCTATGCAAATATGTTCATTAATCAAATTGGATTCCTATATGCAAAACGTCAACCCTCATTTTACATAAATTGGTATTTAATGAATGTTTGTCTGGTAAACAATATTTATAACCTAGGATAGAGGTATTTTCATATTTTATTTATGAGCAGTTATTTGGAGATATATAACTTGACAAACCTTCCCAAAGAAAGATTGAGTATCGATACTTAAGAAAGACGATTATTACGATTCTTGGCTATTAAAATTTATTTAACTTTTGTTTTAATTTAGAAAAATATCATGAGACTAAATTTAGTTTTATTTTGGGTAACGTTGTCGTTTGTAGTTGTAGGTGCAATTACATTACTTCTTCAGCCTACTATTGACTTTCATTGATCCATGACTTGGGGGTTGCAAAGGTAAATAATTGTTAATCAAGTAGTCGAGTTAGATGTTTTTTAGTAATGTCTGCATTTAAAAAACCTGATGATGATAAAGTACTAATTGTAGTTTGTGTTTACTCTTCAAAGCGTATACACACCATTACTTTATAGTGATTGCTTACCTGTGGCTAGGTAAAGCGATCACCTTTCTGAAATTTTGTAGTAGAGGGTGTGGGGGGGCTGCCACCGCAACCCTGAACTCATTACAAGACATACAATCTTATTGGTTGATTCCTGTGGCTAGGGGTTGATCGCGGGGCGATCGCTGTAACGGAACTGCGATCGCTTCTCATAAAGTGAAATTACAAGTACTGCATTTGCGTCATGTAGGTGTTGAGCAAAACAAGTTTAGTTGGCGTTGCATAAATGCGGGATGATTTTTATCACGCAGAGGTGCAGCGAAAAGTTGTCAGGAGGGTTTCCCTCCGTAACCCAATACTACTCGGTTAAGGATCATTGTAGGTTGGGTTAAACGAAGTGAAACCCAAAAAAAACCCAGACATGTTGGGTTTCGTTCCTCAACCCAACCTACAAAGATTAAGCTTTTTGAGCTTAACCGAGCAGTATTGCTCCGTAAGCAACTTCTCAAGACAGAGGCAAGGCAGCGCGTTGGGCGGGTTTCCCGACTTGTAGACGCTTCTGCGGCTTCCCGCAGGGTAGCGACTGCCGCGCAGAGAAAATAAGGAGTTTTAGATATCAACACATAAATTTCATCCCTAGATTCAACAACGCCGTTTAGTTTTGTGCCTAAAATGCTTAGCATATCTGTATTTGAAGGCTATTTTACTAAAATTTAGGTTAACGCAAGTATACAAAATCCCTATCAGAGATTGAAATAAAAGACCTGTAAAAACAGAGATTGATAATGCTTAGACCGAATCAACGTCAGAAATTAGACGATACAGATGACAAGCTGTTTTATGCTTATCCGCGCTTCGTTACCCATGTCGATGAAGGATTTATTCAACAGCTAACAGATTTATATCGCGATCGCCTCCAACCCAACACGCGCATACTAGATATGATGGGCAGTTGGGTATCGCATCTACCAGAAGAAATGCAATTTGCTCATGTTGAAGGACATGGACTTAACGCTGAAGAACTCTCACGCAATCCCCGCTTAGATCATTACTTTGTACAAGACATCAACGAAAAGCCCCAGCTACCCTTTGGAGATCAAGATTTTGATGCTGTCCTCAATTGCGTTTCAGTGCAGTATATTCAATATCCAGAGGCAGTCTTTTCAGAAATTTACCGTATCCTTAAACCTAGTGGTATAGCTATTATCAGCTTTTCTAACCGTATGTTTTTTCAAAAGGCGATTCAAGCTTGGCGGGACGCTTCAGAAGCTACCAGGGTGGAATTAGTTAAAAACTACTTCGCCTCAGTACCAGAGTTTACAACCCCAGAAATTATTACTCATAAATCTACAGCGCCCAATTTTTTGCAGTGGTTGGGTGCAACCGGAGGAGATCCATTCTATGCTGTGATAGCTCGTCGTAGGTAAGAAAAAGGGACTGGGAATTAGGGGTTAGGGGCTAGAATGGTGTATTTTATTCATAAAAAAACCACTATATGATCAAATAGTAAATTTTTGCAGCTAAAGTCGACAACAGCGCTGATAATTGCCTCAAAGCTCAAGTACAAGGAAAAGCCAAAGATGATTTTAAACCGTAGGCACAAAATTTTAGCTGCTTTTTTACTGTCTGTCGTATTGCTAACTACAGCCTGTACTCCTAAAGTACCAGGACGTTTTGACCAAGTACAACAAGAAAGCAGTAAACAAAAAAGTGGTCAAGCAGTTGCCAAAAACGCTACCCAAGGCGAGAAATTTAATAAATTCTTTCCACCGAAGCAAGCTGGGTATGAGCAAGTATTTACCCAAGAGAAAAAGGGCTTTGCCGAAGCAAAGTTAAAAAAAGAAAATAAAGAATTAGCCGCCCTATCGATTTCTGATACTACTAGTACACCTAGTGCAGCAGCAAAATTCTCGAAGAGTACCAAAAAGATTGCCGGCTATCCAGCTGTTGAAGTAGGTAAGACGCAGACTGCAATTTTAGTAAATAAGTACCAAGTAAAAGTACTTTCTCGCGATTCATCATTTACCGCAAGCGATCGCGCAGCTTGGATCAAGAAATTTAACCTAACTGGTTTAGCTAAACTCAAATGACCTGTAATACTGTCATTGAAATAACAAAACCTAAATAAGTGAGATTTTTGTGAGCAAATCAATTTTTGAGTTGGTTGATGAACTACCAACTAGCGGCTTGACCATTTCTATGTTAAAGTCTTTAGATTTTGTTGCTCCTGGTGAGTGGCAAAATACTGTCGGCTTTGTTAACACTATTAGGGACGTAACTGGCGAAACCGACGAAGATTTAATTCAGCAGATTGGCGAACGAGCGATTTATCTCTATAATGATCGCTCCCAAGGATACCAACGAGCTATGTGGCTCTATCAAACCGTTGATAATACAGATAAAGCCCTTGGTGCAGCAGCTTTAGCTAACAAAGTTGGTGAAAAAATTCCCCTTTTGAGTTTTTTAAATTCTGTCACTCCTAAAGCAGATAAAGCTCAAACTATTGATTTATCGTTGAAATTAGTCGCCGAATTAGTAGCTTTTTGTCAAATCAACGGTATTCCTGGAGATAGTATTGGGGATTTTGTTGCTTCCTTGGGTGAGTATAGTGGCGAGTCACTCATGCGGATGGTGGCGTTAGTTTGCGTTGATGGTTTAATTCCCTTAGGGCCAGATTTTATTAGCAAAGCTATATCTGCACTCAATCAAACAAATCCCCAGGAATTAGAAAATAACTCGACGTTCAAAGGCATCCAAGATGCGATACCGGGCAATAATGCCAGTAGTAAACTTAACTTTATCGGCGAGAGTTTTGATTCAGTTAAAGGTTGGATGAGTGGACTAGTTAATGGCAATAATTTAACGCCCCAAAAGGTTGTTAATCACTTGCAAGGTTTTGTGGAAATTGCCGATGACAAGTTAGATTACCTGGCAGCATTCCTCGATATGTCCACGAATTATTACGAACACACAGGTACACAAACTTTAGCACGCCGCTTGATTGAACGAGCAGTAGCTGAAATTTAAGATGACAACTAAAAGGTATTGTTAACTCAATACCTTTTTTTAATGAGACATATTATGTTGAGGATTCATCTGCATTCTGGGTTGTTGCTGTTCTATACTAGTTGGGTTGAGTTGCATTAAACTCATATTAATTTTTCCAAAGCTGAGTAGTCCCATTGCGATCGTTCCAGCACTAAATAACCCCATTGAAACAAATCCAATCGAAACAACGCCCATTGGTACTAATCCAATCGAAATCAAACCGTGGGGAATTGCACCAATCGAAATTAATCCATGAGGGGAGACACCAATCGAGAATAAACCATCATGCGGTGAGATGCCTATGGATAACAGCTTTAATTTATTGTGTTTGTCGGTCATACAAGCTAAATTCAGTCTAGAAGCAGCTTAGGCATAATAAATAACCGACTCAGATATGTCAAAAGACAAAGTGTCATACTTATACCAAGTATGACGTATACAGCGAAGGTTTAAAATACAGCATATTTCACATAAATTAAGGACACGGGTAGGGACACAACATGTTGTCACCCTACTCATTTGCAATCTGCTTAAGCAATAACTCTCCAAAACTCTTATTTCTCTGTGTTCTCTGCGTTCTCTGTGGTTAGATTTTTCTTCCATTACCTGCGCGGAATTTATGACATTGTTGAATAAATTAATTACTTATTTATTCATAACCAAAACTAACTTCAAACTTCTTTGCCAATCTGGTAAAATCAACCCAAAATTATTAGTCAACTTTTGACTATTTAACAAAGAATACGCTGGTCTACTGGCTACTGTAGAATAATCTTTAGATTTAATTGCTATCAATCTCTGTAACTTGCGCTCATCATATTGGACATCATAGGTAAATATTGCTTGAGCAAATTCATACCAGTTAGTTTCTCCACTGGCTGTTAAGTGATAAACTCCAGCTTTTTCAGCAAAAAAACTAGATACATCCTGTCGAGCTTGAGATAAAATCTGTGCTGTAGCTTCAGCAATTACACGACTCCAAGTAGGTGCGCCAATTTGGTCATTAACAACTTTAATTTCTTCTTTCTCTAAAGCTAGCTTTCGCATAGTCAGTAAAAAATTTTTACCTCGCAACCCATATACCCAACTAGTGCGTAAAATTAAATGTGGTACTCCTACAGATGCGATCGCCTGTTCTGCTGCTAGTTTAGTTTTACCGTAGGTATTCTGTGGGTTAGGTTGATCTGATTCTGTGTAGGGTGTGGTCTTTGCGCCATCAAATACATAATCTGTAGAATAGTGAATTATCGCTGCACCCAATCGCTTTGCTTCCTCAGCCATGATACCAGGAGCAATACCATTAATGGTCATTGCTAATTCTGGTTCCGATTCGGCTTTATCTACCACCGTGTAAGCAGCGGGATTAATAATCAAATTCGGTTGAACTTCTCGAATAATATAGCGAATAGTATTTGGTTGAGCTAAATTTAGCTGGCTGCGTCCTACAGAAATTACTTCACCTAAAGTCATCAAAGTGCGTTGCAATTCCCAACCCACCTGTCCAGTAACACCTGTGAGGAGGATTTTCATGCAAACACCTCTGCGTCTGGTAGCAACTTAGCAATTTGATCTTTAGCAGAAAGTATGGGTTTTGTTTGAATTGGCCAAGCGATCGCTAAATTAGGATCGTTCCATAATATAGTACGTTCATGCTGTGGTGCATAGTAGTTTGTCGTTTTATACAAAACTTCAGCATAA
This sequence comes from Halotia branconii CENA392, assembly GCF_029953635.1. Classification (NCBI taxonomy): domain Bacteria; kingdom Bacillati; phylum Cyanobacteriota; class Cyanophyceae; order Nostocales; family Nodulariaceae; genus Halotia; species Halotia branconii. The sequence goes on along the minus strand of NZ_CP124543.1, from coordinate 4,012,103 downwards.
GCTGAGAGTACTAAAAAACCATGAGCAAAGCCTGTTGGTATCCATAGTTGTCTTTTATTTTCAGCAGTGAGATTTGTACCTATCCATTGACCAAAAGTAGAGGAACTTTTTCTCAAGTCCACAGCCACATCAAAAACTGCACCTGATACTACTCGTATTAATTTACCTTGAGGTTGCTGAATTTGATAGTGCAAACCACGTAATACATTTTTGGTAGAATAAGAGTGATTATCTTGGACAAAATGTTCAGTAATATCTACTTTTTCTAGAAAAACTCTTTCGTTGTAGCTTTCATAAAAAAAACCGCGATCATCTTTAAATACATGCGGTTCAATCACTAGTATATCAGCAATCTCTGTCTGTATAATATTCATTAATGTACCTTTATAACTACATTTTTATATACTAAATATAATTATTGATTGATAATCTATAAAAGTTGTAAACTATGATCAGTAGACGATTCCTTGATATTTGACGGTGATATTGTCGGTAACATTTGCTCATTTTCTAAAACTTGCATGAGATATTGACCATAGCTACTTTTTGCCATAGATTCAGCTAAATATTGGAGTTGGCAAGAATCAATATATCCTTGATAATAAGCAATTTCTTCTATACAAGCTATTTTTAATCCTTGTCGTTCTTCTAAAGTTTGAATAAAACTACTTGCTTGGTGTAGAAATTCGTGAGTACCAGTATCTAACCAAGCGTATCCTCTTCCTAAAAGTTCTACTTGCAGTTGACCACGCTGCAAATAAACTAAGTTTAGATCGGTAATTTCTAACTCATTGCGATTAGAAGGTTTGAGACTATCAGCGATTTCTACAACTTGGGCATCATAAAAGTAAATACCAGGAATCACGTATTTAGATTTAGGAATTATAGGTTTTTCTTCTATACCGATTACATAACCGGATGCGTTAAATTCGATTACCCCATATTGTCGAGGATCTTTCACTTGATAGCCAAATACTAATCCACCGTGGCTCAATTTGGCAGCCCGATTTAATACTTCTGTTAAACCATGTCCATAAAAAATGTTGTCACCTAAAATTAAGCATACTGGCTCGTTAGCAATAAAATATTTGCCTAGAATAAAGGCTTGAGCTAAACCTTCAGGTTTTAGTTGGGCAATATAACTAAACTTTAAACCCCACTGACTACCATCATGCAACAGTCTTTGAAATAATGGTAAGTCGTTAGGTGTAGAAATAATTAAAATCTCCCGAATACCTGCCAACATTAAGACAGACAAAGGATAATAAATCATTGGTTTGTCATAAACAGGCATTAGTTGCTTACTAATAACATGAGTTAATGGATAAAGACGAGTTCCAAAACCGCCAGCCAAGATAATACCTTTCATAATGCATTGCTAAGATTTTCTGTTTTCATAGTTTTGTTTTAGCCAGTTTTGGTAAGCTCCTGAGCGTACCTGATTTACCCAATCAAAGTTATTGAGATACCACTGAACTGTCTTTAATAAACCACTGTCAAAATTTTCTTGAGGTTGCCAACCTAAATCACGCTTGATTTTATTACAATCAATGGCATATCTTCGGTCATGACCAGGACGGTCTTTAACAAAAGTCATCAAAGAAGAGTAACTAAAATCAGGTTTAGGAACCAACTCATCTAGGATGGCACAGATTTTTTCTACTACACTTAAATTGGTTTGTTCATTCAGACCACCAATATTGTAAGTTTCACCCATTTTGCCCTGTTGTAGAACCAAATAGATAGCTTTACAGTGGTCAATAACATAAAGCCAATCTCGGATATTTTGCCCGTCTCCATATATAGGTAAAGGTTTACCATCTATAGCATTGAGAATAGTCAAAGGAATTAATTTTTCTGGAAACTGGCGCATTCCATAATTATTGGAGCAATTTGTTGTTAAAGTGGGCAGTCCGTAAGTGTGATAGTAGGCTCGTACAAAATGGTCAGATGCTGCTTTAGATGCTGCATAAGGACTATTAGGTGCATAAGGTGTATCTTCTCGGAAGGCTGGGTCTTTTAGGTTAAGTGAGCCGTAAACTTCATCTGTTGAGACATGTAAAAAGCGAAATTGCTGTTGTCGTTGTGAAGATAGTTTTTGCCAGTAAAACCTGCTTGCTTCTAGTAAATAAAATGTTCCTAAAACATTAGTCTGGATAAACTTTTGCGGATTTAAGATAGAACGATCAACATGGCTTTCCGCAGCAAAATTAATAATTGCATTTGGTTGATATTGTTCTAGTAAATAAGTTACTAACTCAATATTGCCAATATCTCCTTGTACAAGATGGTAATAATTATCATTTTGGAGTTCTGCTAAATTTTGTAGGTTACTTGCATAAGTCAATTTGTCTAAATTAATTACATTTAACCATTGGTTATTTCTGGCTAAAAGAATAAAGTTAGCACCGATAAAACCTGCGCCTCCTGTAATTAATGCTGTGAGCATAGTTTTAAAAAATATTATTTGTAATCGATGTTAATTGCTTTTTAATAAAATGAAAATAGAAAAGATTTTTTCTTAAGAATTTTAATCTTTACCAAACCTTCCCCCTCATCCGCTAACTTAAAGATAGTCCGTTAGGAATGCCCTGATGTATCAAACAGACCCTCCCCGCCCTGCGAAAGAAGCCTTACCTACAATGTATGATCTTCCCAGCGAGAACCCTGAGGAACCTGGCTTGCCTGACGAATTTCACGCTTTCCAACCCCAACTCTTGCGCGATACGTTTTCTCCACCCGACTATCAACCAGAGCAGGTATTTGTTGCCAGTGACTTAAACCTCTACTATGATCCTCATCATCCACTATGGTACAAACGCCCAGACTGGTTTGCGGCTGTGGGAGTATCTCGCCTTTATGAACAACGAGATTTGCGTCTGAGTTATGTGATTTGGCAAGAAGGCGTTGCTCCCTTCGTTATGGTAGAGTTGCTGTCTCCTGGGACAGAAAAAGAAGACTTGGGGCAAACTCTACAGGAAGTTAACCAACCCCTAACAAAATGGGAAGTTTATGAACGAATTTTGCGAGTTCCATATTACATTGTATTTAATCGCTACACTGATAAATTACAAGCTTTCCAGCTAGTTGCAGACCGCTACAGTGGGTTGAATCTGATTACACCACGGATATGGATGCCTAGTCTGCAACTAGGGTTAGGAATATGGCAAGGTGCTTACCAAGGAATTGAGCGATTGTGGTTGCGCTGGTACGATGCAGAGGAAAATTGGGTTCCTACTCCAGTAGAACGGGAAAGCCAAAGGGCTGAGAGATTAGCGCAAAGTTACGAGAATTGGGAATTGATCCAAACTAATTCGTAATTCAGATCAGTTCTAAACAGCTTTTAAAATCTCTTCATCAATAGAGAAATCTACCTCAGCTTTATCTTGCCCAGTTGCTAAATAATCATTTTCCAAGGCATCGTTAAGCCCAGAAATCAAATCATATTCAGGCTGCCAATTTAACTGTGTTTGAGCCTTATTTACTGAGGCGAAGAAATGCTGCACCCGCATTGGAAAAGCCTTACGCTTACCAAAATCAAATTTTTTCGGGTCGTAGTTAACAATTTTGATAGCATCGGGTGATTTGCCAGCAGCTACAGCACAAGCACGGGCTAAACCATTAAAAGTGACATAGCGATCGCCTGAAACATTATAAATTTGTTTTATCGCCTGCTGATTGCCTAAAACTTGAGTCATGGCTGTGGCTAAATCTTTGACATGTCCTAGCTGAGTAATATGTAATCCATTCCCAGGAATAGGAATTGGGCGATCGCGCACAATTCTGTCAAAAAACCAGCTTTCTAAGTCATTATAATTACGCGGCCCGTAAATATACGTTGGGCGAATCGAAGTAAATGGCAGTCCTTGTTCATTCAAGTAAGCTTCCGTTTCATGCTTACCCTTATGGCGACTTTGAGGATCTACTGCATCCCCTTCGATGTGGGGCATTTGGTCAGATTTGAGATACACTCCCGCAGAACTCATGTAAACAAAGTGTTGCAAGCGGTCTTGAAAAATTTCTGCCAATGGTTGAGTATCTGTCAGTTCTCGGCCATTGTTGTCGAAAATAGCATCAAAATTTTCTGAAGATAATTTTTCTTTTAGCTGGGTGGGGTCAGTGCGATCGCCTATAATTTGTCCTACCCCCTGTAAAGAAGGTATAGGACGATTACCACGATTGAACAGCACTACTTCATGTCCTTTTTCCACCAACAGTTGCGTTAGGTAAACACCAATGAACCTAGTACCACCCATAATTAAAATTCGCATAAATTTCCCATTCTTATTTTTAGTTTTTAGGGGCTAGAGAGCAGAGAAGCAGGGGGCAGTGATAACTGATAATTGATAACTGATAACTGTCTATGCCCCATGCCCTATTCCCTATCTGAGGTTATCAGGTCTGGAACCTCTGGAGAAAGAATAACGTCTTAGGTTTAACCTGGGGCGCTTCCCGTTCGTTGATTGCAAAGGGAAACTTTTCAGTTAACCTCACACTTTTTTACATATTTTCTACCTCGTTAAAGTTAGCTGTGCCCTTGAAATACGCTCTGGTTCATGAGTGGCTGACACCTAAGGCCACTGGAGGTTCAGAACTAGTTGTACAAGAAATTCTGAATCATGTTGATGCCGATTTATACGCCCTGATTGACTTTGAATCCAGCAATCGTGAAAGTTATTTATATCAACGTCAGATTGGCACAACATTTCTTCAACACTTGCCTAATGCTCGTAATGGTGTCCAAAAATATCTACCTTTATTGCCGCTGGCGATTGAACAACTAGATTTGCGACAATATGACATCATTTTGTCTTCATCCCACGCTGTAGCTAAAGGAGTCTTGACCACTCCAGAACAGTTGCATATTTGTTACTGTCACAGCCCCATGCGCTATGCCTGGGATTTAACCTTTGATTATCTACGCCACAGCAAACTAGGCAATAGTGTAGCTGGATGGATAACTCGGTATTTGCTGCATCGTCTGCGCCAGTGGGATGTATTGAGTGCGAACCGTGTTGATTACTTTGTGGCCAATTCGCAGCATACAGCCCGTCGCATTTGGCGCTGCTATCGGCGAGAAGCAACAGTCATCTATCCACCAGTGAATGTTGAGGCATTTCCTTTTTTTTCTCAAAAGGAGGATTTTTACCTGACAGTTTCCCGGTTAGTGAGTTATAAGCAGGTATCTCTAATTGTCAAAGCTTTCAATCAATTGCAACGACCATTGGTGATTATTGGTACAGGAGGGGAAATGAAAAAGATTCGTAAGATATCTAACTCTAACATCCAAATACTGGGATGGCAGCCTGATGATGTGGTAAAAAAATATATGGCCAGAGCCAGGGCATTTGTGTATGCAGCTTGTGAAGATTTTGGCATTGCCTTAGTGGAAGCACAAGCTTGTGGTACTCCGGTGATTGCCTATGGTGCAGGGGGCGCTTTAGAAACTGTGCGAGATCTGCGCTCTAATGTAGATACAGGGACAGGCATATTTTTTAAGACTCAAACAGAAGCAGCTTTAGTGGAGGCAGTAGAAAAATTTGAATTGTATCAAAATTCGATTAATCCTGAGTATTTGCGATCGCACGCTGCCCAGTTTTCGCCGCAAATCTTTGCACAGCGCTATCTGGACTTTATAAACAATTGCCAAGAAAAAAGACCATCACATCTAGAAAGGTCTTGATTTTTGTAATTGTTTTGTAGGCTTTTGGCAATTTCCCTCCAGAAGCACCTACTTTTGGCTTTAAGATTGGGACTATGTGTGGTGTGGATTATTAAGGAGTATGATGACTGCCCAGAGCTCACTCCTCTCCGGCAAGCGAGGCCTACGGCAAGACGCTAGAACGTCTACGCGTACTTTCTTAAAGCGTGGTCAAAAAACAAAAATGCCCAGAGTCAAACCCAAAGGTTTGTCTTTTCAGGGCTTAAACGGAGAGTTTGCTAAGCGACTATTCGATATAACGTTTTCGCTGTTCGTATTAATTTTGTTCTTCCCCGTCTACTTAATCTTGGCCTTGCTAATTGCTTTGAGTTCAAAAGGCCCGATTTTTTATGTCCAAAAACGGGTGGGTAAAAACTACAGGCTATTTAATTGTATTAAATTCCGAACAATGGTGAGCAATGCGGATGAGGTTCTAGTACAAATGATGGAAACATCGCCCCAGTTGCGACAAGAATTTGAGAGCAGTTTTAAGCTCAAACAAGACCCCCGTATTACAAAAATTGGTCGATTTTTACGAATTACTAGCTTGGACGAATTTCCCCAGTTCTGGAACGTTTTAAAAGGGGACATGAGTGTTGTTGGGCCACGCCCTCTAGTAGCAGAAGAATTACCAAAATATGGTTGTCACATCGAGCAGATTTTAACAATTCGACCAGGAATCACTGGATTGTGGCAAGTTTCGGGACGTAATGACATTCCTTACCCCCGAAGAGTCCAAATAGACTTGCATTACGTCAAGTTTAGGAATTTTTGGCTCGATTTATGGATCATGTTAAAAACGATTGATGTAGTTATTATCCCTAAAAATAACGGAGCGTACTAAACCACAACTCAACTTTTATGATGTGGGGCAGTTTATGCCCCTAGTGCTGCTTACGCAAAAGTCAAAAGACCTTTTTGCGAGAACTTTCGACTTGTTATCGCATGGGCAGTTAATTGTGTCTGACTGCACTGAAGAGAAATTTTTCAGTAAGTAGTTGAGTGCAGTCCCAGAACATCCACACTATTTACTACTGGGCATTGAATATATTGAATATAAAAAAACCCAACATTTACGTTGCTTTGTTAGGCGGCGCTATTCTTGACCCAACCTACCAGATCTGTCGCATTCTTTTTTCAAATTGGTATTAGATTTCAGTTCATTCAAAATTTTGAGTTGGTTCAGTCTTAACAAAAACTCGTTCTAGATAAAGTTTTGACAAAGATTAAAAAATTTACACCAAATGCCTCAATAATCTAATGTTGAGCAGATTAGGGCTAATTTGTTAAATTAATTGATGATTTGGTATATTTATTTACGTAAAGCTTCTGTATCAATTAATTAAAACCCGTAGGTTTCCCATTAGGCAATTTAGCGATTAGCTGCTAGGTTGTATCAATTGCACTGCGACTATTTTATCAAAGATAACAAGGGATAATTGAGCATGACCCAAAACAAGCGAGCGTTGATTACTGGTATTACTGGTCAAGATGGTTCATACCTGAGTGAATTTTTGCTAGAGCAAGGTTATGAAGTTCATGGCATTATTCGCCGGACTTCTACTTTCAACACAGACCGCATCGATCACATTTACGAAGACCCTCATAAAGAGGGAGTGCGATTGTTGCTTCACTACGGGGACTTGACAGATGGTACAACGCTGCGACGTATTTTAGAAGAAGTCCAGCCCACAGAAATTTACAACTTGGGCGCTCAATCCCATGTTAGAGTCAGCTTTGATTCACCAGAATATACTGTTGATGCAGTAGGAATGGGAACCCTACGATTGCTAGAAGCAATCCGAGACTACCAAAGACGTACTGGTATCGAGGTACGTTTCTACCAAGCAGGTTCTTCAGAAATGTATGGTTTAGTGCAAGCAGTACCGCAAAGCGAAACCACGCCTTTCTATCCCCGTAGCCCTTATGCTTGTGCGAAAGTTTACGCCCACTGGCAAACAGTCAATTACCGTGAGTCTTACAACTTGTTTGCTTGCAATGGCATTCTTTTTAACCACGAATCACCAAGGCGGGGTGAAACCTTTGTAACCCGCAAAATTACCAGGGCAGTTGCCAGAATTGTTGCTGGGAAGCAGAAAACAATTTTTATGGGCAACCTTGATGCTAAGCGTGATTGGGGCTATGCCAAGGATTATGTCAAAGCAATGTGGCTAATGTTGCAGCAAGACCAGCCAGACGATTACGTAATTGCTACTGGTGAAACTCACTCAGTGCGAGAATTTCTAGAACTGGCGTTTGGTTATGTGAATCTCAATTGGCAAGATCATGTAGAGTTCGATGATCGTTATCTGCGTCCAGCTGAAGTAGATTTGTTAATCGGCGATCCTACCAAGGCGCAACAGAAGTTGGGTTGGAAGCCTTCAGTAACCTTTAAAGAGCTTGTAGCCTTGATGGTAGAGGCAGACTTACAAGCATTAGGTCACACCTCACCCAACGGCAATGCTTCCTCAATGCCTCGTGATATTGCTACTATTCGTCAAGAACTGGGCGCTCTCCACTTCTGATTTACACCACAGAGGATAAGAAAATGACCGCCTTAGAACTAACAAATAAACGGATTCTCGTCACTGGTGGAGCAGGTTTCCTGGGTCGTCAGGTAATAGATCAACTGTGTAAAGCTGGGGCTGACAGTGCGAAGATTACAGTACCGCGATCGCGTGATTGTGATATCCGTGTTTGGGAAAATTGCCAGCGTGCAGTTGACCAGCAAGACATCATTATCCACTTAGCAGCTCATGTTGGTGGTATTGGTCTTAACCGCGAAAAACCAGCAGAGTTATTCTACGACAACTTGATCATGGGAACCCAGCTAATTCACGCTGCCCATCAAGCTGGAGTAGAAAAATTCGTTTGTGTTGGTACAATCTGCGCTTATCCCAAATTTACCCCAGTACCCTTCAAAGAAGATGACCTTTGGAATGGTTATCCAGAAGAAACTAACGCCCCTTACGGAATTGCCAAGAAAGCGCTGTTAGTCCAGTTACAATCTTATCGTCAGCAGTATGGTTTTAATGGTATTTATCTGTTGCCAGTAAATTTATACGGTCCTGAAGATAATTTTGATACTAGCAGTTCTCACGTAATTCCAGCGTTAATTCGCAAAGTTCACGAAGCACAAATTCAGGGAGTAAAACAACTTCCTGTCTGGGGTGATGGTAGCCCTACCCGCGAGTTTTTATATTCAGAAGATGCAGCGCGGGGGATTGTCATGGGTACTCAATCCTACAATGACTCTGAACCAGTTAACTTGGGAACAGGTGAGGAAATTTCTATTCGTGATTTAATTACCTTGATTTGTGAGCTGATGGAGTTTGATGGTGAAATTGTTTGGGAAACTGACAAGCCAAATGGTCAACCTCGTAGATGTTTAGATACTCAACGGGCTAAACAAGCTTTTAACTTTACTGCTGGGGTAAGCTTTGAGCAAGGGCTAAAAAATACCATTGAGTGGTGGCGTAAAAACGCTGCTTCTGTTTAGGCAAAATATAACCACAAAGACGAGGGCAGCCGTATGGGCGGGTTTCCAAGGCACTCCGCCCTTGCGGTTCCCCGACTTGTAGGAAGTGCCGCCGACTTGAACGGACTGCCCGCACCAAGACACAAAGAAGTGTTTTCTTTGTGTCTTGGTGGTTAATAATTTTTAAATGATGGAAAAAACACAACTACGGCGATCGCTTCTCGCAAGACGGCAATCAATGTCTATTCTAGAATGGAGAGAAAAAAGCGATCGCATCTGCGCGCACCTGCAAACATCCTCTTTATTTACCCAAGCCAAAACTATACTTGCTTATTTCAGTTTTCGCCAAGAACCAGATATCAGCCTACTATTTGCACAGACTAAATATCGTTGGGGATTTCCTCGCTGCGTTGATAACTCCCTTTCTTGGCATCTGTGGACATCGAATGATTCTTTGCAAATCGGCACTTACGGAATTGTTGAACCTCATCCCACAGCTCCAATTTTAAATCCTGAAGAAGTGGATTTGATTCTTATCCCTAGTGTTGCATGTGACTATCAAGGATATCGCCTTGGCTATGGTGGCGGATATTATGATCGCTTACTAGTTGCTGCTGATTGGCAAAATAAATCTACTATTGGCATTGTTTTTGATTTTGCCTATTTACCTGAATTACCCATTGACCCTTGGGATAAACCTTTAAAATTTGTGTGTACCGAAACGGGATTAAACTAGTGACCTTGGAAATCGAGGCTTATTTTTATTTTGCCTTCAAAAAAGCGATCGCTCTACTAAATGTGTCAATAAATAGTTAACGAATAGATTTGCTTTAAACAAGCGATTTATCATGTCTCTCCAACCTGTTCAAAATTGAATGAGAGATAATGACAGAAGCCTGCTTATAGGTAAACTTATGTAAAGTTGTAATTTTCATCTTTACCATGATTTCCCGCCGCAATTTTTTGAGTATATTATTTATCACCTGTTTTACTGTCATCAGTTGGTTAAATTTTCTCCCTTCTGCTGATGCTATGGGTGGCAAACTACCTGCAATTAACCAACCTGCACCAGACTTTACTTTGCCAACCAACACAGGCAATGGCAAAGTTTCCCTATCTGATTTGCAAGGTAAATGGGTAGTGCTTTATTTTTATCCCAAAGACTTCACTTCTGGTTGCACTATTGAAGCTCGTCGTTTTCAACAAGATTTACCCAAATATATTGAAAAAAACACTCAAATAATTGGCGTTAGTGCTGATGACGTTGACTCTCATGCCGATTTTTGTGATTCCGAAGGGCTAAAATTTACCCTTTTGGCTGATACTAATGGCGCAGTGAGTAAAGCTTACGGTTCTTGGATTGGTTTTGTTTCTATGCGTCATAGTTTTATCATCGATCCCAAGGGAATCTTGCGTGAGACTTTTGTTAAGGTCAACCCATCTGTTCACAGCACAGAAGTTTTGGCACAACTCGAAAAATTGCAATCCTCCAAGTCTTAATAAAAAAAGATAAGGCTTAAAGGAATTAAATTCTCCTTTAAACCTTATCCTTTTTCCAAGATTGAAGATTTTTTTACAAGCCGTAACTAACGACATCCTAAACTATCTCGTGTTGAAACACCTGTAATTGGATTAATTCCATCTGCTCTTTCACAAAGTAATGATACTTGATAGCGGTCAATTAAAGCATTACTAAAATCTGCACCCGTAATCACAGCATCATAAAAACGACTGCGAGTCAAAGTTGCTTCTGTAAAAATGGCATTTTTTAAATTTGCACCATCCATAGTTACGCGATCAACTAAAGCACCAGTTAAGTTAGCATTTTCCAAGTTGGCTTTTAATAAAACTCCTTTAGTGAGAATTGCGTTAGTTAAATTTGCTCCTTGAAAATTTGTACCCCGCATTTCCGCCGCAACAAAAGTTCCACCTGCGAGGTCAGCGCCTTCAAAGTCACGATTTGCTAGATTTATATTGCTATAGTTAATTGTGTTTAGTTGAGCAAAGGCTGGCTTGGGATTGATGATTATCCATAACCAAGCCAAAATCAAAATTACAATCAAACTAAACAATCGAATTAAAATCTTTTTCATAACTTTAAAATTTTATCAGTTGTCAGTTGTCAGTGGTGTAAGAATTTATAACTACTGACGACTGACTAGTGACTATTTCCAATCTTTACCAATACGAATTGTTAGATCAGATTCTAGATCGCCAGTTGCCAACACTTCAATTTTACCTAAGCCGATAATTTTTCGTAGGTCAACCCCTGGTCTACGGTTCCCTTTTTGGACAACAATTTGAGTCTGTCGTTGGGTGTCTGGCCAATCCGGCACTGTATAAACATTTTTAAAGCCTTTCTGTTTGAGATAGGCCATAACTTTTTCAGTTAACTGAGGTTGATTAGAAGCATTTTGAATAGCAATTTTGAGGTTAGGAACAGGACGCAAGTCTGGCTTAAGACCAGGTACATCTACCCCAACATAATTATTCAGTAGGCTCTGTTGTCCAGTCATATTCAGCCAATAACTATCAGGGTCTTTGCTGAATTTGCTGAACGTACCAGGCAACATGGTCATTTGGAAATTATCCCGTTCTAAATTGGCGGAAAAATTCACCAAAGCCATCATTTCTTCTATCTTTAGATTTGTATCAAAATATTTCCGCATTATGCGGGTTAATTGGGGCAATCGCGGTAAAACAGTAGGACTATTCAGCCGTTTTAGTAATGCCGCTACGAGTGCTTGTTGCCGCTGTACTCTTGGTAAATCTCCTAAGCCTGGTTCGCGGAAGCGGGCAAATAGTTCTGCTTGTTCGCCGTTAAGAGTTTGCCATCCACTAACTAAACTTACCGATGACGGACTGCTAGAGTCTTGATATTCCATTGCTTTGGGAACGAATACCTCTACTCCACCGAGTTGATCAACTAATTCCCTTAAACCACTAGTAGATATGCGGATATAGCGATCAATAGGCGCATTGTTGAGGGTACGGCTAACTACCCGCGCTGCCAAGACAGGACCGCCTTGGGCATTGGCATCGGATACTTTAGTTAATCCCTTTTCCTCTGGAATCGCGATCATCGTATCTCTGGGAATCGACAGTACCCGCATTGATTGATCACTAGGGTTGAGTCTTGCAAGCAGCATACTATCGCTTTTGCCTGCAAAACTTTCTGGTGAGCCATCAACTGTACCCCTGACTGGTTCGATCCCCATAATGAGAATATTCATTGGACGTGACAGCTTGTACTGGGAAATTTTGCTCCATAATTCCCCAGGTAATGGCATTTTTTGCTCATTTTTGCCAGCAAATCCTAATTCTTCATCTGTTCGATCTAGATTGCTCCATAGGGGAGTCCACAGTGCCAGAGTCGATACCAACAATCCAGATAAAACAATGCCGACAACAACTGTTAAAATCCACAGTAGCCATCGAGGCATGGTCAAACCCAATCTCTCATAGAGTTCGTTGGGAATTGCGCCCACGGACTCGACAACACTACGGGAAGTATTTGCTGGTTGCTGTGGCGCTTCTAAATCCGAAACTGGTACTGGCTGAATTGTTCCCTCAGTTTCTTCTGCTATTTGTATTTGTTGAGGTCTGACCTCCAAATCCAATTCTGGTATTTGTTGAGGCGTAAACTGATTTTCCGACCATTGAACTTGTTTAATCACAATTATCTCCCCACTCAACCACTCCCTAAAAGTTATTAATGCAAGCTACAAATCTCGCCAGAGTAAAAGCTCACTGTACACTATGTATTGGTCTTCAGTATGTGTGTATGACAACATGAATAGTTCTTTGTTCCCAGTAATCCTTGCCGGAGGCAAAGGTGAGCGTTTTTGGCCTCTCAGTCGCCAAGACAGACCCAAGCAATTTTTAAGTCTCGATGGTAGCTCTAGAAGTCTATTGCAAGCAACCGCCGATCGACTACTAGAAATCGTAGGCAGTTGGAAGTCCTTGTGGGTGATCACCTCTAGTCAGATAGCTGAAGGAGTAGGGCAACAGTTACCCGAACTGCCATCTCAAAATTTACTAATTGAGTCACAGGGTAGGGATACTGCTGCTGCCGTTGCTTGGGCAAGTTTGGAAATTGAGAAGCGTTACGGAGAAGACGCTATTATCGGCTTTTTTCCCTCTGACCACTGGATAGCTGACAAAGAGGCGTTTGCAAACACCTTAAGCGCTGCTACTCAGCTAGCGGCAAGCACAGAAGCAATTGTCACTTTGGGGATCAAGCCTACTTTCCCATCAACTGGTTACGGCTACATAGAACAAGGCGAAAAAATTGGTAGCTTTAATGACTTGCCAGCTTATCACGTCAATCGTTTTACTGAAAAGCCCAACCGGGAAACGGCAGAAGCTTTTTTATCTACGGGACGTTTTAGCTGGAATAGCGGCATGTTCGTGTTTCGGGCTGGGGTTGTTCTCAAGGAACTACATACCCATGCACCAGAAATCATTGAACCTTTAGAGCAACATGGCCCTGATATTTATCCTCAGTTGCCTAAGAAAAGTATAGACTATGCGCTCATGGAAAAGACAACCTTAGCACATGTCTTGCCAGTGGAATTTGGTTGGGATGATTTAGGAGATTGGAATGCGATCGAACGCTTACTTAAACAAGAAGATAATCCTAATGTAGAACTTGCTACCCATGTAGGGCTAGATACGCGGGGGGCTATTGTTTATGCTACTAATCCAGAAGATGTAATTGTTACTATTGGTTTAGAGGATGTGGTGATTGTGCGCGATCGCAACGTCACCCTGATTGTTAACAAAGACCGCACCCAAGAAATCAAGCTAGTTCTCAAAACCCTCCAAGGTGATCCCCGATTCACCGACCTGCTATAACTTGAAATTATAAAAGTTAAAACCCCTGGCAGAGGCTCAAATTGAGCTTTTTCTATTATAACTTAACTGTCTGTTGTTGTTTGCTGACAGTTATGCCAATCCTCAACTTTGAGCCTCTAGCTAAAACGATCGCCATTAACTCTATTAACGGTTATCAACAATATATTTCTCCTGTTAAAGGATTTTCTTGCCCCCATCGCCTATTACACGGTGGAGATTCCTGTTCTAATTTTGTGAAAAAAATCTTATTAAGTGAGCAAAGCCTGATCGAAACTGTCAAATTATCCAGACAAAGATTGCAAAACTGCGCTACAGCCAGCAAAACTTTAGCTAGTTCCAACTGCGGTTTTATTGTCATCCCCTGTTGCTTACCCCTTTAATTACCCTGCGTCTTTGCAGTTCCTGACAAAAATGTTCCTGACCCAAACTGTTCCTCGTCAACGAGAAATTATTGAAGTAGTCCTTCGCAATGGCTGGGATTATATGCGAAGGTTGTTAACTGGCGGTAAAGCTGATGAACCCCAGTTACCTACACCTGCGGTTTTAAAAAATATCCTGGTGGATTTAGGGCCAGTTTATGTCAAACTCGGTCAACTACTTTCCACTCGTCCAGATTTACTCAGTGCTGGCTACATTGAGGAACTTTCAACACTGCAAGACGAAGTACCCCCCGTTCCCTGGACAGATATCGAGATAGTCATTCGCAAACAACTAAAACGCCCGCTAGAAGAGACATTCAGTATAGTTAATCCTGTACCAGTAGCAGCGGGATCAATTGCCCAGACACATCGAGCGACATTAATAGACGGTCGAGAAGTTGCTCTAAAGGTGCAACGTCCTGGTATTGATATTACTATTGCTCAAGATATTGCTTTAATTCAAGGTATTGCTGATTTAGTAGCGCGTACCGATTTTGGGCAAACTTATGAAATTAAATCTATTGCTGGAGAATTTACTAAAGCATTAGAAGACGAGTTAGATTTTACACGGGAAGCTGGTTTTACAGATCAGCTACGACGTAATCTATCCAAAGGTCGCTGGTTTGATCCCACACAAATAGTCGTTGCGGAAATTTACTGGGATTTGACAACAGAAAAATTACTGGTAATGGAGTGGCTGAATGGAGTGCCGTTTCTCTCAGCAGATTTAAATAATAGTACCAACGGGAAAGATCCAGTTGCCGAGCGTCAAGCTATAACTACTTTATTATTTCGAGCGTTTTTTCAGCAACTATATATTGATGGGTTTTTTCACGCTGATCCCCATCCAGGAAACTTATTTTATCTGAGTGATGGGCGGGTTGCGCTTCTAGACTGTGGCATGGTGGGAAGACTTGATCCCCGGACTCAGCAAATATTAACAGAAATGCTGTTAGCGATCGTCGATTTAGATGCGGGAAGATGCGCTCAGTTAACTTTGCAGTTAGCAGATTCTCCTCAGCCTGTAATTTTATCACGGTTGGAAAATGATTACGATCGCATGTTGCGAAAGTATCACAATGTCAGTTTAACGGAAGTCAATTTTAGCCAGATAATTTACGAAGTTTTACAAGTTGCTCGCAACAATAAAATTAGATTACCTAGCAACATGGGTTTATATGCCAAAACCCTAGCTAATTTAGAAGGAGTGGCGCGTACCTTCAACCCAGAGGTAAATCTTTTTGATGAAGTCAAGCCCTTAATGACAGACTTGTTTCGTAAGCAACTAATAGGCGATAATCCAGTGCGATCGCTGCTACGAACAGCCTTAGATCTTAAAAGTCTGTCATTGCAATCTCCCCGTCAAATCGAACTGTTATTAGACCGAGTTACTTCAGAAACTTTACAGTGGAATCTGTCACTACGTGGTTTGGACGGAATGCGGCGGACTATGGATGATGCTGCTAATCGTTTATCCTTTAGTATATTGGTAGGTTCGCTGATTATGGGAGCAGCAATTATTTCTAACAAAGCGCAAACTTCTCAAGTATCTTTTTTAAGCAGTGTGCTGTTTGCAGCTGCGAGTTTATTGGGATTGTGGTTAATTGTAAGTATATTGCGATCGGGACGTTTACGATAAATGTATAGGGAAGGGAACAGGGAACAGTAAAAAAGGTAGAAGTGTATGATTTTTTTTAAATCAAATACTAATTATCTAATTTACAAAGATCTTTGTTGAATTTTTGTAGCCATTAATAAACACGAATGAACCACCGTTTATTTGTGTTTATCTTGTGGTCGTAACTTAAAATTTATGTCAATCATCGTTGTTGAAAATTTAAGTAAATTCTATCCGGTAGCAGTCAAAGAGCCGGGGATTAAAGGCACAATCACCCACTTTTTTCGCCGCACCTACCGTTCAATTAAAGCAGTTCAAGACGTTTATTTTGAAATCGACCCAGGCGAGGTGGTAGGTTTTTTGGGGCCGAATGGTGCTGGTAAAACCACCACACTCAAAATGCTTACAGGGCTGATTCATCCTTCTAACGGTATAGTCAGAGTCGCTGGACATATTCCCTTTCTTCGCCAACAGGCATTTTTACAAAAAATTACCTTAGTGATGGGGCAAAAGCAGCAACTCCTGTGGGACTTACCAGCGCTAGATTCTTTGAAAATTAACGCTGCTGTATATGAAATCTCCGATAAAGAGTTTCAGCGGCGAGTAGGAGAATTAACCGAAATGCTGGCCTTAGAAGGTAAGCTTACCCAACCTGTACGCAAGTTATCTTTGGGTGAGCGAATGAAAGCAGAATTATTGGCAGCACTTTTACATCGTCCTCACGTACTATTTTTGGATGAACCGACTTTAGGACTCGATGTCAATGCTCAAGTAGCAGTGCGTGATTTTCTGCGTGAGTATAATCAGCGTTATCAAGCGACAGTTTTGTTGACTAGTCACTACATGGCCGATATCACAGCTTTGTGTGAACGGGTACTCTTAATTCACCAAGGTAATCTCATGTACGATGGTAGCTTAGATGGGCTACTAGAAAGTTTTGCACCTTATCGTGAAGTCCATGTAGAGTTAGCACAGCCTCTGCCGATAGAAAAATTAAAGGTTTACGGAGATGTGAAACTCTTAGAAGGGCGAGCAGTGCGTTTTATGGTGCAACAAGAAGCCCTTACCGTGACAGTATCTCGGATTTTGGCAGATTTAGAAGTAATTGATTTAACTGTAACTGAGCCGCCTGTAGAAGAAGTAATTGGAAAAGTTTTTCAGGCGGGGATAGCATAGGAAGTATGAAAAAGATTATTAGAAAAGCCCTGACTTTGCTTTCGGTCTACTATGCCTACATGGTTGAATATCGAGCAGAATTAATTTTATGGGTTTTATCTGGGTCTTTGCCAATTATTCTCATGGGTGTCTGGATAAAGGCAGCCCAAAGTGGACAATTTGGTTTGACATCGGTAGACTTTGCTCGTTACTTTTTGACGGTTTTTATTGTGAGACAAATTACCGTTGCTTGGGTAATTTACGAATTTGAAAGGGAAGTAGTGGAAGGTAAGTTATCGCCTAGATTGCTACAACCCCTAGACCCTGTATGGCATCATGTCGCTTCCCATCTTTCTGAAAGAATTGCTCGTATACCATTTGCTTTGTTATTAATTGCATTATTTTTTTTACTCTATCCCCAGGCTGTTTGGTTACCGAATTTAGGACAAATTTTACTATTCATAGTGGCGGTAGCTTTAGCTTTTATTTTACGATTTACAATTCAATACACCTTTGCTATGTTCGCTTTTTGGACAGAAAGGGCTACATCTTTAGAAAATTTATGGTTATTGTTTTATTTATTTTTATCTGGTTTAATTGCACCTTTAGATGTGTTTCCAGAACCTATCCGAACAGTAGTGCTATTTACACCATTTCCTTATTTAGTTAATTTTCCTGCCAGTCTTTTAGTAGGGCTACCTGTAGATATTGGGCGAGGATTTTTATCTATAATCGCTTGGATATTAATATTTTTGGGTGCAAATCGTTTACTGTGGCGTGCAGGGTTAAAACGGTATTCTGGAATGGGAGCATAAAAACTTCAACGATCATTCTCTAAGGCGATATAGTCATATTGAAACAGACGCAAAGGTATCGCGTCTGTAAACTGTTTGGCGGATTCTTTAAATATTAATTGTTCTAAAGTTATAGCAGTAGCCACAATTATTAGGACATTTATTTGTTCCCTTTGAATCAGAACACGATGTCCTAAATGACCTGTCTGTTGCTATACATTCTGGTATAAACTACTTAATTCTCAGGATTCTTCGTCATATTCATCTGTAGTATCTTCTCTTGCTGTTAGATTTTCTGACGATCGCTGATACTGGAGTTGGTTTAAGAGCGATAATACCTTAGTACCCCGTTCTATAGAAGGATCTTCGATAAAGATTACTTCTGGTGTGCGACGCAGCCGTACCCGCGCACCTAGTTCGCTGCGAACAAAACCCGTCGCCGATTTTAAGCCAGCCATTGTTTCTGCCTTGGCTTCATCTGTACCATAGATACTGACGTAGATTTTGGCGTGTTGTAAATCGCCAGAAACATCTACATCGGTAACACTTACCATACCCGTACCTACACGATCATCTTTAATCCCATTGATTAGCATTTGGCTAACTTCCCGTTTGATCATTTCTGCAACGCGGGAAATGCGGCGATTTGTAGCCATAAAAATTAAGCCTCCTTACAGAGGTTGTACAACGTAATTAATCAGTTATCAGTTATCAGTCACCAGTTTTTACTGTTCACTGTTAACGCTGGCAATACCACCGACAACAACTGTCTGTAGATCAAAACCCCGATACAGCCTCTAGATGGTGTTCAAGCCCAGCATGGCACGTAGGGTAAGAGAAACAAAGACCAAGCTGCCCACGAATAAACCCAAAAGGGCAATTAAGGTAACTGGACGTTTCAAAAGTGGCATTAATGGCTCAAACGTGTTTATAAACACGCCTAAGAGAACAGTCACGAAGTAACGGGGGTAGCGAGAGATATTATCCCAAAATCCATCAAACATCTGAATATAAACTGCCTTGCTATAGACTTACGTTTGTTTTGATGTGTTTTATCCATACTAATTGTAATCTATACAGGTGAAATATTTCTCAGCTACCATAAAATATGGTTTTTCAGTTAAATTTTGTTATATTTAGTAGCTTAGTTTCAGTTAAATTTCGATTAAATGGTAACTCAAATCACTAAAGAAGCTTATCCACGTCCATTTTTAAAGTGGGCGGGAGGTAAAAGTAAATTAATTAAACAATATATTCCTTATTTACCCAAGCATTATAAAACTTACTATGAGCCATTTTTAGGTGGAGGTGCTATTTTTTTCCATCTGCAACCCTCACAGGCAATTTTAACTGATATCAATTCTGAGTTAATTACTACTTATTGCTGTGTTAAGGATCAAGTTGAGGAATTAATCTGCTTACTTAAAGAACATAAAATTAAACATACTAGAAACTATTACTATCATGTCAGGGCTAATTCTGGAGGTACTGCTTTAGAAAAATCTGCTCGTTTAATTTATCTGAATAAAACTTGTTTTAATGGTTTATATCGAGTCAATTCTCAGGGACAATTCAATGTACCATTAGGCAGGTACGAAAATCCTAATATTTGTCCTGAAGATTTACTAAGATTAGCTTCTAAAGCGCTTTCTACATCTAAAATTCAACAAGCAGATTTTACTGCTGTGCTAAATAAAGCAAACAGCCATGATGATTTTGTTTATTTTGATCCGCCATATTATCCCGTGAGTCAAACTAGTAATTTTACTGCTTATAGTAATCATTGTTTTGCTGAAGAGCAACAAATTAAACTCAAGGACGTATTTGTAAAACTAGCTGATCGAGGAGTAAAAATTATGCTATCTAATTCAGATTGTGATTTTATTCGTAATCTTTATATTGATTTCAATATATATACTATATCAGCGGCAAGGTCAATTAATTCTAATAGCAAGAAGCGGGGAAATATTACTGAAGTATTAGTAACTTCTTATTAAAGATGGTTATTAGACCATATAAGAAATGAACTTAAGTTATAAACTGCTAACAAATTTTGATTTTCTGCGACTTGTGCGGCTAACCATGATATGGCTTTTGCTTTCATTCCTCCACCGTCAATTAATACAAGTGCTTGTGTAGGGTAGCATTTTTGAATATTTAAGTTAAGGTAAGGTAGTTTTTCATCAACTGAACCACTAGTTTGCTGCCATTTACACTCAATAATTAATCCAGAAGATATAGATGCAGAGCCAATAATATAAAAGTCTACATATATATCGCTACCATAAATTCCTTCTCCAATATAAACCTGCTTTGCATATCGTTTTGGTATATTTTTAGAGCTTACAAGCCATTCAAATCTTTGTTTTTTTGGTAAATCAAACCCAACTTGGACATATTTATGTCCGAGCAAAGCACCTTCTACGGTTTTTTCTAGAACATTGCCAGAAGTAACTGCTCTTCCGCCTTGAGTCATATTTATCCTGATAATTTTCACAAGAGTTCCTAATTTTAGGATTCCTTGAAAGCAGGATAAGTAGTCATTTACTTAATATGAATTTTCAATTTTGGATACACAAGGCTAAATTAACAGGTAGAAACAAGGAAAATTTGGTACTCTTGTACTAAATAGACCTTGACTTTAGCTTGCTTGAGCTTCATTGTTACCGTTACGAATATCCCAGGCTAGTTCTAATAACTGAGTCCAGCGTTTTTGTAGTTGTTTAGGGGTACATTTAATTATTTTAGCGATCGCCTGATCACTTTGCTGAGCAATTTTTAACTGTAAGATTTGTTGTTGCTGTGAAGATAACGTACCTAAAAAGGTTTCCCATTGTTGAGCAGAAAGTCCCAACTTGTGTTCTAAACCTGCACCCAACCACTGATGTACTAACTGCCATTGATGCTGCTTGGCAAACTTTTCTGCATGGTATTTAAAACGCTGTTGCAGATAGTCGCGTTGACGGCTAGTTAGACCCAAAATTTCGTCAATTTCTGGTGCTGAGAGGTCTTGGAGTTTGAGAGTCAAGTAATCTACACAATCAGATTGATTTTGAGACTCTAAGTATTTTACCAATTCTGAGATAACGCGATCGCGTTCTGATGCTTCCGAGGGGTCAAAACTAGCTTGAGCAATCATTTTTGACCGGATTTGTTGGGCTGTCGAGCTGCGCTGATAAGATTCTGCTTCTTCACTTTTAGCAGATTCTACCGCCATTTCAATATCTACGGTAGTTTCTTGGGGCTGACGACGAGCAAACCCTTGAGCGCGCAGAATAATTAATTGCTGATTATTACCACCCGGTAAATTAATGCGGCGCTTGGCATACTGCTCTGTAAAGGCGATGTATTCTGCTAATTGCAGCTGAGTACGTGGGGTGTAATCTTCTGGAAGTTCGTTTTCGCGGCGGAAAGCTTTAACAGCTTCAATATAAAATGCTTGTAAAAAATCTTCAATGAGGGTGTAGCGAGCATCAAATCCTAACTCTGAGCCGGCAACTGTCACATGACGGTAAACCATAGCACCTAAAGTACTATGCAATTCCACACGTCCTTTTCTCGAACCAAGTCGATAATAATGTAAACACTTTTGCAAACGATGTCTAGACAAAGTTAGCTGCCAAGACTGTATTTCTCCTGATGTTTGAATGCGGTAGCTTTTGTCGCAAATTCGTTTGACTTCTTTAGCGATACGCTGTGCTAAAGCTTGTATACACCCAGGCGCTGCTTTGACTTGAGCTTGCATTTCTTGATGCAGCAGTTGCGCCAAGCTATCCGTAATTGGTAATTCTTCAATGGCAACGCCGGACTCAAAAGTGGATGTAGAGGTTGGTAGATTGGCAAGGTTAGCTTTCATGACTTTTCCTGGGTGTGGTATCGCACCTTAACTACAAAGCAGAGACAGTATTTGATTTTCTGTAAGCACTGCTTATATATAAGACTGTAGGAAATCTCAAAAAGTTACAGTGAAAGTAATGTGTCGCTTTTTTCACAAGCAATTAAATTGAGGGTGACACAAGTATATCTGTCAAACATCAAAAGTAGCCAAAATGCTTGCTATATCTAACCTTTCCTTCATCCAGTTCTCTTTGTTGAAAATTTTTATAAGTATGACAATCACGAAACTGGAGTATTTTTAATACATTATTCCGAAATTGCTCAAGCAGCCCGTGAGGTGAAGTTTTCATACCCACGCTGTGACTGCTTCCCAACCTAAACCCCGCCGTGTAATCATTGGTTCGTCTCCCGTCAAGTCTAAAATCGTAGACACTTGGTATGTTGGTTCTTCACCAGTGTCTACAATGACATCTACTAAGTTATCCAAACGGTCAAATAGCTCCACACGCGACATTTTTAGTTCTGGATTTAGCTCTACTGTGCCAGCATCTGCCTCATCTGGCGGCAGATGTGCCGAAGTCGAAATAATTGGATTGCCTAAAGCTGCTAGTAATGCTAAACACGCAGGATGATTGGGGACGCGAATCCCAGTAGTTTTTCGCTTGGGGCTTTGCACCAGTCGCGGCACTAACTTGGTAGCGGGTAATAAAAACGTGTAAGGGCCTGGTATCAGGTGTTTCATAATCCGATAAGCAGTATCACTGACAAAGGCATAAGTTGCCACATTCGATAGTGAAGGACATAAAAATGTCAGTGGTTTATCGTTAGCTAGCTGCTTAATTTGCCGCACTCGTTCCACCGCTGACTTAGCATTTAAATCACAACCAATGGCATAGACTGTATCAGTAGGGTAGAGCATAACTGCGCCACTAGAGAGCGCTGATTTTATTTCCTCTATTCGGCGGATTTGAGGATTATCAGGATGGACTGCAAAAATTTTGGCCATAAGGTTTAGAGACTTGAAAGGGAAAATTACAGAATTAGGCGTTGAAATGTATTTGTGGAAACCCTCATGACCGCGCTGGCTCCTCTTTGTTGAAACAACTTTCTGCGGACTGGTTCACCTGCCCCCTGCCTACACAGCGATGGGATATTTTTTTAGTTGGAAGTCCCTTATGAAAGGGCGATCGCCACTAAAATTAAGCTGACTAATTTATCTAAATTTATTTATTATGACTAAACTTGCTTATCTTCAATGTCCGACGGGAATTTCTGGTGATATGTGCCTAGGAACCTTAGTTAGTCTAGGTGTCCCTATAGAGTATTTAATAGAAAAACTCAATAATTTGGGAATTGCCCAAGAGTACCAATTAAGGGCAGAACTTGTGCAACGCAATGGTCAGCAAGCGACGAAAGTTCATGTAGATTTAATAGATCATTACCACGACCACAAACACAATCATCATGGACGGCACTTGCCAGAAATAGTGCAAATGATTAGCAAAGCAGGATTACCATCACGGGCAGCAGCTTGGAGTTTAGCAGTATTTCGGCAGTTAGCAGTAGCAGAAGGGGCAGTACATGGCATTGCCCCAGAGAAAGTACACTTCCATGAGGTGGGTGCTGTGGATGCGATCGTGGATATTGTCGGTACTTGTTTAGGGTTGGATTGGTTGGGCATTGTAAGTAATCATCAGGGATTGCCCCTACTATATTGTTCAGCGTTCCCGACGGGAGGGGGAACAGTGCGGGCGGCACATGGTCAGATGGCAGTACCAGTCCCAGCGGTATTAAAACTATGGGAAATGCGGGGTTGTCCAGTTTATAGTAATGGTATTGATCGGGAACTAGTGACACCTACAGGAGCTGCGATCGCCACTACTCTCGTGAGAGATTTTGGTGCGCCACCACCAATGACTATCAAGCAAGTAGGACTGGGAGCAGGTTCTATAGATTTACCCATTCCCAATATATTACGTCTATGGTTGGGCGAAAGTATTAATTTACAGGCAAATTTTACCAATTCTAACGATACTAGTTCTACTTTAGAGACAATATCAGTACTAGAAACCCAAATTGATGATTTAAATCCCCAGGCAATCGGCTATGTATTTGAGGCGTTGTTTGCTGTGGGTGCGCTGGATGTGTTTACTCAATCTGTAGGAATGAAAAAGTCACGTCCGGGAATTTTACTGACTGTGATTTGTGATCCGGAAAATGTACTCAATTGTGAAGCAGTTTTATTTCGGGAGACAACTACTTTAGGCATTCGCCGGACTACCCAGCAAAGAACCATCTTACAGCGGGAAATTCAATCGGTGGCAACTGAATATGGTCAGGTACGCATCAAGGTAGCATGGCAGGGAAAATTACCAGAAAAACTCATTGCTAACGTGCAGCCAGAATATGAAGATTGTGCAGAATTAGCCCGAAAATATAATATTCCTTGGCGTGAAATTCAGCGATCGGCATTACAAAGTTGGTATTTATGTAATTCGTAATTTAACGTGAAAAGGCAAGACACAATGGTAGACATAGCGGAAACTCTGAGCGGAGGCTTCCTTTGATCAGAACTTTCCAAGACAGCCGAGACGTTGATTTGTCTAAGATATTTGGCGTACAATTAAGCCTTAACTGCTATCCATTGTGTTACAGGTGACATTGCCCGCCAGCCCAAAAACTTGCCAATAGGTTCCGCCCTTTGGATGGCAATCCGGTTTAACTTACCACCAACTTGTTGATGCCACTGAAATAAAGTTTGTTCACCTTCTACCGTGACAACATTTGCTACTAAACGTCCACCGGGTCGCAAAACTTCCCAGCAAATATCGAAAAGCTTCTCTGCTGTGACTCCACCACCAATGAAAATGGCATCTGGTGTAGGCAAATTTTTGAAGGCATCTGGTGCTTTACCTGCAATGATTTGTAAGTTGGGAGTACCAAGGGTAGAAGCATTTTCAGCAATATAATGTAATCTAGAAGAATTTTGTTCGATCGCGATCGCCCGACACCTGGGATGAGTCCGCATCCATTCAATCGAAATTGAGCCGCAACCCGCGCCGACATCCCACAGCAGTTTTCCTGGTGTCGGTGCTAAAGCTGTTAAGGTAATTGCCCTAACTTCGCGCTTGGTAAGTTGTCCATCATGGTGATAAGCGTCATCTGGAAGTCCTGGTAATCTTGGCAAAGGCACAACTCCAGGATCAGCAATACAATTAACTGCGATCGCATTAAGATCGGCAAGTTCTATTACATGCCAAGATGCAGCCGTACCAGTGACAATTCTTTCTTCAATACCGCCTATGCGTTCTAATACTGTAATTTCGCTGTCACCATAGCCACGTTTGGTCAAAATTTCAGCCACAATTGCAGGTGTATTTTTTCCCTCGCTCAAAATTAACAACTTGGCTTGGGGATAGATGTAAGACTGAAGTAACGAAGGTGGACGACCGCACAAACTCAAGGTTTCCACTTCAGTTAAAGACCATCCTAATCGGGCACAGGCGAGGCTGAAGGCTGAAGGCGCAGGGATAATTGTGATTTCTGATATAGGAATTTGCCGCGTTAAGGTAACACCAATGCCGTAACACATGGGATCACCACTCGCTAGTACACAAATAGATTGATTACGACGACGGATAATTTCTGCTACTGAGGCACTAATGGGAGATGCCCAAGTTAGTTTCTCACGTTGGTCATTTGGAGGCAACATTGCCAGATGGCGATCGCCTCCCACAATTACTTCAGCTTGATCTATTAAAGAACGAGCGATCGCACTTAATCCCTGTAACCCATCTTCACCAATACCGACAATAGAAAGCCATTTTTTCATTATTCTTCTGCAAATTCTAAATGGACAGGCGATCGCTAAAATTGGTGTCTCAAGCTTTTACAATCTGTTAATTGTCTAGGTGTTGAGGAATAAAAATGCGACGTGACACCATCTTCTATAAATTATTTAAGCAATTTCCGGGTTTACTGTTTGAATTAGTAGATGAACCACCCGCAGAAGCACAGAACTATCAGTTTGAATCGGTTGAAGTCAAAGAAACGGCGTTTCGGATTGATGGAGTGTTTTTACCTCCCGCTAATGCAGTTTCCAAAACTGTCTTTTTCGCTGAGGTGCAGTTTCAGAAAGATGAAGACTTATATCACCGCTTTTTTAGTGAATTATTTTTGTTTCTCTATCGCCACTCTATCCGTTACGATGACTGGTCTGGAGTGCTGATTTTTCGTTCTCGCAGTCTGGAACCTTCAAATCCTGCGATTCATCGCGCTTTGCTAGAGAGTAATCAAGTGCGGCGGGTTTATCTGGATGAGTTGGGGGATTTAAAACAACAACCTTTGGGGCTAGGGTTGATGTTATTGACAAATGTTAATTCTGAAACGGAAGCAGTGGAAGGGGCGCGGTTTTTGCTGGAACAAGCACAGCAACAATCGGAACAAGCAATAATAGATTTAGTGACGACGATTATAGTCTACAAGTTTTCTACCTTGAGTCGAGAGGAGATTGAAGCGATGTTGGGACTAAATTTGGAAGAAGAACCACGGGCTATTAGGGACGCGAAGGAGGAACAAACGCGATCGCTCGTCCTCCGACAATTAAAACGGCTATTGGGTGAGCTTCCCGATGCGCTGCTGTCCCAGATTCAAGGGTTGTCGCTAGAACAGTTGGAAGCTTTAGGTGAGGCGTTGTTAGATTTTTCCTCTATGGCGGATTTGGAAGGGTGGTTACAAGGTCAACCAAGAGGGTAAATCTCACGCAGAGGCGCAGAGGCGCAGAAAAGAAAGGCGATCACACTTTGTAAAATAATTATGGCTACAAATGAAGGTTTCCGACGTGAAGAAGCATTTGCAGACACACGGGTATATTAGAAGCAGTGGAAGAAAAAGTGCGATCGCTAGTCCTCTGACTTTTAAAACGATTATTTGATGAAATTGCTGAGGAACCTTGGAAGCGTTAGCTTTGGCGTTGTTGGAATTGAGATTGCGATCGTTGATTTGGAAAGGTAATTACAAGGTCAACCAAAGGATAAATTTCACACAAAAAAGGAAAGCAATCGCTAAAATTAATATCCTGCAACTTTTCCCAAAAAAACATTTAATTTTGTCATTTTTTATGGTTTTTTTATAAAAATTAGCAGAACAAATTATATATGAATCTTGAAAAATACCATTTGAATATTAAAAAGACAGGTTTTGATTTAGAATTCCGTATTTCGGAAATCCTGCGAAAATCTGGATGGTCTACAATAAATAATAAATATTATATTGATGATGTGAAAGAAGAGGTAAGAGAAATTGATATTATAGCTTATAAGGTTATGGATACGAAGGACATTAGAATTTTTACTACGCTTGTTATTAGCTGTAAAAAAAGTGAAAAAAATCTTTGGGCTTTTCTTTCTAAGAAGCTTGATGAGAAAGATCCAAACTTAGATTTAAAACCTGTTCATGTTTGGTCTAACAATAAAGTTTTAGAATTTATTACCTCTATGAGTGGCTTTAAAAATGATTATTATGAAAATATAATTAACAAGAAAGTTGGTAGAGCTTTATGTACACCTAAATTTCAAATTTTTGCATATCAGGAGATGGATATTGATAGTGGAAATCCAAAAAATGACACGGCGATATTTAGCTCTATTAGTTCATTAATGAAAGCGCAGTCTTATGAAATTAATTCTCTACCAAAACGAAGAAGTTCAGAAAAATTAAATTATATTTATCAATTTAATCTGATTTCAATAATAGATTCAAAATTAATAAGAATGCTATTTGATGAAGAGAAAATTGATACATTTGAGATAGATGAAGATAATTATATTGCTAGATATATTATAAATAAAGAACAAACTATTGCTCGTATTCATTTTATTAAAGCTAAAATTTTTAGCGATATATTGGAAGAATATAATCTTTATCATATAGCTAATTGTAATTTTTTTCAGCAAAAATATGATGATTTCTATATCGATGCTATAAGTAATGAAGATAAGTTAGAACTATTATTTGATGAGTTTTATGATTTAATAAAGACAAGTTTATATTTTGAATTAATTCAATATGGATATAAAAGAACATTGGATGATTTTGTAAAAGATGTAAAAGCAGATATTAATTGGAACGAAGCTAGTAAATCCCTTATAATATCATTAGACATACCACAAGAATTTACTAAATGTTTAAATGAAAATAAAAAAATATGCTTAATGGTAGCTAAGAATTTGAATACAATTTACCACTATGATGGTAGATTTGAATTTGTAGATGTATATATACCTTTTTAAAAAATTGAATTGCGGATTATGTATTCTATATTTAAGGTTTTCACGATTAAAATTCAGAAATTTAGAATACTGTAAATCAACATCAGTAATTTGAAGACTTCTGGTAAATTACTTTTAACTTTGATAACACAAAAAATTATTTATTTTCACCTAATCGCTGTTCAGCAATACCTACCAGAATAGTTAAATTTCAATATCTGTGGCAAAATTACGTAGATTATCTTGTCGCCACTTTGCATCATTTTTGCGATTTGTTTGCAACTCTAAAACCCGCATTCCCTTAGTTGGTAGCGGGTTTAATTTTTGCTGCAACTGCTGCCAAGAAGTAATTAATTCATGCTGCACATTGTAAATAGCGCAAAGCTGGGCAAAATCAATATCTTGGGGAGTGCCAAAAAACTCTTCAAATGGAGGCTCAAAATTGGCAATGGGTAACATTTCAAAAATCCCACCGCCGTTGTTGTTGATTAATACAATTGTGAGATGTCCAA
Source organism: Halotia branconii CENA392 (assembly GCF_029953635.1). Classification (NCBI taxonomy): domain Bacteria; kingdom Bacillati; phylum Cyanobacteriota; class Cyanophyceae; order Nostocales; family Nodulariaceae; genus Halotia; species Halotia branconii. Next base: position 3,983,463 of record NZ_CP124543.1, on the reverse strand, counting down.
TAAATTTATTGCGGATTAAAAAACCATTGGTGTCATGCAACAGCGCTAAATCTCCTGTTAACATCACACTACTTTGCTGGCGGTGGGCAATTCCTAAAGCTGTGGATAATGTACCATCAATGCCGTTTGCACCACGATTAAAGTGCGATCGCACTCCTAAATTATTTGGTCTCCAAAAAAATTCTACATCCCGCACAGGCATACTATTGGCGATAAATAAAGGCGTTTTGGGCGGTAGTATCTGAGATAATAACCACGCGGCTTTACCTTCAAATAATTCCTCCATTGTCGCCATGTTCTGGTCAATATTTACCCTCACCTGTGTTTCTGCTACACACCATTTTTGCATGTATTCAGATGAGGAAGATTTTATCCCCCTACTCCCCTGGTTACTGAGCGCAGTCGAAGTATGCTCACCTGCCAGTTGTTCTATCGCAACTCGTAAATGAATTGTTCTCCCATGAAGGGGATCGAGGTTTTGGTCACTAGGATCAATGATCCAGCGTCGGGGTTGGGTTGCATCAATCCAGTTACGCAGTTCTTTACTAGTAGGCATATCTCCTACTTGAATTACGATATCTGGTGCTAGCTGCTTGGCTAGTTGCTGATTACGCAAAATTAGGTCATAAGTAGAAATTAAATAGGGATTGAGGTGAGCATAATTTCTCAGTGGGGAAAGTCCCTCTGCTAGCACAGGCCATTTAAGAGTCTGGGAAAGATGCGCGATCGCCTTACAATACTCCTGTGGCTGTTGCGGTTGGGCTACACCAGCGATAATGATACCGCGATCGCATTGTTGCCATTCTTTGGGTATGGGGCATAGGGCATGGGCAAGTGGGCATGGGTTTGTGATTCCAGCAAAGAAGTCTTCTAAATTAAACTGTGACTGCAAATAGCTCCAGTCAGTATTGTCAGGTATGGGGGCGAGAGGATCACGAAAGGGAATATTTAGATGTACTGGGCCTTTTGTCGGAGTTTGCGTTCTCTCCCAAGCGTGAATTATTGTTTGCCGAAGATAAGCTAGCATTCCCATTTCTAGGGAAGGTAAGGCTACCTCTGCTTGCCAGTTTGGGTAATTTCCATATAGCTTCAGTTGATCTATTGTTTGTCCAGAGTGACAGTTTCGCAGTTCATTTGGTCTATCAGCAGTTAATACCAACATGGGAACACGACTTTCTCTCGCTTCAATGATTGCTGGGTAAAAGTTCGCTCCTGCTGTACCAGAGGTACAAACTAGTGCTACAGGCTTACCAGTTGCTTGAGCTACTCCCAACGCAAAAAAAGCTGCGGAACGTTCATCGAGAATAGAAATCGCTTCAATCTCAGGTACTTGTTCAGCAAAGGCGACTACTAGCGGTGTGGAACGTGAACCGGGACAAATGACAGCACAAGTCAATCCCAGACGTTTTAGTGTCTCGGTTAAGACATAAGCCCAAAATTGATTAACATTCCTATAGGCGATCGGCATTAAATTTAAAGATAAATATTAGACAATTTTTAATTTTAGTTTTTGTATAGGGAAATTTAATTTAAAATCCGTCTGGAAAAGTTGGGCGGTACAGAAACCGATACCGCTATTAATGGGAGTAAATACTCGCACACGACAGGTTCAACTATCTACAAAATACTAATTTCGCTCTTAGGCTCTTATGGACTGTATTCATTTGACGGGGATTCGCTGCTACGGTTACACCGGGTATTTGCCAGAAGAACAGGTGTTAGGTCAATGGTTTGAGGTCGATGTAAAATTATGGTTAGATATGTCCACCGCTGCCAAGACTGATGCTATAGAAGACACTTTAGATTATCGCAGCATCATCAGCTTGATTCAAAATCTGGTAAAAACATCCAAGTTTGCTTTGCTAGAACGCTTGGTAGGGGCGATCGCAGATTCTATACTACAAGAGTGCGATCGTGTTACCAAGGTTCAACTAACTGTCAGTAAACCCTCTGCACCTATTCCAGATTTCGGTGGCAAAATCAGCATTGAATTTACCAGAACTAAATCAGACCTTTATAATTCGTAATTCGTAATTACTTTTTTGCAAGGGTTCCAGACATTTAAAATGAGTATTTTATTGCCACCGTTCTTTACTCGCTCCTAACCCCATTCAAAAACCATGCTGATCGAAGATAAAAAACAACGTAACTGGCAACCTATCATTAAACAATTTGAGGCTGTCCTCGGCAAAAATGGTGTAATCCAACGTCGTGAGGAACTGATTACTTATGAATGTGATGGTTTAACTAGCTATCGCCAACGTCCGGCTTTGGTGTTACTACCAAGAACTACAGAAAAAGTTGCTGAAGTGGTAAAGATATGCAATCAACACTCTATCCCGTTCATAGCACGCGGCTCTGGTACTGGTCTATCTGGTGGAGCCTTACCAACTGAAGATTCTATTTTGATTGTTACTTCATTAATGCGGCAAATTCTAAACGTTGATTTAGACAATCAACGGATTGTGGTACAGCCTGGAGTAATTAACAGCTGGGTGACACAAACAGTTAGTGGTGCTGGATTTTACTACGCTCCCGACCCCTCTAGCCAAATTATTTGCTCTATTGGTGGTAATGTTGCTGAAAACTCTGGTGGGGTGCATTGTCTTAAATACGGGGTTACAACTAACCACGTTTTAGGATTAAAAATTGTCACACCTGAAGGAGAAATTATCAATTTGGGCGGACAAATTCCCGAAATGCCTGGTTATGATTTAACAGGTATATTTGTCGGTTCAGAAGGTACTCTAGGCATTGCTACAGAAATTACTCTGCGAATCCTCAAAAGTGCAGAATCAATTTGTGTATTATTAGCAGACTTTACCAGTGTTGAAGCTGCTGGGGCTAGTGTTTCTGATATCATCAGCGCGGGAATTATTCCCGGCGGTATGGAAATGATGGATAATATTAGTATCAATGCAGTTGAAGATGTTGTTGCTACAAATTGTTACCCCCGCGATGCTACTGCAATTTTATTGGTAGAAATTGATGGTTTAGAAGTTGAAGTTGCAGAAAATAAACAGCGTGTTGCTGATATTTGTAAAAAAAATGGAGCGCGTAACATCACTACTGCTAGTGACCCAGAAACTAGACTGAAATTGTGGAAAGGTCGGAAAGCGGCTTTTGCTGCGGCTGGACATTTAAGTCCAGATTATTATGTGCAAGATGGCGTAATTCCTCGGACTCAATTGCCTTATGTTCTCCAAGAAATTGAAGCCTTAAGTCAAAAGTATGGTTATCAGATTGCTAATGTGTTTCATGCTGGTGATGGAAATTTACATCCATTAATTTTGTTTGATAATTCTGTGCATGGTGCATTAGAAAAAGTAGAAGAAGTAGGAGGAGAAATTCTCAAACTTTGTGTGAAAGTTGGTGGTAGTATTTCTGGAGAACATGGCATTGGAGCAGATAAAAAATGTTATATGCCAGATATGTTTAGTGCCGCTGACTTAGAAACTATGCAATGGATACGGCAAGTATTTAATCCTCAAGGTTTAGCAAATCCTGAAAAGATGTTTCCTACACCCCGCACTTGCGGGGAAGCTGCAAATGCTAAAAACATGAAGCAGTTTGAAGGAGTGGAAAAATTTTAATTCGGTTTCAAGATGCTAAAATACGCTATTTTGATGCTGGTTTTTAGGGTTTGGAAAAGAAGGACTAAAGTCCTCACTACGAACTTACTCATTTATCAATTGAAACTTGATAAACTACTACCCTCTTTGTTAGAGACTTCCAGAGAATAAATTATCCAAGTAAATTGGATAATATTCGTTGTCTTCCCCCTGCCCCCTGCTCCCCTGCCTACCCCAGCGACGGGATATTTTTTTAGTTGGAAGTCCCTTATTGTTCCGGTCGAATACTGCGGTACCTATCGGTGCGAATATTACTAATAACTGTGCGGATCTGATTGACTGGCTCGCCTAAAGTTGCTAATAAATGAGCGCCTAACTCTAGTGCTGCCTCAAATTCTGGCTGTACGACTTCTTTAGCGCCCATTTGAGTTAAAAGGTCAATTTCACTATTATGATGTGAGCGTGCAATTATATCCAATTCCGGAGCGATCGCTAAAGCCCGTTGTAACAGCAAACGAGAACTAGCAGGATCGGGTAGAGCAATTGCCAAGGCTTTTGCTGTTTCTAAATGAATTTTCTCTAGCACAAGTTCGGAATCAGCATCACCAAAAATATAGGGGATTTGTTGCATTCTTAGTCTTTGAATGGCAGCTTCACTATTTTCAATTACTAAAACCAAATATCCCTGATTTTGTAAAATTTTGACCAGGACTTGTCCAACTCTTCCATAACCTGCAACAACAACATGACCACTAATACTTTCTGGAATAGATAAAATTTTGGGTTCTGCAAATTGCTGTAGGTACTGAGTAAAAAATGGCATTTGGATTAAGCGAGATGCTAGATGAGGAGAAATGTTAAGCCACATTGGGGTGAGAACCAGGGTAATTGCCGTTGTGCCTAACAGCAAAAGATAATTTCTCTCTGAAATTAGCTTGAGTTCCAAACCCGCCAAAGCTAAGACAAAAGAGAACTCCCCAATTTGATTAATGCCAAGACTAGTAATAATAGCAGTTTTGAGAGAGTAGCCAAATTTCAAAATGATGGGCAAAATAATCATCGCTTTACCCAACATCACTAAAATTACCAGTGCCAAAATTAGCCCCAAATTTTGGATTAAAACACCAGGATCGATCAGCATACCAATCGAGGCAAAGAACAGACAAGCAAAGGTATCTCTTAAAGGTAGAACTTTAGCGAGTGCATGATCTGCATAGTCAATCTCCGAAACCATTAACCCAGCAACAAATGCACCCATTTCGATGGAAAGGCCAAGTTTAGCTGTGACTATAGCTACCCCCAAACATAAAGCAATCACAGTCAGGATAAAGAGTTCAGTACTCTCAGTAGCGGCGACGTTGCTAATTAAACTTGGCACTATCCATTTACCAAAGGCGATCGCTGCTGCTAAAAAGACCAAAACTTTTAGCAAAGCACTACCTAACGCCAAGCCAATACTTTCCGGCTGATTCAAAGCAGGTAAAATCGCTAACATTAAACCCAATGCTAAATCCTGGGCAATTAAAATTGCTAGCATGACTTGACCGTGGAGTGTATTCGTTTCGCCTCTTTCAGCCAAAGTTTTTAATACTACCGCTGTAGAGGAAAGCGAAAGAACTGCTCCTAAAAAAATTCCTTGGGTAATTCCCTCAGCCCAACCTAGTAAAATAGTTAACAATGCTACAAATGTTGTGGTTAACCCAATTTGCAGCAGACTTCCCTGAATAGCAATATTTTTAACTCGTTTCAATTCTGCCAAAGAAAATTCAACACCCAAAGCAAACAACAAGAAAGCCACACCAATTGATGCCAAAGATTGGATTCGTGGCACATCACTTAACAGCTTGAAGCCAAAAGGCCCCACTATTAACCCGCTGATTAAATAACCTAGCAAAACAGGTTGACGCAGTCGGTTGGCTAGATATCCTCCCAAGGCTGAGGCTCCTAAAACAGTTGTTAAATCAAGAATCAAGTTATGTTCGGCTGCCATAATTTTCCACTTTTTAAATAAATTTAAGTTGTGCAGCTTGCAATCATTACTCGTAAATCGACACTAAGAAGGATTTGACAGCAGGATACGTAACTATGCCAAAAGTAGTTTGTCCTATTCTGACTTTTCAATACTTACAATGTTGCTTTCTTTCAAAAACTGCTATGGGTGAGAAACCTAACAAATTTTGGTAATTTATCTTGTTACTGTGACTTTATCTCAGCAAGCCCTAAGTAGGTCGATGTTAATAATTATCGTTGGGATAAAGCAGGGAGCAGCACTTCGGCTTGCTTCGACTGCGCGGCAGTTGAGCGAAGTCGAAACTCAGCAACCAACGCTCAGGCTAAACTCAGTACAAGTCGCTCAGTAACCAAGAGCAGGGGGAGAAAGAGTTTGAGTTTTATTTACTTTTATTCACATAGTTTGATTTTATTTCACCGACTTACTTGACACTATCGCTAGTAATAAATATTGGTTTTCAGGACTTGCAACTCAAAAAGATATATTCAGCAACATCAAATTTTTTATCCGCAATAGTACATCTTGAGGTAAAATTCATTTAAATTAGTCTTGAGAATATTTTTTATTAAACTAAAGAAAGGAGTTAATCTGTGTAGTGGACAGTGGAGACATTCATAAGCACAATTAAAATTAATCCTGGTCTTCTTCAAAAGATATTACTAATTTCCCTCTGAATCAAAGCTTACGAGTTTTAGACAGAATATTTAATCACAGTAAATCCCTAATTATCTACGATTTTGGGTATAATTAGCTGCGGATTTGAGAGATTCACTACTGCAAAAATAACTCAGATAGTTCGTTGTTTATCAGGAATAAGTCTTAACTAGTGAGTACACGACTAGTTCAACTAATATCCACAAGGTTCAATCAGTAATTAAGGTATATATGCAATTCTTTTTTGGTCTTGAACACGAAGTTGCTTTCTTGAATAAAGAAGGAAAGTTTGCTGATTTTTCCTGCACTAAGTTTACTGATTTCAATCAAATTGTGGAAAAACTACCCATATATCCTGATGATTATTTGCAGCTACGGGTTGGTGATGCCGGCATTAGAATGAAGAGATGGTACATTGAGGGATTTGAGCGATTTGCTAATTCTGATAAAGTCATTGATTGCGTCTCAAAAGGTATCGAAATCAGAACAACCATACATTCTAATATTCAAAATGCTATTGATGAATTATCCGACAGTTTTCGTTTATTATGTGAAATTGCTACTAAATTTAATTATTCACCAGTTTTAACTAGTTTTAATCCCTACAAAACAGTTTTTGAACCTCAACCGCCATTAAATGATTATGAGCTGAAACAACTACAGGCTTATCCTGACGAACAAACTGCTAATATTTATATGGTGACGTATGGTCCAGATTTAAATATTTCAGTGGCAGATTTGCCGATTGAAACTGTCATTGATATCGGAAAAAAATTAACTTATTATAGTCCTTATATTGTGCCTTTTAGTTATAGTTCTCCCTTTTATAATGGCAGTCTATGGGATGGACTATCAGTCAGGACATTTATCAGAACAGGAAAAAGACCAGCTGCCTTAGTTTTTGTCCAAACACAAGAACAATTAATTAATAGCACCCCTTCGTTAACAAAAATTGCCCGCCTTCCCGCAGAAGTAGGCCGTATCGAATTTAAAGCTTGTGATAGTTGTGATGATTTTTCAATGTATGCAGCATTACTGGCATTATTAAAAGGTCTGATTTTAGATCAAACTTTACTAGGGAGAGCAACTACACCTGATGCAGATTTACACCAGCTTTCAGCCAAAGAAGGCTTTGATAACGAAAATATTTTTGCCAATGCCACAAAAGTTATGCAAGCAGTTGAAACTGCCCTAAAAGATGATCCAGACTATCATTTGTTAACACCACTAAAAAATATTTTGGCAAAGCGGAAAACAAAATCTCACGAACTCATAGAAGTGTTTGAAAGTGTAGGTTCTATAGAAGATACTCTTAGACAAACTTACCAAGTCTCAAAATACCATCAACAGTGATCGCTGGCGAAATTTAAAACATAAAAGTTAACTTGATTAGCCCAATTGCTAACACTACTATCTGCCATTTGTCAAAAGACGGTCTGTAAAACATTTTTTGATTCTGTTGATACAACAAGATAAGTGTTACTTACGGTAAATTACTGATTACAGTTTTAATGGAAATTACGTATGCAACTGCTTGAAGTTCCTAATATTGCAGTCATTGCAGGGGAAAATGCCCTTCCTATTTCTCAACTACCTCCTGTGTGGCAAGACATCGCTCAGGGAACAGCAAATGTCGGACTCTGCAATCCCCAAATTTATGTTGAGATGGCACAGTTATTTCAATATAAATTAGAACAAGGTGATGTAGACTTGTTTAGCGATCACCCAGCATTAGCTCACCTCAAACCTTCATTTTCCCAACTATTTGGATATCTAGGACGTGAAACCCTAGAATTTTATGGACATGACTTAATGACTCACAACTATCCAAACTTTGCAAAAGTTCTACGTGATGTTGAGTCTAAAGGTGTTAATTATGCTGATGAGATGAAAGTGGCTCAGATTGGCATGGAACTTTTCCAGGAGTTTGGTTACGAACTTCCTGCAAGCTTTTACCATGTGCATTTAGCTCCCATTTATCGAGATCATGTGTTTGAAGAACGCGCCCTGAGATTTGACAAGCGTGATATAGAGCATAAGCGGTCTTGGGATGCCATGCTACATGCTGGTAAGGTGTTTGCTATGCAAATGAAAATACAAAGCATTGCTTCCAAGTACGGTTTTACTTATCAGCATGGTTGCGGTTGTAATTCTCACTTATCTGCCATTGATGCATCTCAAGGAGTGTTTGAATATGAGTTGAGTCCACAAAAACGAGAGCGATGGATTCGTAGTTTTATCTGGACTGCTTGGTATGAGTATGCTTTCTTTCCAATTGTGCCTAATACTAGTTATTTGGTTTAAAGAAATAGGTGTGGATTAGAGTAACTTAATTTATAGGGTTTCAACGAAACCCTATTGTCTACATCTTTTGTATCCTTTACTTAATATAACTATGTTGTACCATCTGGATTTTCAAGTTGAATACGCTGCGGATATGTCACAGCAAGATCTACTGACTATCTGGAAAGAAGAAGCAGATACAGCGCTGGCAGCTAAGCAAAACGGCACTATCGTAGATTTGTGGAAATGTGTGGGGATGCGGCGAGTGATTGCGATTGTCGATGTCCCATCACCAGATATACTCGACCAAATTCTGTTGGATTTACCTGTTATGAAAAAAATGGGGCAGTATGTTCATGTTGAGGTGGTTTCTTTGAGACGCTATGAAGATTTTGCGACTGATGTTAGCGATCGCCTTGATTCTACCAAAACAAATACATAATCAATATGAAATGAAGCATAACGAAAAATAATTTTGATTTTGTGATTTTCTTCTAACCGATGGAAGTTACATCAAATAATGATCCCCGGCTTTGGTTAAACCTTAAAGCCAGGGAAATCTTCAAGACTGTTCAAAATATAACTAGATAATTCACAAAAACCTTCTCCTTCAGCTGCGGCAGTAATATAAGTAGGCTGATATTGTAATTGCTTTGCATATTTCAACACATTGGCTACACCAACAGAAATAGGAAAATAACGTTGATTAAATAAACTTTCATCATTAGGGCTATCACCAACAGTCACAATTTGTTCTGGTGAGTAGTCGGGTAAATATTCTTGCAATACCTGTAACAATCCTACAGCCTTATCTTGTCCTTGGGGTTTAATGTGACACTGCACGTTACTGTAGGTAAATCCCCAACCCATTTGTTGACAGAGATTACTTAGTATCTGTAGTTCATCGGTATTTAAAGTTGCTACATCAAATGTCCAATCAGTGATGCGAAAACGATTATCAGCAGATTCTTGAATTTGCGGAAATTTAAGTTTTAATTGTGCAAAAACCCCAGCTAAATGTTGGCGATGTTCTACTAAATCGGGAATCGGTGTTAAGGCGACTGGTTCTTCTTTCCCAGATGGATAAAATAAACCGCCATTTTCTGCCACAGCACCCGCAACTGGCATTAAGCTACTCAGTCCACTTACCCAGCCAGCGGAACGTCCCGTAATAATTAGTACTTTGATCCTCGCTGCTGCTAAATCTTCTAAAGTCTGTAGTAATGCGGCAGAAAACTTGCCTTTCTTAGTCAATGTGCCATCCATATCTGTAGCGATGAGGCGAATGTTACTCAAGCAGTTAGATGTAATCTGAGACAGTTGCCTAGAACTTGTGAAATCTCCGTACATACGCAATTTAATAAAAGCCGTAAAAAATACACATAATACAGCAAGATGACCTTCACAATTTGGGCATCCTAAAAATAATAAGTCAAGTATCTATGTTTGCCAGCCATGCTAAATCCGATGTTTCTTGCCCAATCCTCAGGAGCAAAGCCTAGAAAGGCATCCCAGCAAGTACCAGCAAGCGATCCTCAGATGCCACCAGTTTTAGTTGCAACTTCTGGAGGACTAGCTTTAGCAGTGATTGCTTTGATTGTGTATGGCAAGTTCCAGATGAATAAATTTGAGAAAAAGCTCAAGTTTGAAAAATTCCGGGCGCGAGAACTAGAGAAAAAGTTTAAACTAGCGCTGGAAACAATTCGCAAAATGGAAACTAATCCTGATTTAGTTAACTCACGGGACTTCAACCTCGACTATCTGCGAATGCGAATGTCTGAGGAAGTGTTTCATTTTGCAATCTTGAATCAAATTAAAATTAGGGTTAAAGATAAAATTTCTCAAGCTTTACGTCCCAATCAATCCCAACAAGGAACAGTAGGAATTGCTAATAGTGCTGGACGGCAAGTTGATGAAACCTTTGATGTCGAGTATGAGACAGGTACACCACCAAATTCAGCTAAGCGAGTACTGTTTCGCATTCAAATTCGCTTGATGAAGTTACCGACACAAGCAACTTCTGCTACTATTAGCCAAATTATCGACTGTATTGAAACTTATCTTAGCCCCATAGAAGACCACGATACTTGGCAACCAACACTTCAAGGCCGAATTGCCCACATGCATTGGGATCAAAAGGCTAAGCCTACACCTTTATTGGTGCTGGAACAATCAAATGAGGGCGTGAATGTAACTTTCCGCACTAGTCGCCAACCAAATGCTATGACACCGCAAAAGTAGTCTGGAGTTAAATAATTATAGTTTGAGGGTGCAGCTATAAGTTATGCCGAATATATTTCGGTCGTTTAATGCTTGTTGAAAGGCTATTAATTTGGTGTTTAAGGTTAAATTATTTTGAGATCATCAATGAGATATTAATTGGTAAATAATTTAGTATGACTACGTTTCACTGCTATATGGTGCATGTAGTCTACATTCAAGTGTGGGGTAAATGAATGCAAGTCATTTTAGCAGCTGATGAACATTTAGAAGGCTTAACAGTATTGTTTGATCAGTATCGCGTTTTTTATCAACAGACATCTGATCTTGAATCTGCGAAGAAATTTTTAGATGAACGGCTCCAAAATCGTGACTCTGTAATATTTGTAGCAAATGATCAGGGCGACTTGGTAGGGTTTACACAGCTTTATCCCAGCTTTTCTTCGGTATCGATGAAAAGAGTTTGGATTTTGAATGATTTGTTTGTGCAGGAAGTGCATCGAAACAAGGGAGTAGCTCGATTATTGATGGAGGCTGCCGAAAACTATGCAAAACAAAGTAAAGCGGTTCGAGTTGTGTTATCAACTCAGATTTTAAACTCGGCAGCACAAGAGCTATATGAATCGCGTGGATATTTAAAAGACGAGGAGTTTTATCATTATGCATTGCGGTTTTAGCAACAGCATAATTTAGCTTTTAGGTGGCTTTAGGTAATGAACCACAGATTATTTATCTCACGCAGAGGCGCAGCGAAAAGTTCCTCGTTCGCGTAAGCGTTCCGCAGGAAAGCCGGGTTTCCCGGCGTAGGAAACTTTTCAAGACAGAGGCGCAGAGGAGAGGGTTTTTGGGTTTCTGCACTCAATAATAACTGTTTAGACTTTAGCTATTATGATTTTTGGCTCTCAGGATTGGGACTGGTGACTGTGCCTTGGGAGTCACGAGCTAAAAGACCATCTTCCATTTCTACAATGCGATCAGCTATATCCAAAATCCGGTTATCGTGTGTCACTAGCAAAATAGAAGTTCCTTGCTCTTTGGCTAGTCCTTGCATGATCTCTACCACATCACGTCCTGATTGTTTGTCTAATGCTGCGGTTGGTTCGTCTGCTAAAACTAGTGGAGGACTATTTACTAAGGCACGAGCGATCGCTATTCTTTGTTTTTGTCCACCAGAAAGATTATCGGGGTAATAACTAGCTCGTTCTTGTAAACCAACAGCCCCCAACATAGCTTGTGATTTAGCAATTGCTTCGCTTTGAGAAACTGTTTTATTCAATTCCACTGCCATCTGGACATTTTGGGTAGCAGTTAAAAATCCTAGCAAGTTGTGAGCCTGAAAAATATAGCCAATGTTCCGCCGAATTTGGACTAATTTATTTTGGCTAGCACCATACAATTCTATACCGGAAAACTGGAGACTTCCTTCTTGTACAGAGCGCAAACCACCAATCAAACTCAATAATGTTGTTTTACCTGACCCTGATGGTCCGGTCATAATCACAATCTCACCAGGATAAATATCTAAGTTAATATCAAACAAAATTTGTTTTTTGAGTGAGCCTTTACCATAGTAATGATTGAGGTTTTTAATGGAAATTACAGGTTCTTTTTTCATCATAAGTTAGGTATTACAATTCAATAGTTTTTTACAGCAGTTAGAAGATATCTGCTGGATCAGCAGAGCGCAATTTACGAACTGCGATCGCTCCAGAAATAAAACACATAATTATCGTCAAAATTAGCACTGTGATTGCACGTTCAAAGCTCATAAAAACGGGCAAAAGTGTAGCATTTCTAGCAGTGTTATACATCAACATAGTAAATATCCATCCTGGTATATATCCTAAACAAGCTAACATTAAAGCTTCTTGAAGAATCACAGTTAATAAATATGTTTGTGTATAACCTATGGCTTTTAAAGTAGCATATTCAGATAAATGATCTGAAACTTCGGTATAAAGAATTTGGTAAACAATTACGGTTCCTACGATAAAACCCATAACTGTTCCTAGAGTGAAAATAAAACCAATAGCTGTACTACTAGCCCAATAATTACGCTCAAAATCAATAAATTCTTGCTTAGTTAAAACATTAATATCTTCAGGTAAATAATTTCGCAATTGTTCAGCAGCAATAGTCGCATTTACTCCCGGATTTAATTTAATGAGACCAATATCAATTAATCCCCGCTGACGGTTATTAAATATCCGCAAAAAATTAACATCACTAGTAATTAAATTACCATCTGCCCCAAAGGACGCACCTAAAGTAAATAGTCCTGCTACTTTAATTCTTCTTCTTCTTACTTCTGCTGTTACAATGTTTCCTTGATTAAATTCAGCAGCAATGGGACCATATTCTTTACGAGAAGAACGGTCAAATAAAACTACATCAGGCAGTTTTAGCTTTTCTAAGTTTTCCGGAACTCCAGGTAAATCAAACACATTCGTCTCTGGATTAATTCCAAATGTCAAAATACTCCGAGGACGACCAGTCACGGGATTTTTCCAGCTTGTATAATCTAAATATATTGGATGTACTGATTTTACTATTGGTAATTCTAAAGCTTTATACAATCGCCGTTGGGAAAAGCTTTTCATCGCTAACACAGCATTAGATTGACTATTGATTAAAACAACGTCAGCTATCAAACTACTATGTAAACGGACATTACTATAATAGAGAGCATCCCGAAAACCAAGTTGCATAAACATCAAAATATCGGCAAAGGCAATTCCTGCCAAAGCTACGGCTAAACGAGTCTTTTCCCGCGTTAATTGTAGCCAAGACAGAGGTATTTTATGATTCATTTTCTAGGCTTTGATAAAGTAAGAAGTGGGAATGATGAATGATAAAATTTCAGTCTAGACTAATACCAATTCGTAATTAATAAAAGTTCTGATCTGGGTTTCGGAGTTTGAATGTGTTGCCAGATTTTGGAGAATTGGTGTAATGTCTCATTACGCTAACAACCTTCAGCTTTTTTTTCTGAAGTAGTTACCTTTTCGATGTCTTAAGGTACTTGATTGTTGCTATAGTTATTAATCTCAACAAGAACTTTGCCGTAAGTTAAACCTGAAACTTTGAAGCTATCTTCTGGAGATAAAGCAATTTTGACTTCTACGACTCTGGCATCCACGTCTGCTGCTGGATCTGTATTCAGCACATCTTTTTTACCAATTTTTCTGCCAATTTCAGTTACAGTTCCCTTTAATTCTTCACTAAAAGCCCCATTATCACTGGTAATCGTGGCATTTTGACCTAAACGCACTCTACCAATACTGTCTTCAGGAACTTCAGCAATCACCATCATTTGCTCGGTTTGTCCAATCTCAGCAATACCATTGGGACTGATGGCTTCTCCTGACTTGGTATGAACTGCTAAAATTTCGCCAGCAGTTGGGGCTTGGACATAGCTTAATTTTAGTTGTGCTTCCGCTTGTCTGACACTAGCGATCGCATTACTAACTTGAGCTTGGGCTATTTGCATATCAGTAGGACGAACATCTATAAGTCTGTTCAATCTGGCTTTTTCTTCATCAATTTGCTTTTGCAAAGTTGCTACAGTTTTGTCGCGGTTAACTTTAGCTTCGATCAGTTGCTGTTGCAAAGTTGCTAAATTTGTAACTTGATTAGCTCTAGCCTCAGCCAGTTGTTGCCTTAAAGTTGCTAGTGTCTGCCTTAAGGTGGCTTGGCTTTCAATAACTTGTTGACTAGTAGTTACTGCACTCAAACGTCTATTGTCCCGTTCTTGCTGGGAAATAGCACCTTCTCGGTATAAGTAGTCATAGCGTCCAGCATCGACTTGAGCATTACGCTGTTGAGCTTGTACCCGCGCGATCGTTGCTCTTAAACTATCTTTTTGCCCCCGAAGTTCTGCTTCTAGACGATTTATTGTTGCCTGTTGAGTAAGTTTTTCCCCACTCAATTGGGCAGCAACTCTAGTGATTGTGGCTTGCTGGGCTTCTTTTTCTCCACGCAACTGAGCTTGTAAACGAGCAATAATTGCTGTTTGAGCTTGAATATCCCTTGGTGATCCCACTCTTAGCTGGGCTAAATTAGCACGAGATTCTAGTAGTTTGGCTTTTGCTTCTTCTAAAGCTGCTATTTGAGTATCATGATTGTCTAAAATCGCAATTACTTGACCTTTTTTTACCCGTTCTCCTTCTTTGACAAAGATTTGCTGAACTCGTGATGCAGCTTGTGCGCCTGCGGTTGGGGCAGAAAGTTGAATCACTTCCCCTCGTGGTTCCAAACGCCCTACAGCACTAATGCTGTTAGCAGCTGGTTTTACAGGCACAGATGGGCTTAGCTTTCTGAGCTGTTCAACTTTAGCTGTGGTGAGAAGTCCAGCTGCGATCGCTATTGGCAGAGCTACAGCAATACCCCACCAAACCTTAGGTTGTTCTGGATCAAGTGGCTGCTCTATTGATCTTGTCTCAGTCACCCTTGACATAGTAAGTTGCCTGTTTATCTAAATTGTGCTGATGGAAGTAAAAAGCTACGTAGGCTTAGTTAAATTTGTCAATAAGGGTTTTTAGCAAACAGCCAGCTTCAAAAAACAACAGCAGCCCAAAGCCGAATATTGCTTAAAATTCAAGAGTTTGCTTCACCCAGATACTATTTTTGATGGCAACCTGGCACAAATTAAGCAAGTATGTTTTTGTAGACAGATATCAGTAAGTAAAAACTTGCCGATATTTGCTGCAACTTAAATTACTTTTGTGGAGTTTGAAAGAGACTACATCAACAATTTCATAAATACTTTACCTATAAAATTGAGTACGGCATATACTGCTATACTCTTGACTACCAAGGCAAAGTTATTACTATCAATTACCTAGATATAGCTCTGATAGAAGTCTAAATTGATGAGCTTTGAACATAATCTTGCTGAAAAATTGCGTATTCCTTCATTTAGTCAACGACTAATTAAAGCCCTGAGTTTCGACACTTCGACTACGCCCTTCTCCTGTCAAAGACGCTGCGCGATAAGCGTAGCTATGCCGTAGGCTTTACGACTGCGCCTTTCGGCTACGCTCAGGCTAAACTCAGCACAAGTCAGTGCGGCGCTGCGCTCAACTGCCACGTAGTTCAAGGGCTAAAATATATATGTAAAATAGAGCATTCCTGACATTTCAGTTTCCTTAAATTTATGGTCAACTTGTAAGCAGAGTTGGTAGTTTATACTTATCGATATCTGCTTCCAAGACCTTGCTGTTGTTGTCTAAACTCCATTAAACTATCGCTGAATAAATTCTACATTCATCAGTTACGGGAAAACGTAGCAGAGCCTACAGATGAGGAGAGATAAAGAGCAAGCTTAAAGGAACAACAAAATGCCAACAGCAACAGCGCAGTTTTAGTCAATAATCTGAATATCGCCCTCAAACTAGTTACTGCTTAGCTGGAACTAATACTAACCCATGATCAATAACACGATATCTAGCTTCTCTAGTGAAAATTACTCGACAATTTACACCACCATAATTTTTACAAGTTTGCACAGCATAGCGTGCTGCAATAGACTTACCTTTTCCTGAATGATTGGTATTATATCCCCAGCCAGTAACACAAGCATCATTAGAACCAACTGCCAAAGCTCCCCAAACATTGCTGGCATTTCGCAATTTATGCAGTTTGTTCTGGTTTCGTTACGACTTGCTGTCCAATTTTTGGCTCAGTTCCTGCAAGTAGTCGCTCAATATTGCTACGATGGCGCAATATTACATAAATTCCACCAACGATCGCAAACAATATATAAGGTAATGGTTGATGAAAAATTAGCATAAAAGCAGAAACAGCGATCGCACCTGCAATTGAACTCAAAGAAACAATCCGCGATACAGCAAAGACAAAAGCAAAAATACCTGCTGTGGCCAAACCTACTTGCCAACTCATTGCTAATAAAATCCCCAAACTAGTAGCTACAGATTTCCCACCACTAAAGCCCAAAAAAATTGATTTACTGTGTCCTAGAATAGCGGCTGACCCAATCAAAATTACCATCCAAGAGAGCCACAAATTTATATCTACCGTTGCAGGGATCAAATTTTCACTGTTAGCAAACTCAAACAACCAGTAAACCAGATTGATAGCTAAGACTCCCTTCAAACAATCCAGTACTAATACAAATGCTCCCGGCCCTTTGCCTAAAGTCCTTAATACGTTAGTTGCTCCGGTTGAACCTGAACCAACTTCCCGAATATCAATACCTTTTAACTTTTTCACAGCAATGTAGCCAGTGGGAAAGGAACCCAGCAGGTAAGCTACGACTACAATTGCCCCACATAAAGTTAACCAAATAGTCATAAAAGTTGTCGGTTGTTAGTTGTCGGTTGTCAGTTGTTAGTTGTTAGTTGTCAGTTGTCAGCGATGCACTGAGCGGCTGGTGAGCGCAGTCGAACCATGTCGAAGTGTTGTCAGTAGTCAGTTGCTTATTTCCACTGACTACTGACCAATACCACTGACTAATTAAAAGTCATTATCATAATTTCTCACTGTTTTGGGGTCAGGGGCAAATGCCAACCACAAAGGAAATTGCAGCATTGCCAGACTGATTTGCTCTTCAGAATCATCAATAATAATCAAGGGTAGCTGATTTGCTTTTACTAAGCGGTCTGCTTTTTGGGATAAAGCTTCTGGTGTTTCAAACAATACTACACCTCGATCAGGTCCGAAATCTGGGCGACCTATTCCTAGACAGTCTTGCAAGCCGCGCCGCCATTCACCGAGTCGTTCTGGCGTATTAGCTAAAACCAAAGTACGGACGCGATCGCCATACAGCTTGTGTAAAATCGAAATCACTGCTGAGGTAATGAGAATATTTTGTAAGCGGCTACCCATTGTCCGCAAAGCACCTCGTCCTCCTTGGCTAAAAAACCAGTTAGCAACTCGTTCAGCATGAACTGGTTCAAAGGTACGACGCAATTGCCAAGGAGGGCCATAATAATCTGGTTTGCTGCGGTATTGGTCAAGTAAGCGGCGAATTTTCTTTGTTGTTTCTTGAAACTGTTGTTGGGCAAATTGCGGTGTTACTAGTTCAGGTTCAGCTTTGGTTGCTCTAGTTTCTGGGACATCTGGCTTTTGTCGTTCTACTACAGAGGGTACAAGTTGCAATTGCTCGGCAGCGACGGCTAAATCTTGTAAGCTACCGGTAAGATAGTCTTTAAAACCCTGTACCCGAATCGCTAAATCTTGAGATGTTCCTGCAAAAGTGGTTCGCATCTCATTACGGATGCGTTCTTGACGGCGTTCTAGCTGTTCTACAGAAATTTGCAGTGCTTGTTTACGTTGTTCTAGTTGCACCAGCGACTCTTGTATAAATCGCCCCATCGTAGTTTGAGTTTCACTCAGTTGTGCCTGGAGGGTTTTGTAGGACGTTTGTAAGTTAGCTATTTCTGTTTTTAAAGCTGCTTCAGTGCTTTGCAACTGGACAATTCGTTGCTCTGCTTGTGTATATGGTGAATTATCTGATGGCGTTAATTCTACTGTTTCTGACTCTTGTGTGGTATTTGCTACTAATTCGGCATCTGATTCTTGTGTCAGCTCAACTTCAGAATCTGCCATTTTCTGATTAGATACGGACAGAGGTTGGTTGGCATCATCTGCTTGGGCGTTAACTTCAGAAGTTAACCCTGCTGTTTCCACATCTGAATTTTCAACATTAAGGTTTTGTTCTTGTATTTGCTCTAACCATTCATCAATCGGTTCTGGGGTTCGGGATTCCTCTGAGTTCATAAACTATAGTGCAATTCCTATAATGCGAATAAATAGCTTTCAGAAATATAGCGTTTTTCTTACGGATAGAATACACCACCCTAGCCCCTAGTCCCTAGCCCCTAGCCCCTAGCTAAATTCGTGGGCAACGTTCTTCTAAGCAAGTTTTCAGGGCGTTGGGGTCAAACAAAATCGGTAAAAAGTGAATACTTTTAACTTCTTTAAAATAAAACAGTATAGGAACTGGATTCCAGAAGATCCGCCAGTTTTGCCATTCTTGGTAGGGAAAGCGCCGGAGTAATTTTTCGCCTCTATAAATATCTAAGTCGGTGGCGGTAAAATGCAAGGACAATGTTACAGTTTGAAACAAAAGAAACAAGCCAAACAAAGCGATCGCTACTCCTAACCAAGCTTGCACCAAGACTAAGGGAATGGCTGCAATCACCAATACTACAGGGATATTGTAACTAGGTTTGAGTTTTACTGTTGATCCAAAGTTAGGCACAAATGAAGTAGTCACAGTTTCCAATCCTGCTCTTTTAGTAGACATAGTTCCTATTTTAAGAGTTAGGGGTCAAAAGAAGCAGGGAGCAGAGGGGCAGCACTTCGGCCTACTTCGACTACGCTCAGTACAAGTCGCTCAGTGGGCAGGGAGAAAAGGCGATCGCATTTACACCCCAAAAACCCTTCTTCATCTTTGTGTCTTAGTGGTAAAAATACAAAATACTGAATACTGACTGCGATCGCAGTTTTTTAATAGCTAAACTGCCTTCATTCATCAAGTGAACGAAAGCAGATTAAATAGTAGAGCAACTTAAATAATTTTAAGAAACTACCGAAAAACACTAGCTCTTTACCACCTCAGACCGCTCTGATGAAGGGTTTAGCCTTCCCTTGGTGGTAACAAAGTGGAGGAAGCGATAAAAACTCCACAAGTTGCTGAGTTATTCTCTAGTACTGTCCATGTATCTGCGATCGCTCTCCTTGGATACACGACAATGGGTCACAGCGGCATAACACCCATCCAGTACTAAACTGTTATGTAATAACAATAGCAATTTCAAAACTGAAAGTTAGTCTCTCTTGGGGAATAACCATAGTCAAACTGAAGAAATAACTGTCTTGATTGCTATTACCTATCTCTGGTTAGTGTTCTCTTGATATAGTAATCCGGTTTGATTCGGTGAATTTATTTGTGTAGGTAGGGAACAGGAAACAGGAAACAGGGAACAGTTAAGAAGAGATAGATATGTACTGAATCGTGTTCAAAAATCAAATAGGAGTCCTATATCATGTTTTAAGTAAGTTACATTGAAAACCACAAAATAGTTATTTTTAAAATGATTCATATAAATACTGTCTAACCCTAAGAATTACAACAGCATTCCTATATATAAAATTGTTAAATGATCCGGCATTCGCAAATCGAAATAATATGAATCAACAAGAAATTATGACTTTAATTGAAAAAGCGAGACATGCTTGGGTTAATCAAGACGCTGATGCTATTACACAAATGTTTACAGCAGATGGTGAAATTATTTTGCCGGGTAAAAAATGGCAAGGAAGAACAAAAATTCGAGAAGAGATTACTAATTTTGTTCAACAATATACAAATGTAAAAATTGATATTAAACGGATTTTGATTGACCATAATCAAGCCGCAGTTGAGTGGCATTATGAAGATACTGAAAAAGCTACAGGTCATCGTAACAAAGCCCACGATGTTATTGTTATCGATTTCCAAGATGGTTATATCAGTCGATGGCGTGAATATTTCGACACTCAAACGCCAGCCAACCCTTCGGAAAATTAAAAATTAAAAGTTAAAGATTACAAGACGCTCGCGGACTCGCTATCAGCGAAAATTTCTGCAAACAGAAGTGTAGTCTGCTAAATCCTCAAGTTTTGCTTTAGTCGTGAGATTCTCAAATAATGGTAGCTATGGCTGGCAGTTAGAGAAAGAGCGATGCCTAGCGGCAAAACTGACGTTAACGCACCTTTAAATCCGCAAGCTATTATATATAAGAAAATATGCAGTTTCAGCCCAAGGTTTTGCATGAAAGTCGCAGTATTCAGTACAAAAGCCTATGACCGGCAGTTTTTGTCAGCTGCAAATTCTCCCAACCAACATGAGTTGGTCTTCTTTGAACCCCGACTGAATCATGATACTGCTATCTTAGCCGCCGAATTTCCAGCAGTTTGCGTATTTGTACATGACCAAGTTAATGCCTCAACCTTAGAGATTCTGGCCTCTAGGGGAACGCGTTTAGTTGTTCTCCGCTGTGCAGGGTTCAACAATGTAGATTTACAAGCCGCAGCAGACTTAGGAATTACTGTTGTCCGTGTTCCTGCATACTCACCTTATGGAGTAGCAGAACATACTGTTGGGTTAATTTTGAGCCTCAATCGCAACATTCATCGAGCCTATAACCGTGTCCGAGAAGGTAATTTCTCCCTCGCAGGACTTTTGGGATTTAATCTCAATGGTCGCACAGTGGGGATTATCGGTACTGGAAAAATCGGTCTGATTTTAGGACAGATTATGAAAGGGTTTGGTTGTCACATACTAGCTTATGATGTCTACCGCAACTCAGAATTAGAGGCAATGGGGGGGAAATATGTAGAACTACCTGAACTATTTGCCAACTCTGATATCATTTCTTTGCATTGTCCTCTAACTCCTGAGACTCATCATTTAATCAACGCCGAAGCGATAAAACAAATGAAGCCACGGGTAATGTTAATTAACACCAGTCGCGGAGCGCTAATAGATACCCAAGCTGTAATTGAAGGACTCAAATCCTGCCAGATAGGCTCTTTGGGTGTGGATGTTTACGAGCAAGAATCAGACTTATTCTTTGAAGATTTGTCTGGTGAAATTATTCAAGATGATGTTTTTCAACGCTTGACAACTTTTCCTAACGTCTTGATTACTGGACACCAAGCCTTTTTTACAGAAGAAGCTCTCCAAAATATTGCAGAGACAACTTTTGCTAATATTGCTGACGTTGAACAAGGCCGTCCCTGTCCGAATGAAGTCCGCGCCCAACCGCAAGCTAAGGAGTCGGTTAAGTAGGTCGATGTCAATAATTATCGTTGAGATAAGCAGGGGGCAGGGGGCAGGGGGCAGGGGGCAGGGTGAGAAAGAGTTTGAGCCTTATTTACTTTTATTCACATAGTTTGGTTTTATTTCACCGACTTACTTAGCTGATTCATAAATATAAAGTATTACAGGTTTATACAGATGACAAAATATCGTCAGCGATTATGCCGTCGTAGATTGTCGCTGAGATAAATCCATCAAATTTGCTAACTTATAAACAATCCGCGCACCTACATTACCATCCCACTCAGCATCACCAACTTCGCAGACATCAAAACCAATAATTTTTTTACTACTCTTGACCAATTCTCTAAACAGACAAAAAGCTTGTTCTAACTCCAGTCCACCAGGAACAGGAGTACCTGTACTCGAACAGAGTTTAGGATCAAGACCATCTACATCAAAGCTGATGTAAACGTATTCAGGTAAATGACTGATTATTTCTCGACACAAATCAATCCAAGTCGTGCCAGAGTAAAGTTTTTGTTTAATAGCTGGATCGTAGTAAGCAACAATGCGGCCATGAGATTGGTCAATTATTTGCACTTCATCATGACAAATATCACGCAAACCGACCTGCACTAACCGCGAAATTTGCGGTAGTTTCATTGCATTAAACATAATAGACGCATGAGAAAATTCAAATTCTTCATAGGCATCACGTAAATCTGCGTGAGCGTCGATGTGCAAAATTCCAAAATCGGTGTATTTCGCTGCTAATGCTTGTAAATAACCCAATGGTGAACTGTGGTCGCCACCAATGACAGCAACTCGCTTGCCCTTGTTCATTGCTTCTTGGCACTGGGCAAACAACCATTGATTTACCTGTTGACCAGCTTGATTAATTTCTCTAAGGACAGGTGTCAAATCTGGTGTTGCTGTGAGTGGTTGACCTTGTCCTAAGCGTTCAATAATTTTTGCTGCTAAGGCGCGGTAGTATATATTTTTCTCTAAAATATCCTGGGGAATTTCTACCATAAAAATCCCTTGTTTCCAGCCATCAGGATGATCGAAATCAAATAAATCTAGTTGAGTTGAAGCATCCAAAACCCGTTGGGGACCGTTGGCTGTACCTGCGCCATAGGAAACAGTAACTTCCCAGGGCATACCAAAAACAATCAAATTTGCAGATTCGTAATCAAACGGCAAGCCTAAAAGGTTGCCATTGATTTCACCTATGCCGCTAGGATTGTAGTCTTGAAGTTGATTACTCATTTCAGTTATCAGTTATCAGTTATCAGTTATCAGTTATCAGTTACTATGGCGGTTTTCATTTGGATGAAATACACCACTCTAGTCCCTAGTCCCTAGTCTCTAGTCTCTTTTACATTAAAGCTTCTAGCATTTGATCAAAATTTCGGCAATACACTTGTTTGCCATACTCTTGCCAATCTTTGTCTGACGAATAAGGAAACCGTTTTAGTGTTACCTGTTGCACATAAGCCATGACTGGGCGACGAAGATGCTCATATTTCTTGAAGGCTTTCGTTAAAGTTGGTATGTCATCCCAGTTATTTGATTCTGCAATTTTAGCAATCAGTGTTGCAATTACCAAGGCATCTTCCAATCCTTGATTAGCTCCTTGAGCCATGAAAGGAGGCATTCCATGAGCTGCATCACCAACTAACACAATTCGTCCTGCACTCCAGGCTGATTGAGTGACAGCACGGTGAATATAATATGGACGCTGCTCTATTGTGGCAGCAGGAGATACACTCACCAATTGCTTGAGTATATTGGGGAAGTTTGCTTTTTTTAGTTCCTGCAAGGCTAATTGAGTTAAGGAATTGCCAGATTTACCTTGTAAAACATCTAAAGGCAAAGTCAAATGTAGAAGATATCCCAGTTGGTTATCTTGTCTACGAAATAACATCATTCTTGTATCTTGTGTACAATCAGGATTTGTGGATATTTCATCATTACTGACGGTAACAACTGATGAATCTGGAAAGAATTTTTCTTTAATTTCTGTTTGCAAATTATTTGAGATATCGGCTATTTCTCTACAAGCTATTGCTGCAAATCCAGAATATTCAGGTTTGGCAAAATCATGAGATGGACTATCTGTATAAAGTATTTTACGAACTGTAGAATTGATTCCATCTGCTGCAACAACTAACTTAGCTCGAAACGATTTTGTCGCTGATTCTTGAGGAGCAGTATCTAACATCTGAGACTGTATATCATTTTGTTGCTGCCTATCAACCCAATATGCATAAGGATTAGCTTCCATCGTTGTATCAGATACACAGTCTATGCGAACACAACAATTTTCTGGCTCATTGACAACGTTGATGCAACGGTGATTAGCTTTTACTTTGTCTGGGGGAAGTAAGTGTCTTAATGTTGTTTGCAAAACATACCAAAAAATTGATACTCGACCCTCACCATAATCTCGAAACCAGTCGTCGAAATCTAGAGGAATTGACCGAAGTTTCTGCCCATGCAAGTTTTTATAAACCCATTGGCGTGAAGTTTTGGGAGGGGTTTTATCTGGAGCTTTACTGACAGATTTTTCATGATGAGGCTGTGTATTTTTCAAGAAATTAATAGCACTTTTTTTGACTTCTTCGTAAGCATTAGGATCTAGATGTTTGATGGCTTTTAATCCGTTGGGGAGAAGATCCAAAACCTGACCAACCTGACGAAAGGCACGAGTTTGATCAATAACAAGAATGTTTTCAATACCACGCTTGCGTAAGCCAATAGCAGTTGCTAGCCCAATCGGGCCAGCGCCAACCACTACAACATCGTAAATCTCCACAGGAGAAGCAGAAAAGGCAACAGAGTTTGATGTGTCTGTAAACATGTGGTTGCTTAATTGATGTTTTAACAGGTTGTACATACTCATTATCAAAGAATGTTGATGATCGCACCATTAATACCGTTTCACTTTAAAGTTGATACATTTGGGCAAGCAGGGGAAGCAGCACTTCGGCTACGCGGCAGTTGAGCGTAGTCGAAACTCAGTGACCGGAGGCAGGGGGAGTAAGAAAAGTAATTTGTATCAATAATTTCGTGAAATGGTATAACTATTCAGCTTCCAAAGTCCAACTTTCGAGTTCAGAAGTTGAATCACCAAGCTTAAAGGTGAAGCGATCGCGCTTTTTACTGCATCATTCATCTTCCAAAGTTCAACTTTCGAGTTCAGAAGTTGAATCACCAAGCTCAAAGGTGAAGCGATCGCGCTTTTTACTGCATCATTCGTCTTCCAAAGTCCAACTTTCGAGTTCAGAAGTTGAATCACCAAGCTTAAAGGTCGAGCGATCGCGCTTTTTACTGCATCATTCAGCTTCCAAAGTTCAACTTTCGAGTTCAGAAGTTGAATCACCAAGCTTAAAGGTCGAGCGATCGCGCTTTTTACTTTATTTGGTAAACTTCAAACATCATCAAAGAGATGATTACTTTGGCAGGAGTGGGGAGTTTCCCGCAAAGCCGCCTTCTTCTCAGTCTTCTGGAATGTGCTGGGTGACTGTGGTAGTTATTTTTGCAAATTAAAATGTTGCGATCGCTACCGATTTTAAAGGTTAGCGCTTAGGATGGCAATGTATTTTTTGACAGTATAAATATGCCACAGCTTTTTTACGTAAATCCAGCAATAGGCAGTGATACTAATGCTGGTAATCAACAAGCCCCATTTAAAACAATCACTCAAGCCCTCAAGGTTGCCACAAGCGATACCAAGATTCAACTTGCAACTGGTAATTACAATGCCGCTAGTGGGGAAGTTTTTCCTCTGACAGTTCCATCTGAAGTAATGGTGGTTGGCAACGAAATCAACAAGGGTAGCAGTATTTTGATCGAAGGCAGTGGTAGTTACCTCAGCCGCACCTTTGCTGGTCAAAATGTCACCTTCGTCTTGCAAGATAACGCCGAACTTCGAGGAGTGACAGTTACTAATTTAGCGAGTCGGGGTAGTGGTGTCTGGGTGGAATCAACATCTCCTACCGTTGCTAATTGCACCTTTACCCAGTGCAAACGTGAGGGAGTCTTTACTACAGGCGATGCTAATCCAATTATTTTGGGTAACGTGTTCAGCGAGAATGCTGCAAATGGGATTGCGATCGCTAAAAATTCCCAAGGTAAAATTCAAGGTAATACTTGCTATAAAACAGGTTATGGTATTGCTATTAGTGATACAGCATCACCCACACTAATAGACAACAAAATTTCTGAAAACCGTTCTGGAATAATCATTTCTGGTAGTGCGCGTCCTGTATTGCGTAACAATCTTAGTGAAAATAACACTGATGATGGTCTTACGATAATTGCCAATGCGTTACCAGACATTGGCAGCATCAATAACCCAGGTGGGAATATTTTACGTAATAACGGTAAATTTGATGTGCAGAATGCCAGTTCCAACAAACTAATTTCAATAGGCAATCAAATCAATCCGGCTAAGGTTACGGGTAACGTAGAGTTTGCAGATAATCAGGTTCCAACCCCAACCCCAACGCCGACACCAACTCCTATACCTGCACCAACACCAACACCGACACCGACTCCCATACCTGTACCAACGCCAACCCCGACACCGACTCCTATACCTGCACCAACCCCCACACCTAGTCCTATCGACTTAAGTGACATTGGTAATCATTGGGCATCTGTATTTATTCGAGAATTAGTCAAACAAGGAATAGTCAGCGGTTTTCCCGATCGCACATTTAGACCCGATGCTACAATGACACGGGCGCAGTTTGCAGCTTTATTAGTAAAGGCTTTTAATCCACCCGTTAAACGTGCTGCAATTAAATTCAAAGATGTAGCAGATAGTTTTTGGGCATCTAAAGTAATTGAACAAGCATATCAAGGACAGTTTCTCTCTGGCTTTCCTGATAATACCTTTGCCCCAAACAAAAATATCGAGCGTGTACAAGTAATTGTCTCTTTGATAAACGGTATCGGCTTAGGATTATCTAGCAATGTTGCAACTGCCATTAAGGCTTTTGATGACCAAGCAAAGATTCCTGATTATGCTAAAGATGAGGTCGCAAAAGCTATCGGTAAGCAGATTATTGTTAATTATCCAAATCTCAAGCAACTTAACCCTACCCGCGATGCTACACGCGCTGAGGTAGCAGTAATGGTATATCAAGCTTTGGTTGATGCCAATCGTGTAGCGGCGATTAACTCGCCTTATATAGTGACTGTTTGATTTACGCTATGCGGGTCAGTTGTTAGTTGACTGACCACTGACCACTAACCATTGACCAAACTCTATCCCCTTGTGGGTGGAGTTTTTTATAATGCTGTTATAACTATTTACACAGAACGCCTCTCAAAAAGCGATCGCTATGCTTCAGTATCCTCATCTCGAACAAGCGCTAAAATATAACTTCGGTTACGATCAATTCCGCCCTGGACAACGACAAATTATCGAAGATGCGCTGCAAAATCGAGATTTACTGGTTGTAATGCCTACGGGTGGAGGAAAGTCTCTGTGTTTTCAATTACCAGCACTAATCAAAAAAGGTTTAACGGTGGTGGTGTCGCCACTAATTGCTTTAATGCAAGACCAAGTGGAAGCGCTGCGAAATAATAATATTAGCGCCACATTTCTCAATAGCAGTCTGAATGCTTATCAAGTGCGATCGCGTGAAGAAGCTATTCTTAAAGGTAAAGTTAAATTAGTCTACGTCGCCCCAGAACGTCTTTTAAGTGAAAGATTTTTGCCATTTTTAGATTTAGTAAATCACGAAATTGGTATTTCTACCTTTGCGATTGACGAAGCACACTGTGTTTCCGAATGGGGGCATGACTTTCGCCCAGAATATCGCCAGTTAAAATCATTACGGAAACGCTATCCTAATGTTCCTACTATCGCCCTCACAGCCACAGCAACAGATCGTGTCCGTGGTGATATTATCCAACAATTAGGATTAAAGCAACCTAGTATCCACATTGCCAGCTTCAACCGCCAAAACTTATATTACGAAGTTCGTTCTAAAACTAAATATGCTTATACTGAACTATTAGAATTAATTAGAGAAATTGATGGTTCGGCAATTATTTATTGCTTAACTCGTAAAAAGGTTGATGAACTCACCTTTAAACTACAAAATGATCAGATTTCGGCTTTGTCTTATCATGCCGGATTAACTGATGCAGAACGTTCCACAAATCAAACTCGATTTATTCGAGATGATGTCCGCGTGATGGTGGCAACAATTGCCTTCGGGATGGGAATTAATAAACCTGATGTGCGGTTAGTTGTTCACTTTGATTTACCACGTAATTTAGAAAGTTATTATCAAGAATCTGGGAGGGCAGGAAGAGATAGCGAACCCTCACGTTGTACATTATTTTTTAGTTTTAGTGATATTAAAACTATTGAATGGAGTATTAATCAAAAAACTGATCCTCAAGAACAATTGATTGCTAAACAACAACTACGGCAGGTAATTGATTATGCTGAAGGTACAGATTGCCGCCGTACAATTCAATTAGGTTATTTTGGCGAACGTTTTTCGGGTAATTGTGGCAACTGTGATAATTGCCGTCATCCCAAACCCATGCAAGATTGGACAATTGAAGCCATGAAGTTTTTATCTTGTGTGGCGCGTTGTAAAGAAAGATTTGGGATGTTGCACATTATTGATGTGTTGCGGGGTGCAAAAAACCAGAAAGTTACTCAATACGAACACGATAAACTTTCTACCTACGGTATTGGTAAAGATAGAGGTTTAGATGAGTGGCGAATGCTGGGGCGATCGCTTTTGCACCAAGGTCTGCTAGAACAAACTAATGATGGTTACTCTGTTTTGAAACTGAACGCCTTAAGTTGGGAAGTCATGAAGCGTCAGCGTACAGTGGCAATTGCGGTTCCCATCGCCCAAAAAATTACTTGGGAAGAAGGAAGTGAAAAAGCTGTTGCCGCAGAAGTATTATTGCAAAATTTGCGATCGCTCCGCAAACAACTAGCTGATCAACAATCTGTACCACCGTATGTTGTCTTTCCCGATTCGACGCTGAAACTCATGGCGCAAGTACAACCTCAAACTTTAACTGAGTTTGCTAAACTTTCTGGCGTAGGTAGTCATAAACTTGCTCAGTATGGTAAAAAGTTCCTGGCAGAAATCAAAGCCTATCGCCAAGAACAAGGCATACCAGAACAATCAGATAGTGATACAGCCTTTAAAAATTTACCTACTGACACCGAATTGACAACCTTAAAATTGCATCAACAAGGTTTGAATATTGCCGAAATTGCCCAAAAACGCAATCTCAGCCCCTCGACAGTTTTTAATCACCTCGCAAAATTAATTGAGAAAAATCAACCTGTAGATTTTAATCAGTTAATACCATTAGAACATCAACAAAAAATTTGGCAAGTTTTAGAAGTGCTTGGTGATATTTCATTGACTCCAATTAAAGAACAACTGGGTGAAAGCTACACCTTTGATGAAATTCGCCTGATGCGGGAAAAGTGGCGGCGTGAAAGTCGTAAATCTTAATCGTTTGGTTTGTATCAGGCTTTTATTGACATTCAACGTTTCTGTAGAAAAAGTCATAACTTGAAAGAAGGCTTTTACAGTACCATATAAGCGCCAAGCTAAGTTAATCATCATTTAAATTGCACCATGTTCATGGTAATAAAAGCTGCAAATCCTCTCCCCTGCTCCCTGCCCCCCTGCGACCTCAATGTGCAAATTAAATGCTTAACAGTTTGTCTATCTCCAGATGGATGTCTTCTGATGCCTTTACGTCAAGTTTTATCCCAGCCTGATATTCAACTTTCTTATTTAGAGTGGCAGCAAGGTCAAGTACCTTTATTGCTGTTGCATGGTTTAGCCGACAACGCCCTTGTTTGGTCTAGCTTAGGTGATTACTTGGCAGCAGATTATCACATTATTGCCCCAGACATGCGCGGTCATGGCGAAAGCAGCAAGCCAGATCAAGATTATAGCTTTGATAGT
The DNA here is from genome assembly GCF_029953635.1 of Halotia branconii CENA392. Lineage (NCBI taxonomy): Bacteria > Bacillati > Cyanobacteriota > Cyanophyceae > Nostocales > Nodulariaceae > Halotia > Halotia branconii. Next base: position 3,953,976 of record NZ_CP124543.1, on the reverse strand, counting down.
GCGATCGCAGATTTAGAAGCACTCATGGATCATTTGGGATGGACTTCTGCTCATGTTGTTAGTCACTCTTGGACGGGGAAATTAGCTGCTATTTGGGCAAGAAAAAGTCCAGAACGTTTGCGGAGTATGGTTCTGGTTGATCCGATTTTCATCTGGAAAATGCCCAGTTTCTTCAAGTTCACATTTCCCTTTTTATACCGAGTCTTGCCTTTTCTCAAAGGTATGGGGCCATTTGCTAGTTACGAAGAAGCAGAACAACAAATACGCCAGTTAAGCCAATATCAAGGATGGACTACTTTACAGCAGCAAGTTTTTCAAGCCGGAATTGAACAAAAAGCTGATGGTAGCTGGGGTAGTAAGTTTACTTTAGCAGCCCGCGATCAAATTTTTGAGGAAGTAATGCAAGTACCGGGTTTGACAACTTTCCTTGATACTCCTACTTTGTTCATTCAGCCAGAAAAAGGGGTTAACCGTCAAGATTGGCAACTCCAACCTTACAAAACCTATTTGAAAAATTTACATTTGTGCCAAGTTCCCGGCAATCATTGGCCTTTTTTGAGCAATCCTGAAGCATTTAACCGGACTGTGTCAGCTTTCTTAGCAGAAGAGTATAGGTGAATCTATCTCATGCTCATTCGACGCAAACACCAGAATGAGATGAGCCTGTGCTAAGTTTTACCACAGATTCAGTCAGTTATGTGCCTTTGTATAAATCCAGCTTGTCCTCAACCCTATTACTCTGAAAATGACAAAGACCGCTTCTGTAAAAGTTGTGGTTCTCAGTTGGAATTGCTAGGCCGTTATCGGGTAATACGTTTGTTAAGTGACAAAACTGGCTTTGGCAAAGTTTATGAGATACACGAACACAGTACATCGAAAATCCTCAAGGTACTTCATGAGGATTTATCAAACGATGCTAAAGCAGTAGAACTGTTTCGACAACAAGCTGATGTTCCTCAAATCGATAGTTATTTTCAATATCGAACTAGAAATGGTTTGGTATTACATTGCATTGCAATGGCAAAAATCGACAGCTTCGACTCAGAACAGTGGCTTCAAAAACGGCGCAGTCATCCAACAGCTCAAGAAACTGCACAGCAACAGTCTCAAATTAAACAAATATCCCAGACAAAACTTCATACATCTTTACCACCATCAGCAAAGCAGTCAAAAGAAGTGCCTCTGACAGCTTTGTTTGCAGCAATGCTGGTATCATTAGGGTTACTGAATGCGATCGCCTTTGCAACGGGTTATCCTAAATTTGTAGCATTACCAAGCCAAGGACAATTTCCCCAAAGAAAAGGCAAAATTGATTATTTTCCCTACGAGGAAGGTAGAGACAATCAAGGTAGAATTGCTAAATTTAATATCGCTGTTTTATCAGTAGAGTATAAATGGCTTGTAGGCAGCAATTTTCAAATAAAATATAACGATCAAGTTATTAGTCTAGAAGTTTTAAAATTAAATTTAGAACAAGAAGGAATACAGAAAATTATGAAAAATCCTAGTGAGATTATTTCTGTAGGCATGGCTTCTTGTGAAGGTAATGTAGAGGTTGAACAACGCAGAGCCTTTGAGCGTTCCAAACAAATTCAAGTTTTAGCAAAAAAGTTGTTTAGCAATACACCCAGTGTCAAAGGTTATCGCTTATTAAATCTGGGCAGATTTCAACGTAGTAATTGTCAGACAAATCAAGAAGCAACCGCATACCAAAGAAGTGTTATTTTGATTGGTGTTAAAAAACAATCGGCAAATGTAATTCTAGATGAAGCCCTCAGAGATAGGTTAGAAAATAAGCCTTTTGGTGACTTTAAATTAAGGGATTATTCTTTGGGTTCAGCGGATAAATTTAGAACTATCATCAGTAATTTGTCGGAAAAATAGGTATGTCATAACCTACTAAGTAGGTCGGCGTAAATAATTACTGTTGGAATAAGGCAGGGGGCATCCCTACCCTTCGGGAACGACTCCGTCGAACGGCTACGCTCAGTGACCGGGAGCAGGGGGAGAAAGAGTTTGAGCCTTATTTACTTTTCGTTACATAGTTTGGTTTTATTGCACCGACTTACTTACAGTAATGATTTACTTAATTTATGGCTAAAGCAGCAGATATCAGAGCCAACTTGCGCCCTAGCTATGACTCAGATAGGCAATTTGGCGATCGCTTTACGTAAGTTACTGCTACTCTAAAGGCACATCATCCCCTTGTTTCACAGATGCTTACTTAAAGCAGCCTGTTTGTTTACTGTGCAGCAATTAACCAATAATCACAGATGTTTTTAAGAAATGATTAACAGATGGTGCATTACAAGTTTTTCTAGTGTACGGTAGCCCTGGTGTTTGGCAACGCTTTATACCGTTGCTTCTGGCACAAATCTCCATGTTGTTCAACGATGCACAAATACCAAGCTTATAAAGCTTGGTTCTACAGTGATGATTTAGTACATTAACAATCTACCTGCTGAAATATTTTCACTTATCCAATCATGCTTGAAAGTAGTTATAGCAAAGCTTTGAGACTTTTTAAATGCAAAATAAATAACTTTATTGGCGGGTTAAGTTAATTACCACCGATATGACAAGATGAACCACATTTAGGCAATATGTCAGGAAATGTTGACATTCTTAACATTTCTTAGGATAATTTTAGGATGTGTAGCGTCAAAATGGAAATAGTTCCGTATAGCAAACTACAAAACCCTAGCCACAAGTCTAATCCTTGTCATGTTTGTTCCCAGTAATTCTTGGGAACACTATCTACGTGTAAATTTGTGAGTAAAAACCATGAGTGTGAATACGGTGCCTTCTATCAACTACTATTCTCTGGACGTAATTCAAGATGAAGCTCGTCGTCTGGTGGAAAGGGGAATGGTCAGCAGACAACAGCCAATATATACGCTCTGCCAATACATCCCAGCAAGAGAGTGGGTTTGCGTTGAATGTGAGTTAGAGAAATGTGACTTTTTACTACGCGATCGCATCGGCGATTTAATTGGTCGTGAACAATGGGACAACGACTAATTCACTTGATGATTTTTGGATTGGGAGTTTCTTTTAAACGTTTAGATTTGACAAGAAATATTCAATACCCGATTTGAGGTGTAATCTATAGTTGTGATTTCAGTATTTCCCCATCCAGAATCTTCTATTTTCCATTGATGCAAAAGCATTAAAATAGGATTTATACAACTTTTCAAGTTAGCCGAAACATTGAACAAGCAGTTGTGTAAATCTAATGTTATTAGTTGAATATCCTATGTAGATTTACTGGCCGGAGCAGTTCCTTATATTGAACTGCTCCGGTAGTTTTTCAGAGGTGATTTTTTTTAGCACTACCTCATCGAAAGCGGTGAGAAACTCCATCCCTTCATAGGTGGTTAAATTAGTGAACAGTTAACAATTAACAGTGATAACTGATAACTTCTTTTCCATGCCCCATGACGGCAGTTGCTCTAGTCGAAATCAAAGCTCAAGGCGTAGACTTCAACAAGTGATAACTGATAACTTCTTTTCCATGCCCCATGACGGCAGTTGCTCTACTTGGGGAGACCCCAAGACCGCACTGCCTCCCCCATGCCCCATGCCCCATGCCCAAAAACAGAGTTGTTATCCTACTTGCTCTAAGTACTGATTAATATCTTCAATAATCCGTGTAAGTTCAGCTTCTGTAGTCAAACGAATGCTGACATCCCGGACAGTAAGTAAGACTTTGGCTGCAAAGGGAGTAGGCCAGATATTAGGATTGCAGAAAACTTCTAAAAACACTTCACCAGTGTAGCGGTATTCTAAAGGAGGTTGAGGAGTCGCTTTACCACCACCAGGTGTTGGTTTAGCAGCGACAGCTTTGAGTCGCTCCATCAATTGATTTATAGCGGTTTTTAATTCCCGTGCAGCTTGGGGTGAAAAACTAAAGGAAACAGAACCCTCAATTAGATTCAGTGTCAAAGGAGATGAAGACATGATCTATTTATTAAAACTTCTTGATGATCACCTATATTACTGGAATAGGCGTTCCAACCTCGCATCACAAATTAAAATTGAGAGGCTAAGATCTCCAACTCTTTAAGAAGTCGGGGATCTTGTTGTTCAAATCTTCTCTTTTCATACATAGATTGATGCTCAGTTTCATGCCAAAAAACGGTATTTTGGTTATGGACAGGTCAATTTGTAGGTATAAGATGAGCTTTGAGCCTCTATGAACCTTGATTCTCTCATTAGGATTGTGAATCAAAAACTGCGGGAAACTCAAAGTCGCCCCCTCAATTCCGCAGAAGTTCTAATTATTCGAGGTATCTGGCACTATAAAACCTATAGTAAAATTGCTGAGGAAGGTAGCTACAGTACTGGATACTTGACAAATGTAGTTGCTCCAGAGCTGTTTCAACGCCTATTTGCACTAATTGGTCAACGCATTAATAAAAAAAACTGTCGTCTGTTACTGGAGTCTTATGCTACTTCTCAAACAGTATCAGTCATCAACATCCAAAAAGAACTTATAGAATTTCCTTCAGATACTAACCAAGAGTCTTCACCTCGCTATCCCAGTGGTTCAGTTCCACTAAATTCCTCATTTTATCTGAAACGCTCTTTAGTTGATGATCAGGTATATGCAGAAATTAAAAAGCCAGGAGCTTTAGTACGTATTAAAGCTCCTAGAGAAATGGGTAAAACCTCACTCATTCTCAGAACTCTAGATTATGCCGAGCGTCATGGCTACTATACTGTTAGCCTCAATCTAGAGCAAACTGACCAAGCAATATTGAGCAATTTGAATCGTTTTTTGCGTTGGCTATGTGCGAACGTCGCTAGTCAACTTGATTTTGATGCAAAACTTGATGATTATTGGGATGAAGATATTGGTAGCAAAGTCAGCTGTAGTCTATACTTCCGCAACTGTCTACTAGAGCAGATTGATTCTCCTTTAGTTTTGGTGTTGGATGAGGCGCACCACATTTTTGAGTATCCTCAAGTAGCCAAGGACTTCTTACCCCTGCTGCGTTCTTGGTATGAAGAAGCCAAGAGATTGCCTGTCTGGCAAAAACTGCGTCTAATTATAGTCCACTCAACTGAAATTTATGTGCCGCTGCAACTTCAGCAATCGCCTTTTAATGTCGGTTTACCAGTTCAGTTAACTTGCTTTAGTTTAGAACAGGTACAGCAGTTAGCCCAGCGCTACGGACTTGACTGGACTGATGGCAAGGAAGCTCAACAACTTATGGATATGGTTGGAGGACATCCTGCATTGGTAAATATAGCATTATATCACCTGAATCGCGGGGAAATAACATTGCTGCAATTACTGGAAACTGCACCGACATCGACTGGAATTTATGTGCATCACTTACAACGTCATTGGGCAACTTTGCAAAAACAGCCAGAATTAGCGATCGCTCTTGGTGCTGTCATCAGTACTACTGAACCTGTATTATTAGAACCCATCATTGCATACAAGTTAAGCAGTATGGGATTAATTAAATTAGCTAATAATAAAGCTACACTTAGTTGTCAGTTATATAGACACTATTTTCAGCGAGATTTCTTCCCTGAAAATAGACAAATATGAAAAACTTTACCCAAAAGGGAATGTGGAAGAAGTTACCAATACCCAATGCCCCATGAAGGGATGGAGTTTACCGCCGCTTTCAATCAAAATAATGGTATCGACAAGAAATAATTGTTAGATATTCGTCATTTACTGCATATACTAAGCGGTTCGTATCATCGATTCGCCGCGACCAAAAACCAGCCAAATTCTCCCTCAGTAGTTCTGGTTTTCCAATTCCCTCAAACGGTAATTGGATTGTTGCCTCAATTAGCTTGTTAATTCGTTTTAATATTTTCTTGTCTTGCCCTTGCCAATATAGATAATCATTCCAAGCTTCATCTGTCCATGCTAACTTTCTAGTCATTCAACAAATTTTGCCCTACCACTTTCCCCTGCTTGAACTGAGCAATAGAACGCTCTAAATGAGCAGCATTGGCAGGAGACTTGAGTAAATGGACAGTCTCTAGCAAACTATTAAATAACTCTAGCGACATCACTACAGCATCCTCCGCATCTCTTCTAGTAATGATGGTGTAGTCGACATCTTCCACCACTTGGTCTAAAACAGTCTTGAGATTACTTCTCGCTTCGCTAAAAGTCACCACTTTCATCGGTTCATAGTTGTACTATTTATTGTACAACTATAGCAGATGAAAATATATTCCGCAATCTAGAGCATCACTACCACTGTCCATTTATCAATATCACATTATTAATCTTATTAACTAGACACACCTCATATAAAACCTCATAGAAAACCTCATATTCAAATTATTTAAAACTCTAATTAATCTCATATTAAATAGAATATAAAAAAATGTATCTTTTGTATATTCTCGTATTGTGCAATAATCCAGTAACGGTATGATTAACTGTAATTAAGTCAACTGAGTATTTGCTGATTTTTCACCATAATCAGTTATTTGTACCTGTAGCTTAGATATAATATTCTAGACATAATCTTCTATAAAAGTTGATTTAAAGTCTGTTTATGAATATCTAATCAAAAGCTAATATTAGCTTAAGTTGGAAACCTTCAACATTCCAAATATTATGAAAAATTAATTGATTTGATCAATAATTATCGGTTGCGGAATCAGAAAAAGTTGATCTATTTTAGAGACTTTTAATTTATGGGGATAAGAAGAACCCATAACAGAGCAAAACCTTCTTAAAGTGAGGAGGAATTTAAATTTGAAAGTAGGTTCTTTAATTATTGTTGGTACGGGTATTCAATTAGTAGGTCATCTGACTTTAGCTGCGAAAGCTTGGATTGAGCAGGCTGATAAGGTTTTTTTTGCTGTAGCTGACCCAATCACAGCAAAATGGCTGCGATCGCTCAATCCTACGGCAGAAGCCCTACCTTACAATACCAACTATCAGCGGCGTAAAAAGACCTATAGTGAAATGGTCGAAAGAATGCTGCTTGGAGTTCGTCAGGGGTTAAATGTTTGTGTGGTTTTTTACGGACATCCAGGTGTCTTTGCCGATCCAGCACATCAAGCAATTAAACAAGCACGTAGTGAAGGTTTCACGGCACAAATGCTCCCTGGAATTTCTGCCGAAGATTGTTTATATGCTGATCTTGGTCTTGATCCCGGACGTAATGGTTGTCAGAGTTTTGAAGCCACAGATTTTTTGATCCGACATCGCAGATTTGATCCTACTAGCGCTTTAATTCTGTGGCAGATTGCAATGGTCGGTAATCTTGGTTTTTACAAAGAAGGAGAACATTTGCATGGACTGACAGTGTTAGCCGAGGTTTTGGCAACACACTATAGTTTTGACCATGAAGTGATTGTTTACCAAGCAGCAGTTTATTATCCAGTTTGTGAACCAACAATCCAACGGATTCCTTTGTTTAGACTGCCAGAAGCCGATGTTACACCAATTTCCACGCTTTATGTTCCGCCTCAACCCCCAGTAACTTTAGATTGTGAAATGATGACCCGTTTGGGTATGTCTTTTGCCAAAGAAACTACAACAGAGCAAGTCAACGGATGGAGTACTATCAAAAAACTTTGGCTAACATCGACCGAGCGATTGAACAGAAATTCAATGATGCTAAGGTTTTGGCTCATGAAGGTGAAACCTGTCGGCTGATGGGGTATTTGGAAGCAGCTCTAGTTAATTTTAATTGTGCCATTGAGCTTAACCCCAACTATGCTTGGGCGATCGCTCACCGGGGGGAAACATATCGGCAAATGAAACGCTACGAAAAAGCCCTAGCTGATTTTAGCCGTTCTCTTACCCTTAAACCCAGACATGCCTGGACATTGGCACACCGAGGAGCAAGCCACTATAAATTAAAGTATTACCAAGATGCCTTAGTTGATATTAACCAAGCCATCAAATTACAACCTAACTATCCTTGGGCGCTAGTTTACCGGGTTAACCTTTATATCAAAATGGAGCGCCATGAAGAAGCATTAGTCGATTTTGATCGAGCGATCGCTTTTGACGAAACTATTATTCCTTATTGGCCTGGTGAGCGCGGGCTACTACTTAGTTATTTAGGGCGACACTCTGAGGCAATTTCTGGCTGTGAGCAAGGATTGCAGCAAAACCCAACTGATTATATTACCTTATATACTCTTGCTGTCATTAAAACCCACTTGCAGGGTCTAGCAGCAGCACAAGTAGAAATAAAAACAACCCGAAATATCTTAAAAGCAATAGCCAAACAGTCAAGAAATGCTGGCGTTATTTACAGATTGGGGGGTTTAGCTGCTCTTGAAGGTGATGCAGAGCAAGCCTTTAACTATCTTCAACAAGCTATTGCTTTGGATAATGAACCGCTGGAATTAGCACGCCGGGACTTAGCTTGGTTGAATCTACGCGATTATCCACGTTTTCAATCGTTAACTTATGAAGGAGGATGAACTTGAAAAGTTACGGGGAAACCCTTGATCGCCTTAATCAATCAATCAAACACAATCTCGATAATACTGAGGCGATCGCTCATCAAGGAGAAGCCTACCGTTTGGCTAAACAGTATGAACAAGCTTTGACATATTTTAACCAAGCGATCGCTCAAAATGCTAACTATACCTGGGCAATTGCCCACCGGGGAGAAGTTTATCGACAGATGAAATACTATCCCCAAGCGATCGCTGATTTTAACCAATCTCTGGAATTACAGCCTGACTATATTTGGGCATTTGCTCATCGGGGCGTAACTTACCGCTGCATGGGAAAGCATTATTACCAAAAAGCTTTGGCAGATTTTAGCCGAGCAATTGACCTTAACCCTAATTATGCTTGGGCAATTGCTTATCGAGCGCGTATCTATGATCTATTAAGACGGTATGAGGAAGCATTAGTTGATTTTGATCGAGCAATCGCCCTTGATCAGACAGTATTTGACAATTGGCTGAGTGAGCGCGGCTCGTTGCTTAGTTATGTTGGGCGATACGCCGAAGCGATCAACTGTTGTCAGTTAGCTTTGCAAGCAGATCCAAATAATCACTTTGCTTTGTATAACATTGCAATCTTTCAAGCTCGTTGGCAAGGATTGGCAAAGGCCAGTCTAGATATTGAAAAAGCACGGGCATTATTATTAACTTTGCGGGACACTCAAGAGCGCGGGATGGTTCTCTATCGATTGGGAGGACTAGCTGCGATTGAGGGTCAGATAGAGATAGCTTTGAACTATCTGCAAACAGCGATCCCACTAGATCAAGAAGCGGTTGAGTTTGCTCGTCATGACATAGCATGGCTGGAAATGCGAAAATTGCCGAAGTTTTTAAACTTAATTTCTGAACTTGATTAGTGCTAAATACAAACACCAAGGAGACCTAAAAATGGGCAGAAAAGCAGCTATAGCCAAAGCCAGAGAAGGAGAGAGTTTTCGTCTGTTGGCTAGGTACAACCAGGACGAATTTATCAAAGATAATATCGATAGCCTACTTGAACGGGCAGGACGGTATTTTGAAGAAGCAATTCAAGAAGATGATAGTTATGCATGGGCTTGGTCTCATTGGGGCGCGACGCTGTCGTACCGCGGTGGTACTCTCAAACGTCTAAACGACCAAAAGTTCGAGTATTACCAACAAGCAGATGAAAAATTTGATCAAGCACTTCAACAAAATCCCAATTATGCTTGGGCTTTGGCACATCGAGGCGAAAATAATACTTGGTGGGCGATCGCCGAAAGACCCAGAAACGATCAGCAAAAAGTCAAAATACTTTTATCGAATGCCAAAACCTATTTAGATAAAGCTATCGATCTTGATCCCAACTATACTTGGGCTTTCGCCCGTAGAGGCTCTGTATATAGATTTCTTGGGCATCTCAAAGGAGAGGATGGTACACCAGAACAGCCCAACTACGACGAAGCAATCAAAGATTTTAGTAGAGCGATCGAGTTAAATAATAAATATGCTTGGGCCATAGCTTTTCGAGCCGCAATTCATCGGCAAAAAGCCAGAGCATTAGAAATCAATGGGAACCAAGCAGGTGCTTTAGAACAATGGAAGCTAACTTATCTTGATCTCGAAAAGAGTTTAAAGACTTATCTCAACGTTTTTAAACGCCCTATCGTTTTAGATATTGGCGAAGTGTTTCTGCCTCCATCAGCAAGTTTTTTAGCTGCTAATCTCAGTCAGCCTACTTTGACTGCTAACCTGAATCTGTCTCCTTCTGAAATGTATGCTAAATTGGCACAGCGCGTTTACGAAGAAGGATACGACAAAGTTAATCCCGAAGAGATCAATCAAGTTTTAACAGCGATCGCCGAAGAGTGGGCCAGGGTTGACTGATAAAATATATTCACTCTTGGAGGTTGTACTCAATTTATTCTCCAATAGTTAAGAGAGATTTCACTATGAGCAGCTTATTCGATTTTCTGACCGATATTGCTACTAATCCCAAACAGCAGATAGCATTTGTCCAACAGCCAGTTATTCTGACAGATATGCTTGGATTTTCAAAAGCAGCTCAGGCAGCTTTTGCAAGTAAGAGTAGTCAACAAATTGCAGCTTTATTCGCTGATGAAATGACTCCATTAGCGGAAATTTGCAATGATCCTAATCCAGAAGATCCTTTTCCTGATCCTGATCCCGAACCTGAGCCTTCTAAAGAAGATTAGCTTGAGTTATATCTTTGTGCTTTTTCATTGCCAAGATGTAACTAAAAAAATAATTTCTTAGCTATTAAAAGCCCCGTCATCACAGGGCTTTTAGTATTTTCTAAAAAAATCTTGATTTATGCACTGGTAATTATTTACTGTTTGATTCGACCTCAGTTCTCAGTATTTAACATTTTTGGCAAAAAGTATTGCTTTTTGCAATTAATCGACTTCATGAATGACTTTCGGGCTTATCTCTTGATAAGCTTCTATCCATGACAGTGTAGGAAGTACTGTAGCATAAGAGCCTGGCACATCAACAAAACCGGAACATAAATAAGTTCCATAACTAGGAACCATTACCTTTTGGACTTCCCACAGCCCTAAGTGCTTACCCCAATCCGGTAGACCAATTTCGTCAGAATCTTCTATATAAAAGATTGGTTCTGGCCAATTAAAGGGTGGTTTTTGCAAATTTAGTGGTCTCCAACCCCCAGTACATATCTCAAAATTCACTTCAACGTTAGGATAAGTTGTTACCAGCAGATATTGAGATCTACTCTTCTTAATGTTTTGAATAGCTTGACCGATATCGTAAAAAGACAAATGCACTAATGCATCTCGACACAAAATGATGTCAGCCTTGAGTAGTTCGTCCTTTGTAAAGTCTAGTCTTCTAAAATCTCTATTATCTTGTGCATAATTGTGCCTATTGTTTTCACAAATACTGTGAACTATATCAACCCCAAAATATGTATCGACTTTGAGGTCAATCTCTTTCATCCAATTAAAGTCACCACAGGCAAGATCCAGAAATGTTTTTGCGCCTAGCTTTTTAACTAAACCAGGCAACTGTTTTCTAATCTCTTCTGTGTTTTTGAGTGTTGAACCACAACCGGAAGCTGACTCAGAACAATTCCATAGGTTATGCCGAAAAATGGTCTCGAACGTTTTTTCCATAGTTTTTATCTAAAGTAAATACTGGAAGCTAGCTTACATTAAATAAATGAATTATTATAAAACAAACTTATGAAAATAGCTCTAGTAAGAAAGGGAGCAATCCAAGTCATAGAAAAAAGCAGTATGCTAAGCAGTCAGAAACGAAGGAAGAAGGAAGAAAACTCATCTCCGTATGCGTGGCTGAACTCACTTCTTCCCTCTTCCCTCGAACCTCTTCCTTAAGGGCGAAGCCCTGGTCAAGGAGAATCATCATCGGTTATGTTGCCTAGTCTAGTTCTCGGTGCGAAACTCAGAAAGCTCATTCTATAAAGCCTAAAAACCAAGGTTTTAGTTCCTGGAAACATCTTAAATCCGTATCCTTATTTTTTGGAAATTTAGTTTTGCACCGGGAACTAGTCTGAACTCAAGTAGTATAAATTTAGCTCTCTCAATATCATACGCATCACAATCTTATTCAACTTACTAAGCTCAGTTAATGCAAATCGGATTTCATCGATACTATACCTATCAATCTCAAGTAGAACTTGTTTGTGGCTCTCTTGTTCTTGCAAATTATTTGTAATTAGTGCTTTTTCATGCTCAGATTCAAAACAGTCTCTAAGTCTATCTTCATTTGTCTGGTCATAAGCTTCACCTTTTCTACGACTTTCAGCATCTTCTTTAATATACTGGTACGAGTTTTGAAGTTTTAGAAGTAATCTCTTCTTTTCCTTTGGTGGCTTATTCTGAAAATCCCCAGAATTAAGTATTAGCAGAAATATGTCACACACATCCCATTGAAGGCGATTCCCAAGGATTATAGCAGTTGCTAGCGTAGCTGATTTTAGATTAGGCGCGTTTTCTATGAATCCTATGGCTATAATTTCCTGAAGTATCATAGTAAACCTTATTGAACCATTCTTGAAGACTTCCATCTTACTTACTGTAAGTTTAAGTAATCTACTATCTGATGACCAGAACGTCAATTGATCTTCTCGGTAGTTTTTCCTACTGTTATTTGACCTTCCGCCACGAATTAAGTGGAGGACTGAATCTATAAATTCTTCTAAACATAGTCCATTATTACTATGTGGCAAGCGATCAAATAGGTCTTGAGCAGTCCAGTTTTCCTTCCTATTAGTAGGGGCACTTAGAAGACCGAAAATTTTAAACGATTCTGCATCTCCAATTACATTAAGTTTTCTTAAGATGTTTTTTTTCGTCAGATTTTGTTGGTTGTCTAGAGTCCAATAGATTGTAGGTAGTAAAGTGTGTTCATAACATGAAGGGTGAGTGTCTCCACCTTTTGCATTGATTAAATTTGTTAGTTGAGTGTCTCCACCTTTTGCCTTGATTAAATTTGTTAGTAGAGTCTCTGCATTCTTCTTATGGATTTTTTCTAGTGTCTTTACATTTTTGAGCGATTTCCAAAGTTCACAACCATAATCCTTTATAAATGTGTCCAATGAAACCTTGATTTTTTTATTGTACCGTTGATGTATCTCTCGGTAAGTTAGACCTTCCAAAGTTCCCCGAATCACACACTCATGAATAGGATTCATGCAGCCATCTTTGAAATATTTAGCAGCTGCTTGATTGACCAATTCAACTATTTTGTTAAAATCTATTACCGATTCACATACTTCGTTAATATTCATTAAGTTAACTCCAGGTAAAAGAGAGCTTGAAAAAAGTTCAATTATCTTGTTTTTAGCTAACCTTAAGTCGGTCTACCACCTGCGTCAATTACTCGATGAACCACTTTATATATTGTCTTAGGACTTACGCACAAGTCACAGAAGAATAAAACCGCAGAGGTAAGCACAGAGTATACAAAAAAATAAGAATTTGAGAGATAGTTTGCGTAAGTGCTATGTCTAATGATGCTTACTATCTGCTCGATCGCTAACTGTCTGAGAGCAACACTATTTATCTAAAGATTACTTAAAAAATTGCTCTTATGGAGTTTCATACCGGAATTTTGACATAAAAGTTTAATTTGTATATGTTCTTGAAGTGCTTGCTGTTTTTCTGGAGTCATTTGATGATGCTCAGGCCTATAAAGTGATTAATTTTTGCGATTTATAAATAAAAAGTGAGTTTCGCTTAGTAACTAATTTATCTGGGTCTGGAGAGTTGCTGTTAGTGATGATGAAATTAGGGACATTTATCGATATTTAGCTGAATTAGACTGAAGTTTACTGAAGTTTACTGAAGTCTACTGAAATTGACACTGAATTCAGGCTTTTTTAGGGCTGTAAAAAGAAGAAAAAAATAACAGAATTTATTTGCAAAATTTGAAAAAATACTATAAATTTGAAGTCATAAGATGAAAGCGGCAACTAAAATCTTAACTAAGACTGCTATATTCTTAATAGCTCAATCGTAGTCGTGGGCGAGATTGATTGAGGTTCGTTTGCCCTGGATTTAAAACTGCTTTACTTATGTATGTTGGGATATATCTCAACTACTAATTGCAAATTAGTATTAGACATTGGTTTAAGTCTATCTATACACAAGGGTGGAAGTTATGACTCAGAACATTAATGATGATCAGACACAAGCAGATTGGAAAATTAATACCAAGCAAATTGAGCCAATTACCGAAGCAATTATCGCTGGCAAATATTCTTGGGCATGTGTATTGATTTTGCGTTTTTTAGGTTACAACCCGTTACACTATATGCCTTACCGCACCTATAATCGATTAACAAAAAACAACTAATAGATTAGTTGAGAGTTAAAAACAAAGTCAAACTGATAGCAAGACTGCGAAGGCGTTTGACCTCAAATTAACTTTAATTACGTGAGTCTTCAACGGAGGCACACCTACAGGAAGGGCGAAGTCTGAAGAGAGCAAAATTTGGCTCTTCATACCTCATCCTAGCGTGCAGCAAGCCCTGATGCTCTTGCCTTGCTAATAGGTTAGGGGGTGACGCTCAAACGCAAGAGTGTGTCGGCGACTTCCTCGCCTCCTTACTTGATTCCTAGCAGCTTATGACTTACCCATCTGATATCACTGATAGTCGTTTACAAGCTATTATTAGGGAGATATTCTTTTATAAGAAAGAAGAAATTGCACAAATTCAGCAACAAATGCCTGTTGCTTTTTTTGAACGCCAGTTAACCAAAGCCCCGAGTGTCAGAGATTTCTTCACCGCTTTGCAACAAAGTCCTTACAAGCCTTGCATCATTGCAGATGTGAAGAAGGCGTGCCCAATTCACGGCATCCTTAGAGAAAATTTTGATCCAGTAGCGATCGCCCAAGCTTATGAACGCGGTGGTGCAACTTGTCTATCTGTGTATACTGACCAAAAATTTTTTCAAGGTAGTTATGACACTCTACGCACTATCCGTAAACGAGTAAGATTACCCATACTGTGTAAGGATTTTATTTTAGACTCCTGCCAAGTTTATTTGGCAAGAGAAGCCGGTGCAGACGCAGTACTACTAATTGCAGCAATTCTTTCAGATGAACAACTGCAAAACTTGTTGAGAGTAATTCAAGATTTGGGCATGAATGCTCTAGTACAAGTTCATACCTTGACTGAACTAGATCGGGTGTTAAAGCTTAACAATTTAAATCTAGTAGTAATTAACAATCAGAGTTTAGTAGATTTTAGTGTCGATATCTGCGCTACTGAGCAACTACTAGCAGCTAGGCGATCGCAACTACAAAATCTAGGCATCATCATTATCAGCGAATCAGAATTGTATACACCTGCTGATTTATTCCTTGTGGCCAAGGCTGGTGCAGATGTAGCTATCTTAGATTTAATTAAAGAAAAGGATTTAGAGCAAGCTGTGCGTGTCCTACTCAGGTTTTATCATATCACTTGCGATGAATCACATCGAGGCTGAATTAAAAAGCATTTTACCCAAGGAATTTGAGCAAGGATTGCCGAGCGACATTTACTACTTTGTGTGAGCAATGTAACTGCTTCTATTCATTTCATAGCTCAGGCTTGATTTAACAGTTTCATGATTGAGCAGTGTCAAATAAAACATTAAGTTACGGCAGCCATGCCCAAAAACTTTAAGAATTGGTGTAGGAGCGAACATAGTATTTTATTCATCACTAAAATGCATCCTTACTTTTGTAGAACTACCTAATTATGAACATGCAACTAAAACAACTGATCTTGGAAGCTCTTAGCCTTCCTAATAATGCTATTTCCTATCATGTTCGCCGGAGATTAGCCGAAATGTATCCTCAAAAAGCTCTGTTGGAAACTAGTGACTTTAACTTCAATATCACAAGATATGCAAAAGCAAATCTTTGCAAGATTCAACATAACCAATCAAACTACAACCAGATTATATCGGGTTGGAATGGGATAGAAAATAGAATTTACAACTTTACCAAAAATGGACATTTTGAAGTTATATCACAAGAAAATAAACTAGAAGTAATTTCGATGAAATGGCAGGAGGCTTATTGTCAAGTCAATTATCATTGGATCATAGCTGATAACAAAGAAATTGCTGAAAACTTTTTTACTGCTGTTTGTGATTGGAATTCAGAAATTCAAGACGAGATATTAGTTTTTCAAAATGGTTATTGGTCAAGAGATCCAAAATTGTTTGAGTCTATTCGTAGTGCCTGTTTCGATACTTTAATTTTGAGTGGAACTCTCAAACAAGATATTCAAGATTACTTAGGGCGGTTTTTTGCCTCGCAAGACTTGTATGAATACTATGGTGTATCCCATAAATGCGGAATCTTATTTACCGGTCCTCCTGGAAACGGAAAAAGTCACACTATCAAAGCTATAATTAACGAAATGGAGGTACCGTGTTTGTACGTTAAAAGCTTAAAATCTCGGTACGATAATGATCACTATAGTATCCAACAAGTGTTCGAGCGAGCACGGGAAACGACTCCTTGTATCCTAGTCCTTGAAGATTTAGACTCACTTATATTAGAGGAAAGTCGTTCGTTACTGCTCAACGAGCTAGACGGTTTTGCCGATAATACAGGAATAGTGATCTTAGCGACAACTAACTATCCAAAGCGTATAGATGAAGCAATTCTGAAGCGTCCTGGTCGATTTGATCGCATATATAAATTTGACTTACCTACTGTCGAAGAACGAATTAAGTATATTACTCTTTGGAACGAAGAATTCAAATCTGAAATGTGCGTATCGAAGACGGACATCACTCAAATTGCTCAGAAGACTAAGGGCTTCTCTTATGCTTTCTTGAAAGAATTAATCATCTCATCTATGACGATCTGGATGGAAGAAAGGGAAATCGGCAAAATGAACAAAATTATAATTTCACAAGTTGATGCTCTGAAAAAACAAATGACATCGCTCACAGCATAATCATCTGTGAAACAACTACCGTCACCCGGTCTACCAGTTATTGAAAAAAAACTGGTAGATAAATTATTTAGTAGAGTATAGCACTGTGTGAATTAACAGAGCAATGCAGAATTTTAGCATGTATACACATGTTGTTAAGAGCTAATTACTTAAAGGCAGTACACCAGCAGACGTAAGCAATTGGAAATGTGAAATGCAGAATGAACGTATGGGTTGCTTATACAGACTCTATTGCTTGGGCTGGAGAAATGGCTCAATTAAGCGTTTTTCCTTGCTCCAACATTGGCTGCTTAATATCTTCCTCTACTATCGTCAAGGCTATGCAGAAGGAACTGAGTGGAAACAGAATCAGATAAAAAGTTAACCTTATAGGGTGAGGGGTAAAATGAGCAGTGATAGTGACTAAGCCGCCCCGTCACCGAAGTCCTGCTCCCTGCTCTCCTGTGTCTTTTGACCAGAGCGACTCGTCTACAAAACCGGACGTGAAACTTTCGAGTTATCCGGTTTTTCAGCGGCGACACCGCGCTGCACTGAGAAAATATAGATTTCCTCAAATTTTCTTGCGTTATAAATCTTTACCGTTATGCAGAGCAACTTATTTACCGCCGTTTTGCTCCAAATTTAAGGGAGAGGGAAGTATTAACAATGGAAAGCGCCACATAACAATTCAAATAATTGGGAGGTAGATGAATGCCAACATCTTTTCCAGGCTACCAAATCATTGAAGCACTACATGATAGTCCTAACTCGTTTGTCTATCGTGGATATCGCCTAGAAAATTCTCAACCAATCATCCTCAAAGTCCTCAAACCAACTTATCCATCACCAGAAAGAATAGCTTGGTTTAAACAAGAGTATGAGACGACCAAATCTTTACGACTTAAAGGGGTGATAGAAGCTTACAGCTTAGAAAACTATTTGCATCAATGGGTAATGGTATTAGAAGATTTTGGTGGTGAATCTCTCAATCACTTCATTAAAAAGAGACAATTTACTATTGCAGAATTTCTTTCTATTGCCATTAATATTGTGCAAATTCTCAAAGAGATACATCAATATCAGGTAATCCATAAGAATATTAACCCAGCTAATATTGTTTGGAATCAGCAAACAGGACAAGTTAAACTCATCGACTTTGGGATTTCGATAGTACTATCGCGAGAAAATTCTACATTTCGCAATCCTAATGTATTAGAAGGAACCCTCGCTTACATTTCGCCAGAACAGACTGGACGAATGAATCGAGCCATTGATTATCGCACAGATTTTTATTCATTAGGAGTAACTTTTTACGAATTATTAACAGGTCAATTGCCTTTTCCTACAGATGATGCTTTGGAGTTAGTACATTGTCATATTGCTAAACGATTTGTGCCTTTACATGAATATAAGTCAGACATTCCTCAAATGATTTCAGAGATTGTTTTGAAATTGATGAATAAAAATGCTGAAGATCGTTATCAATCAGTATGTGGATTAAAAGCAGACTTAGAAATATGTTTACAGCAATGGCAAGCCAAACAACAAATTGAACTTTTTTTAATAGGACAATATGATATTTCAGATAAGTTTCAAATTCCGCAAAAGCTATATGGGCGGGAAGAAGAAATCGCAACTTTAATGGCTGCCTTTGAACGGGTAAGCCTGGGTGCAAATGAAATGATGTTGGTATCAGGATTTTCAGGAATTGGTAAGTCAGCCTTAGTGCAGGAAGTCTATAAACCAATTACCCGCCAACGCGGCTACTTTATCGCTGGAAAATTTGATCAGTTTCAACGTAATATTCCCTATACGTCGATTATCCAGGCATTTCGGTCATTAATACTACAAATACTTACAGAAAATGAGACCGCGATCGCGCTTTGGCGAGAAAAGTTGCTTACGGCTTTAGGTGGTAATGGCCAAGTGATGATTGAGGTGATTCCAGAAATAGAACTGATTATTGGTTCGCAACCTCCTGTGACTGATTTACCACCAGCAGCAGCTAAAAATCGTTTTAACTTAGTCTTACAAAACTTTATTAAAGTATTTACCCGTCAAGAACATCCCCTAGTTATTTTCTTAGACGATTTGCAATGGGTTGATGGGGCTTCGTTAAAGTTGATTGAGATGTTAATGACAGTAGCAGATAGTAAATATCTGTTTTTAATCGGAGCCTATCGAGACAATGAAGTCAGTGCAGCACATCCTTTAATGTTGACTTTGGCTGAAATCAAGCAAGCCCAAGCAACAGTTAATCAGATTTTTCTATCACCTTTAACTTTACTACAGATAACTCAGCTAGTGAGCGATGTTTGCCACTGTGAGCCAGCAACTGCTATCCCCTTAGCCGAGTTAATCCTGAATAAGACTAATGGTAATCCCTTTTTTATGACTGAGTTTTTAAAGTCTTTATATGCAGAAGCCCTAGTCACTTTTAATTATCAACAAAGTTGTTGGCAATGGAATTTAGAGCAGATCCAATCTCAACAAATTACCGACAATGTAGTCGAATTGATGGCCGATAAGGTGCAAAAATTACCGCTACAGACACAAACTATTTTGAAGTTAGCCGCTTGTATTGGCAACCGATTTAACTTAGAAAAATTATCAACAATTTCTGAGGAAACGCCACAAGAAACAGCATCTGTTCTTTGGCCAGCGATCGCTAAGAGATTTGTGTTACCTCTAAGCAATACTTACAAATTGACAAATCTAGATGTAGAAGGTTTGTTAGACAGGTTGACAGCAGAATATAAATTTGCCCATGACAGAATCCAGCAAGCAGTCTATTTACTAATTCCTGAAATAGATAAAAAGGCAATGCATCTGCGTGTGGGTCAACTATTACTACAAAATACGCCGCCACAAAAGCAAGATGAAAATTTATTTGATATTGTGAATCAACTAAACCAAGGACAGGATTTAATTAACCACCAAGGAGATAAATATCAATTAGCACAATTAAATTTACAGGCGGGAAAAAAAGCCAAAGACTCAGCAGCTTATCAATCAGCATTTAACTATTTGCAAACTGGTTTAAGGCTATTACAACAAGATAGTTGGCATCATCAATACAATCTGACTTTGGAACTTCATGTAGAGGCAGCAGAGGCGGCTTATCTAAGTACTGATTTTGCAGCAATGGAGCTATTAACAAATATAGTTCTGCAACAAGCCGAGACGCTACTAGAAAAGGTCAGAGTTTACGAAGTTCGCATCCAATCTTATTGGGCAGAAAACAAACATCTAGAAGCTGTTAAAACGGCATTGCAAGTATTGAAGTTATTAAATATCACCTTTCCAGAACAACCAAGTCAACCAGATATAATTTTGGCTTTGCAACAAACACATTCAATTTTAGCAGCAAAAGCACCCTCAGACTTGATTGACTTGCCGATAATGACCGATTTGGTCAAACTGGCAGCCATGCAAATTATGACTATTGTCTGGAGTCCTGCTTACTTAACAGTAAATGAACTGATTCCGTTAATTGCTTGCCAACAGATAAATCTTTCGGTTACTGGAGGTAACGCTGCTGAATCAGCTTTTGCTTATGCAAATTATGGATTAATTTTATGCGGTCAGGGGCAGATTGATACTGCATATCAATTCAGTCAATTGGCTTTACATCTGTTAGAAAAATTCCATGCCACAAAACTTAAAGCCAAGATCTATGTATTTTGTAATTTTGTCAGACATTTAAAAGAGCATCTGAGAAAAGTACTGTTATACGAGTTAGAAGCTTATCAAAGTGGGTTGGAAAGTGGAGATTTTGAATTTGCTGCTGGTGGAGCAATGGGTTACTGCATGATGTCATATTTAAGTGGCAAAGAATTAGTAAAACTAGAACAAGAGCAAGCAATTTATCATCAAGCGATCGCTCAACTTAAACAAGAAGCATTTCTCAATTGGCATCGCATATTTTGGCAGGTAGTTCTCAACTGGATTGGTAAGGCAGAAAACCCTTGTTGTTTAAATGGTGAAGTCTACGATGAAAACAAAATGCTGCCGTTGCATTTAGAAGTTCAAGATCGAACTGCAATGCTGCATTTATATACAAATAAATTAATCCTTAGCTATCACTTTCATCAATTTGAGCAAGCAAGTGAAAATGCAACAAAGTTGGAAGAATATTTAGTTAATGCGGCAACAACTTGTTTTGCTCCCCCGGCTTATTTTTATGATTCGTTAACTCGGTTAATGATGTTTGCTGATGCTTCTGTAAATGATAAAAATAGCATTTTGGAAAAAGTTGCTGCTAACCAAGAAAAAATGCAAACATGGGCAAATCATGCTCCCATGAATTATTTACACAAATTTTATTTAGTAGAAGCCGAACGTTGCTGTGTATTAGGTAAAGATCAAGATGCCAGAGAATATTACGATCGCGCCATTACTCTAGCTCATAAACACGAATATCTCCATGAAGAAGCTCTAGCTTATGAGCTAGCAGGGCGATTTTATTTAGCTAAAAACCAAAAACATCTGGCTCGCCACTACCTACAAGATGCTCATTATGCTTATCAGCGTTGGGGGGCTGTGGCTAAAGTCAAAGATTTGGAGGCCAGATACCCACGATTTTTGACTAAAACCTCAACAGAAAGCTTTGCTATTGGCTTAAATCCTTTAACTAGCAACTCAGATCAAACTACATCAGGTGTATTAGATTTTGCTAGTATATTGAAAGCCTCACAAACAATTTCTGGAGAGATTGTTTTAGATAAGTTGCTAGCAAAATTAATGAAAATTGTGATTGAAAACGCTGGCGCTCAAAAAGGCTTTTTGATTCTTTATAAACAAGATAACTTAGTGATTGAAGCCCAAGGAACAGTAGATGTTGATGACTTAATTTTACTGCAATCCTTGCCAATAGATTCAGTGGCTCCTGGAACTAAAATTCCTCTTTTATCAACAGCTATTATTAATTATGTAGCTCACACTCACAAAGATGTAGTCTTAAATGATGCCACCCACGAAACACAATTTACTCTTGATCCCTACATTATTACTACTCAACCTAAATCTATTCTCTGTACTGCCTTAATTCATCAAGGCAAACTTAGCGGTATTTTATATTTAGAAAATAATTTAACCACAGGTGCTTTTACAAGCGATCGCGTGGAAGTTTTAAGAATCCTTTCGACTCAAGCCGCCATTTCTATTGAGAATTGCCGTCTTTACGATCAGCTAGAAGGTTACAGTCGGACTCTAGAACAAAAAGTAGAAATTAGAACTCAAGAACTCCAAAAGACAAATCTGGAATTAGCCAGTACCCTGCAAACATTAACAACCACACAAGCTCAAATTATTGCCCAAGAAAAACTGGCTTCTCTAGGAGCTTTAACAGCTGGTATTGCCCATGAGATCAAAAATCCCTTAAACTTTGTTAACAACTTTGCCGAGCTTTCCGTAGAGTTAACTCAAGAACTCTGCGAAGAAATTGCCAATCAGCAAAATCGTTTAGATCCAGAAACTAGAGAATATATTGCAGAAACCTTAAACGATCTCAAACAAAACGCCCAAAAAATCAATGAGCATGGCAAAAGGGCAGATAATATTGTACATGCAATGCTGATGCACTCGCGCGGACATGCTGGCGATCGGCAAATGACAGATATTAACGCTTTGCTTAAAGAAGCGATCGAGCTATCGTATCACGGAATGCGTGCTAAGATGCCCTCTTTCAATATCAATATCAAGACAGATTATGCTGATAATCTTGGTCAAGTAAATGTCGTACCCCAAAATATTAGTCGCGCTTTTATCAATGTAATTAATAATGCTTGCTATACAACACATAAAAAGAAAATGCGTTTTATCGCCAGTGCAGAAGCTAATGGTGAAGAATTTTCACCGATGCTTTCGATAACTACTAAAGATTTGAATCAACGAATAGAAATTCATATCCACGATAACGGCGAAGGTATTCCCCAAGAAGCACTAGATAAGATTTTTAATCCCTTTTTTACAACTAAACCGACTGGTGAAGGAACTGGTTTAGGTCTATCTATTACTCATGATATTATTGTCCAGCAACATCAAGGAGAAATCAAAGTAGAAACAAAAGTAAATTTTTATACATATTTTATTATTATCTTACCTAAATTTGTTGCTTACAGGAAATAGCTTCAAAAAGTATAGAAACTTCTTCTGCTAAATTTTAAACAAAGATGCTTACAGTTTGTATTAAGCTTATCCCACTCCTCAAAGAAGTAGGCTTCCCGCCGCCTTTGGTGAGTGCTTTAGCACTCATAGTAGTATAGAATTATCGCCATTTTTATGACGATTGACTAAAAAATGCTTGATCTTTCAATTTTTGACTACAAAAACACAAATACAATCAGGGTATCTCATGCATTTTGGTGTGTGCAATTTCTGATTCACTACTTAGTCACTTGTGTTTTTATGGTATAAAAAATTACGTAATTTAGCAAATATTAACCTAACGTTTGTGTAATAAATCTTGATTTCATTGAATTATAAATTATAAAAGCTCTACTCAGCTAGTCTTTTTACCTATACTTGGTTCACTTTGTCAAGATATAAATTTTAAATGAAAATAATGGTTGTAGATGACGAACAAGATGTTCAATTGTTGTTTAGACAGAAATTTAGGAGAGAACTTAAACAAGAGCAAATCAAATTATATTTTGCTTTTTCAGCAGAAGAAGCTTTGGAATATTTACAAAGTCAATTAATTAATCATCTAGCTTTGATAGTAACCGACATTAATATGCCTGGAATGAACGGCTTAGAAATGCTCAAAGTTATTAAAGATCATTATCCGAATCTCAAAGTATTTATCATTACTGCTTATGATGATGAATATAATTACTTAACAGCTAAACAATATGGAGCTGATGGCTATATCACAAAACCTATTCAATTTGACAAGCTGAAAGAAAAAATACTTAATTTATGAATAATCTACATCAGGTAAGAAACTATGCCAGCAATAATACTGGTTGTGGATGATGAGCCTGACTTAGAACTCTTACTCCGCCAGAAATTTAGAAAAAAAATTCGGGAAAAACAATTTCATCTGATTTTTGCCCGTAATGGTGTTGAAGCATTAGAAATACTACAAATGGAACCGGATATAGATATAGTGTTAACTGATATCTATATGCCGGAAATGGATGGGTTAACTTTAATTACCAAACTTAATGAGTTATATCCCATTATTAAAGCAGTAATTATTTCTGCGTATAATGATATGGAAAATATCAGAACTGCGATGAATCGTGGTGCTTTTGACTTTTTAACTAAACCAATAAATTTTCAGGATTTAGAAATTACAACTAGTAAAACTCTGCAACATGTGCAGCAAATGAAAATAGCTAAGAAGCAGGAATTTTTAGTACAAGAAACTCAAGCAAAATTATTAGTACGTTTACAACAAGAAGTCACAGTACGCCAACAAGCAGAGTTAGCATTACGTGAAAGCCAAGCAAGGCTGACTCAATTCTTAGAAGCTGTGCCAGTGGGCATATTCGTAGTTAATAGTGATGGTCAACCTTACTACGCTAATCAAACTGCACAGCAGCTACTTGGTAAGGGAATCGTCACTGAAGCCACACCTACTCAATTAGCAGAGATTTATCAAGTTTATTTGGCAGGTAAAAAGCAGTTATACCCTACAGAACAGCAGCCTATTGTGCAAGCATTAAACGGTAAAAGTGTCATTATCGATAATATGGAGATTCACCAAGCCGACAAGATTATTCCTTTAGAGGTGTCGGCTACGCCAATTTTTAATGAACAAGGTGAAATTGTTTATGCCATAGCCGCTTTTCAAGATATCACACAACGCAAACAATCAGAAGCTGAACGAGTACAGTTAATTTTAGAGTTGAAAGTTAAGAATCTTGCCTTACAAGAAGCTAAAGAAGCGTTAGCTAAATCTAACCTAAATTTAGAACAAAAAGTCAAAGAACGGACTCAAGAGCTATCACAAACACTAGAAATTCTTAAAGCTACTAAAGCAGAACTTGTATTTGAAAATGCTTTGCTTAAAAGTGCAGAGCAATCTTCAATTTTTGATTATCAAGTAGGGGGAAGTTTGCCTATGGATGCTCCTACTTATGTCGTGCGTTCAGCAGACCGTTATCTCTACAAAGCATTAAAGAATAAAGAGTTTTGTTACGTTCTCAATGCCCGACAAATGGGCAAATCCAGCTTGATGGTAAGGATTATACATCATCTTCAAAAGCAAGGGTTTAACTGTGCGGCCATCGATATCACTCGCCTGGGTTGCGAAAATATTACTCCTGCTCAATGGTATAAAGGATTAGTCGTGGAGTTGTGGCAGAGTTTTAATTTATTAGGAAAGGTGAATTTAAAAGCTTGGTGGCATGAGCAAAAAAATTTATCACCTATCCAGTGTTTAAGTAGATTTATAGAAGATGTTTTATTAGATCAAGTTTCAGACGAAAATATTTTTATTTTTATTGATGAAATTGATAGTGTTTTATCTTTAGATTTTCTAGTTAATGATTTTTTTGCTTTAATTCGCTTTTGTTATAATCAGCGCAGCATTAATCCTAAATATCGACGTTTAACTTTTGCTTTATTTGGCGTTGCTACTCCGTCCGATTTGATTACGGATTATCAAAGAACACCTTTTAATATTGGTCAAGCAATTCAATTAAATGGTTTTCATGTTCATGAAGCTCAACCTTTGTTGGAGGGATTGACACAAAAAGTTAGTAATCCTCAATTAGTACTCAAAGAAGTACTAGCTTGGACTAGTGGTCAGCCTTTCCTTACCCAGAAACTTTGTAAGTTGATTCGCAGTTCGGTATCTGCTATTCCTACAAATAGTGAAGCAGAATGGATTGAAAGTTTGGTGTTTACGAATATCATCAATAATTGGGAATCACAGGATGAGCCGGAGCATTTGCGAACAATTCGCGATCGCATCCTCAAAAATACTCGCCACCCTGTTGGGTTACTAGAACTATATCAGCAAATTTGGCATCAAGAAAAAATTCCCGCAGTAGATAGTCCAGAAGCAAGAGAATTGCTGTTGTCGGGGTTAATAATTAAAGAAGAAGGGTCTTTGAAAGTGCATAACCGGATATATGAATTGATTTTTAACAGTAGTTGGGCATCCTCTTGGAAATTAAAAATTGAAAATTGAAAATGTATCAATATTTACCTATATTACGTAAATAAGCAAATAAATTTGAATTTTGAATTACTAACTTTTCTTTACCTATTTTTCACTAAAAGGGTATTTAGTAAGTATTTTTTCCTAATTTAGGGGTGGTTTTTAGTGAAAGAACTACCAAAAAACATAAAAAATCCTGAAATCCATATAAATTAATGGTTTCATATATCCACTTCAGGCTACAACGCCTTAGAATGATTCATTGAAAAGTCGAGCCGATGGGATTTACAGGCGTTTTAAGTAAAAGTACTCCCAAAGGACGATTTTTATATTTCTCCCAACAGAGATTTCCGTAAGGATGCGACAGGGTGCATCCGTAAAGAATCTCAAGTAAACCACAAGGAGTTTGACATGAACAAGGGTGAATTGGTTGATGCCGTAGCTGAAAAGGCAAGTGTTACCAAAAAACAAGCGGATGCAGTCTTAAGCGCCGCTTTGGAAACGATTGTTGAAGCTGTTTCTTCTGGCGATAAAGTGACGCTAGTAGGATTCGGTTCCTTTGAATCACGGGAACGCAAAGCTCGTGAAGGTCGTAACCCCAAAACCAATGAAAAGATGGAAATTCCAGCAACTAAGGTTCCTGCTTTTTCCGCTGGTAAGCTCTTTAGAGAAAGAGTCGCACCCCCAAAATCATAGGTTCTGTTTTTGGAAACATTTTTTTGATGCGGCAACCAGCTCATGGGGGAAATTTAGCTTGGGCAGCAGCACTGGCTGGCTGTCCCCCTGACGCTATTCTGGATTTTTCTGCCAGCATCAGTCCTTTGGGACCACCAAATAGCGCCATCGCTGCTATTACGTCCCAAATCGACAATCTCAGGCACTATCCAGACCCAGATTATAGTGAACTGAGACTTGCTCTCAGTCACTTCCATCAATTACCGCCAGAGTGGATTCTGCCTGGAAATGGTTCAGCAGAGTTACTCACTCTCGCAGGTAGGGAATTAGTAGAACTAGCCGCAACAGCGTTAATTACTCCAGCCTTTGGCGATTATTACCGTACCCTAGCAGCGTACAACGCTAAAGTACTGGAGTTTCCCTTAAATTTAGGGGATAACGATGATTTGTCATTTAATAAAGGACAAAACACCAAGGACAAAGGACTACTTCTGAATAATCCCCATAACCCAACCGGAAAGCTGTTTTCGCGGCAAGCTATTTTGCCTTATTTGAAACAGTTTGCTTTGGTGGTGGTGGATGAAGCATTTATGGATTTTTTGCACCCCAATCAGGAACAAAGCTTGATTTCGATGGTGCAGGAATATGAGAACTTAGTGGTATTGCGATCGCTAACCAAATTTTACAGTCTCCCTGGACTGAGATTAGGATATGCGATCGCTAACCCCAAACGCCTTACTAAATGGCAACTATGGCGTGATCCCTGGCCTGTAAACACCCTAGCGGCAGCAGCAGCAATTGCTGCCATCCAAGATCAAAAATTCCAACAACAAACCTGGAAATGGCTACCACCTGCACGAAATCAACTGTTTGCGGGTTTAGCCTCACTTCCAGGATTGCAACCCCAACCAAGTGCTGCTAACTTCTTACTGATTGAGTCACAACAGTCAAGTTTGCAGTTACAGCGACAATTACTCCAGCATGAGCGAATTTTAATCCGCGATTGCCTGAGTTTTAAAGAACTAGGCGATCGCTTTTTTAGGATTGCTGTACGTTCCGATTTTGATAACCAGCGCTTACTAACAGCGCTACACTCATTGCTAAGTGTTAAGTTCTGAATTTTTTGTCAGATTGTAGATTGTAGGTTGGGTTGAGCGCAGCAAAACCCAACATTGATAAAGGTGTTGGGTTTCCTTACGTCAACCCAACCTACACTAACTGACCACTGACCACTGACTACTGACCATTGACTAATATGACTATTGATTACGATGTCGTGATTATTGGCGGTAGTCTAGCCGGACGTTACGCTGCTTTAGTTGCCACCCAACTACATGCCACAGTTGCTTTAGTAGAACCTCCCATAAATAGCAGGTTTCTTCATCACCACGCCATGAGCGAAATTGGCAAACTCGCACAAAGTCTTAATCATGCAACGGATTTTGGTATTCATGCCACACAGACTTCCATAGCATGGCAAGAAGCTATGCTGTATACGCGCAGCGTCGTTTCAAATATTCAACAACAAAGTTCTCCTGCTACCTTAGCGGCGCTAGGAGTTGATGTAATTTTTGGCAGTGGTCAATTTCAATCTTCACCCCATCTGGCATTTACCGTTAATGACCGTCTACTCAAAGCCAGAACTTATTTACTCGCGAGTGGTTCTCGTTCAGCAATTCCAGATATTGCAGGATTGTCAACCACTGGTTACTTGACTCTATCTAATATTTGGCAGTCTTTGAAAGAACCAACACTGCCCAAAAATTGGGTGATTATTGGTGGTGTTCCCCAAAGCATTGAAATAGCCCAAATCTTAGCGCGATTGGATTGTAAAGTAACGCTGGTAGTCGAATCTCTCCATATTTTGCCTTATGCTGATCCAGAGATAGCCCTGCTACTTCAAGCGCAATTAGAAGTTGATGGTGTGCGCCTCCTCACCCAAACTGTAGTAACTCAAGTGATGCGAATTGAGCATAAAAAGTGGATTCAAGCAGGAGATAAGGCAATTGAAGCTGATGAAATTTTAGTAGCAACTGGACAACAGCCCAATGTAGAATTTCTCAATTTAGCTGCGGTAGGAGTAAAATGGCGGCGACATCGCTTGGTTGTCAACAATAAATTGCAAACCACCAACCGCCGAATTTATGCTTGTGGCGATGTTATTGGTGGTTATGATTTTGTTAATGTCGCTAATTATGAAGCCAGAATCGCCTTGAAAAATGCCCTATTTTTTCCCAGGTTCCAAGTCAATTATCGGTGTATTCCTTGGGCGATATTTCCTCACCCCATGTTAGCAGAAGTAGGTTTGACAGAGGCGCAAGCAAAACGCCAATTTAAGCGAGATCAAGTTTTAATTTTACGGCAATATTATAAATCAGTAGCAGCAGCCCAACTGCGGGATGAAACCACAGGTATTTGCAAATTAATAGTATTAAAAAATGGGGAAATTTTGGGGGCTTCTATATTAGGTGCAGAAGCCGGAGAGTTAATAAATTTGATTGCTTTTGCTATGTCTCAAAAAATTTCAGTAAAACATTTAGCAAATTTAGCTTCTGTCTATCCCAGCTTTTCAGAAATTCTCGAACAAGCTGCCAGAGAGTGGAGTAACTACAAATTAAATAACAAAATTGCTTTGCAAGACTTTTTAGAAGGCTTTTTCCATTTCCGCCGTAATTGGAATTTATGATATTTCCAAGTCTAAAGACAACAATTGTAATACAAAATACTTTTTATCTACTGTCGGATTTCTGGAAGGCTGAGTATAGAGATTACTTCTATCGCCCCGTGTTTCAAAATCTATCTAACAGTTCCTCACGAGATAATTGCAAACACAAAGACGTAAACTCTTCTGGAGGTAGCTGTAATAAACTATCAACAACTCTTGTTAGTTCCCCATCTACAGAACCAAACCGATATCTCAACAAATTTTCTACAACTTGGCGGCGTTCTTGTTGTACTCCTTCAAGTACAGCAGCAGCCCTGGCTTCCTGGTAAGCGTCTGTTAAGCTCATAATTAACTCCTGTTCATCTTCAGTTAACTCTTGCTGCATCATTACACTGATGCGCCACCTGTAAATTATTTCTAGAACATTACGGCGTACAACATTCTCCGATGGAAGCGCAACCAATTCCCTAACTGCTTGCTGTTGAACAGCCCCTCGCCCTAACAACCTAAACCAAAGAGTTTCATCCGTAATAGGTAACTCGTTGATTGCCATTATCGCTGCTCTAAAAGATAAGGGTAGAAAATACACCCCAGGCAGCCAAGTTTCTAAGTCCAGTTTAGCGCCAAAACCTGCTAGCAGATTTTCTGAAGCTGACGGTGACAAAATCCATAGCCGCGCTAAATTATTCTCTGCTATGGTTGTATCTTCTCTTTTGGCTTTACGTTGCGAGTCTGCGATTACGGCAAACAGCTTTGTAAGGCAGTTCCGTATTTCTGTTTTACTGGGTTGATTGCGAAACGGCTCCAGTAAAGCTGTATTCAGCAAGGCAATTCTGCCCAATAACCCTAGATTTGGTGCTTGCGCTGGAGTTGTTAGCACTGGTGAAAACAAAACATCTACCTGTCGAGCTTCATCTATCACTTCCTTGTTGGCTTCTACCTTGCCCAAAGATGATAGTAGCTCCTCTAAAAACTGTTTTGCAAACTGATCGTGAGGTTTGCGAGTCATGTTGCCAGTCTGAACTGTAATGTATGATATGTGAATTGCTTGTGAACAAAGTAAACTAATATAAAATACTTTTTATAACATCATAGGTAAACTCTAGCTTCCCTTTCTAGATACTCAATTTCTTTTTTCCATCGCTCAAGATTGTGTTCTCGCTTTTGCAATTTATCTGCTGTTGGGTTTTTGGAAAGCCGGGTATTTGGATTAGGCAAAATTCCATGATTTTTAAGCCAAGTGGGGGAAAATTCCTGCCAAAGATAAACATGATCATGTCTATCGCCACCCAGACAGCGAATCCGCTTGACTGAAAGAGTGGATTCACCAAAAAGGATTTGTTCGTTTATGGAATTTTTCGGAAACAGGCGCATCTCACTACCTTTTCCCCGAAAGAACTCGACTACAAACCATTCACCAAAATCGAATATACAAACCTCTGTCGGGTCGCTACCATCATCTTCTAGTAGATTAACATCACCTTGGATTTGATACCCTATGGCAATTTGTGATGCTTTGGGTAACAAGATGCGAAGCCGTTCAAAGCGGTTACTGTAATCAGCCCAAAAGTCTCTGCGTCTACATAGCTGATTTGACTCGAAGTTTTGTAAATCGAGCTTGTTTAATATTAAATTAACTAACTTTTGGAAATCACCATAATTGATGCCTCCAATCCACTCTCGAAGTCTTTGCTTTGCTGGAGTTGAAAGTTTATACCAATTTCCACCATTTCTGTAGTTATTTCGTAACCAATCAATCAGTAAAGAATGGTCGCTAACTATTTCGTTAGAAATATTAGTGAGTAAATGATTAACCGCTTTAATTTGCTGATTATCTAACATTTCACCCAAACAACTTAATAACCATTTTACTTGTAGGTTATCAGGAGAAATAATTGTAGTAAAATAGGGAGTTATATCTTCTATGAATTGGCTAAATAATGGAATCCAAACAGGTAAACTTTCTCGAATTTGGTTTAGCAGTTCAGTTTGAGTAATATGCTTTTCGCAAGTAATTTTTGCTAATTTATGACCTGCTTGTTCACTACAAAGCACCTGAATAATTTGAACTGGTAGTAGGCTACTAACTAAGTCAGAATTAGCAAATACATCAAAAGATTCAGCTAGAGACTGTGCTAATACCTGTTCTTGCTGACCACTATAATAAAGAGCTATACGCCACAATAGTTGATGTTGCAACCATGAATTAGAAATTGCTACCCTCCAAATGGCTGCTGATGTTTTGTAGGATTGGTCAATATTTTGCCGATCCCATTGTGCTTTAGCATAGATACAGTAAACCCAGTCTAATTTACTTAGTTGATCAGCTTTACCCTGTTCAATAGCTTCTAATACTTTATCAACACTTGGTATTGATGTTGTTGCATTTGGTAAGCTACTTGCAATCTGAATAAGTTGATTAGGACTACACTGAGGAGTTTCAGGTAGAGAAGGAATAGAAAACTGAAAACTCAAAATTGTTTCTCCTTTAAATAGAGGTTTTTATAATATCTTTCTTTAATTCATCACTACGAAATTGAAAGCGAAAAACTACTTTGCGATCGCCTGGATTATCAATTTTCTTGTTAGATTCAATTTCTCCACGTCCAGCAGCTAATATTTTCCGGCTTAAAGGTAATTTGGTAGAGAAATTCATGTCATAGAAAATGTATCGATAAACTGATGAAGACCTCAACAAGCTTAGTTCTAGATTTGTTTTATCGTCTCCATCTGAGCTAGTGTGACCTTCTATGACTACGCGGCTAATTTCCTGCTCAAATTCTGATTTTGAGAAAATCACACCACTATAAACAGGAATAAAACGGCGTAGAAAAGCTTTACCTTCTGGTTTAAGTTCTGTGCTTCCTTTGGCAAATAAAATTGATTCTTGGATACTAACATCCCCAGTATCTGGGTTGACTTTGACATTGATATTGTTGCTTTTCATTTGTCCCACAACATTGCCAATTACTACCCGTTTTGGTACATCTTTTTGGGCAAGCTGGAGTAGGGCAGTTATAAATAACAAAGCAAAGAACATTAGTAAACCAGACATCAAATCGCCAATAGACAAATAAATATTAGAGTCATCATCCTCTATGAACTCTGGTTCAAAAAAATCGTCATTGATTAAATTAACCATTCCAATTACTTTATTGATAATTTAGTATTTATTGTTTGTTGCTACCAGAACTTCTGCTGTTTTGAGTAAATCTCCACAAACTTTAGCCATAGAAGTATCTGCCTGTTTGAAAAAGTTTACCTGTAAGTCAACAGTTCTTTGCATAGAACCTTCAAGATGACTCTGCCAAGACTGAAGGCTACTGTCAAATTTGTGATTCAAGTTTCTGTATGAATTGTCCAATTTTTGTAATTGTTCGCCAATACCACGAGCAAGATTTTCTAGTTGCATTAGTCGTTCTGTATCGTTTAATCCAGCCGCAATAACTAACTTGTTAATTTGTTCGACAGATGTCTGAATTTTAGTCATACTTTTGTCTACTTCTTGAGTCAATTCACTGCGTCTTTTAAATTCTTCCCGGAAGACTTGATCAAGATTATTCACAACTCCCGATAATCCATCTCGTTGTTTGCCTAGCGTTCTCTCAAGTAAGTTGTTTTGTCGTTCAAAGAATGTCTGTAAATTTGTTTGATATTCTTCTCTGAATCTTGTCAAATCATTTTCTACTGTATGGCGAGTTGCCGTGAGTGTTGCGTCGATATTTCCTAAAGTAGCCAGAAGATTATTTTTTGCATCATTCATCAATTCAGAAGCTTGATTACCCACTGTTTTTAGAGTATTAGTTTGCTCCTGAAAGGTTCTATTTGCTTGGGTGAGAATTTGGATAATTCCAGTCTGAGTAGCTTGAAGCATCTTTTGTTCTACTGCGGCGCGTTCTTGTAGTGCTGTTTGCAGTTCTTCTCGGATTCCTCGGAAGGTATCAGCAGCTTGGACTGCACTTGCTTCAAAGGCACTTCGCTGGGCTGTCATTCCCTGAATACTGTGGTCTACGGCTTGATTAATTTCTTGTGCTGTTTCTTGTAAGACACCTTTTGTATCTGTTTGAAATTGATTTAGAGTCTGTCCCAAAGTGTGAGCAAATCCTTGGAGTTGCACCAAAGTCTCTTGTTGAAAGTTCTGAATTGTCAGGATGGAACTTGCTAATCTTTGAGAGATACCACCAAGTTCTTGATGTAATGTTAAGACTGCCGTGGAAGCTTGCTGGGTTAACTCTGCACTTTTATCTAGTCGAACTACAATCGGCTCAAGTACCTGGATTCGTAAATCTTTGATAAGTTCTTCTAATACTCTCTGCCCTTGATTTTCTTCAAGTTCCCGAAGTTTTTTCTGTTCTTTGAATATTGCTTCCAAGGCTGGGAAAATTTGCTGCTTTACAGCTTGACCAATAGCTGGGGCTGACAACTCATTTAAACCTGCAAACTGTTCTGCAATACTCCTACCTACAGCTTGACCAATACCTTCTGCATTTAACTGTTTTAAACCAGTCAAGTTTTTTGCTACAAGACTAAGTGTTTCAGCTACTTCAATATTGGCATTGTCTGCCGTTTTTAAAGTTGCAATGTTCTCTAGTTTTTGACGCAAACTCTCACGCCGTGTCTGCCGTAGCAAATCACATATAAATAAAACTAAAGTAAACAAGCTACCAGAACCAAGCCCCATCAAGGAAGTAGAAAAAGCTGTTTTCATTCCTACCAGCAGAACTTTACTGTCACTCATCAGTTGCTGAGGATTATCTGTAGTTAAATTGATTCCTTGAAGTCCCTGTTGTATGCCGTAAAAGGTTCCTAAAACGCCGATAGCAGTACATAAGGTTGTCACAAAACGCAAGGAAGTTCGAGGTATGGGTCGGGCTAAGACAGATGGATATTTTATCAGTACAAAGTTACCATCCTTTTCTTTTTGTTGCCTAATTCTGTTTTCATCATCGGTTCCTAAATGCTTTTTTAACCAGGAGCGAACTTTTACATTTTTACCATTTTTAAAATTTTTCAAAAACTTAATCGAGGCTTCAGTTGTTCCACACTCTGAGCGCCAATACTGCCATACTGTGTAAAGTTCGACGACAGTTGCAGCTATTAACACAAAAGCAATTGCCCAATGAAAAGGTTCATTATCCCAAATAATGCCCCAAACTTTTGCTATTTCCACACTGCACCCCTCTTGTTTATATCTTTTGGAATTGTTCTAATTCTTTATCCGCAAGAACTTCTTTAGCTACCCGCATTGGCAGATGTTCTGCATATAAGCGATTTCCTATAGGTTCCCGTAAACGTAAGCTGTAAAGTGGTTCACCTTCTGATTGTTTATCCTCAATTAAATAAACCTGTTCTGGTGAATAACTTCGCAACAAACGAACTTGTAAACAGGTTTTTAAATCCCGCGAAGAAGTAGATAGATGTGAATTTTGTCCAAACAATTCACAAGCCACTTTCCACGCGTGGTTAATTGCCACAATCTCCTGAACCAATTTCTCAACAGAGGGGTACAATGGTTCGTCAGTTTCATCAATCAATGCTTTTACCTATTTGCCTGAGCTTTAATAGGTTTATTGTTCCCAAAGATGGAAACTTATTTGTATATGATCTAAATTAGTGCAATACCAACTTTCTGGAGTTTAGACTAGTTCGCGGTGCGAAACCCAAAAGCCTTACAGTGATTGAGAAAACGAAAAATATACTCAATCACAAGGCTCTCTAGAAGTGTTACGAAAAAAATATCACATTGACCGGGAGTTCAACATTATCTTGCACCTGTTTGGTGAAATGGATGAGCAAATGACTCAAATTGACCATCTGCTCTGTGATGACAAGCTGCTTGAGTTAATGTCAGCAGACTTTTCAAAACGTTATCCACTCTCCAGCAAGACGGGAAGAAAATCAACTCCTGTAGAAGTGATATTCAGGATGTTAACTTTAAAACACTTACGCAGCCTAAGTTATGAGAAAAAAATTAAAAATGTCAAAGAAAGTTTAATTTTAAGGCAGTATTGGCATAACGGTGTAGAAGGACGTATTAGTTTTTTGAAAAGATGTTTTGGATTCCAACGTTGTTTGTATAGAGGAGACATGGGATTAAAACGTTGGGTGGGCTGGGGAATAATCGCTCATAATTTAACTATTATCAGTCGAGGTTTAATTTCGCAGACTGAGACTGTTAAATAATTTGAGATTTTTCATTTTACAAACCACACTTCATCAATATTAGTTTCTTGACGAAGATATTGGAATTTAACTAATTTTTTGTTTGCTGCTATTATCGCTCTTCATTCTATCTTTTCTCTTCCAGCTTTAATAATAGTTTTGCTTGATTCTGTCTCTAGTTTTGCACCGCGAACTATTCTAAACTCCAGTAGAGTAATATCTAAAGGATAAACAATAATGCACAGTATTAAATTAACAAAGCGTGTCGGCAAAGATGGGATTTTACATTTAGAAATTCCCGTGGGAATCACAGATAAAGAAGTTGAAATCATGGTAATTTATCAACCGATAGAAATACCAAAACAGCAAAAAACACCAGAAGAATTGGGTTGGCCTCCTGGTTTTTTTGAGCAGACTTATAGTAGCTGTCAAGATGACCCTATTGTTATTGATTCTGAGGGTGATTTTGAAGAAAGGGAAGAAATCGTGTGATATATTTACTGGACACTAATGTTTGCGCTCGTTATCTCAATGGTAGGTCAATGGCAATTCGGGAGCATTTGCGAGCAACAAATATTGCAGATATTGCTGTGTGTTCTGTGGTCAAAGGTGAGTTATTTTATGGTGCAATAAAAAGCAAGAATCCTGAAAGGACCAAAGCTCGCCAACAAGAGTTTCTCAAGTTGTTTGTTTCGCTGCCGTTTGATGATTCTGCTGCCCTCATTTACGGAATAATTCGCGTGGAATTGTCAGTTAGGGGGACTCCTATTGGCCCCAATGATTTTCAAATTGCAGCTATTGCACTAGCGAATGATTTAATATTGGTTACACATAATACACGGGAGTTTAGTCGAGTGAATAGGTTGCAGATTGAGGATTGGGAGGAAGAGAGTTGAGTCTTAATGAATTAAATAAAATTTAACCTAGCTAGTTTTTTTGTCTTAGCCGTTGGCTCGACCTTTTTAGCTTTTGAGAATAATCAGCTAAACTCAAAGTTGGATAAACCTTGCATCATCAACCATGCTACCCCTGTCGTCACTAGCGGCACACTGAGATTATCTGTACCGTGGGGCGAAACTGCCTCAGCTAGGGTGGCAAAAATAGCACTAACTAACGCTATCAAAAAAGCCTTTTCCGCACTTACAGGTATTGCTAGAGGACTGAGGGACGAACCAGGTAATAACAGCAGTACTAAAAATATCGCTAACGTACTCGCCAGTAACATTGCCACCGAACCCTCCCAAGAACGCACAGAATTACCAACTTGGTATTTATGCTGTCCGAAACGCCTGCCAATTAACGCCGCCAGTGCGTCTCCCCAAGTCATCGCCATCACCCCAGCCACAGCAACAGGAACGTTGTCAACTGCGCTATCCGGTCGCCACAGCAACCCAAATAGTAGTGTTACCGAAATAGCAAAATAAATCGTACCGGGTGAACTATCTTCAGTATCCATCGCGCCGATAATTCGGTAGCGGTAAAACAGGTAATTGAGTCCGATAAATGTAGCAAAGGGCAGAATACCAATTTCCCAACGATTAAACAGCGACAATACACCGAAAATCCACATTCCTGCACCAATATGGATAATTTTACGGGTTAAATTTGGCTGCACATTAAACAGCCTACGTAGTCCTTCGCCCAAAATTAGTAGAGAAATTGCGTAGATATAGGAGAACGCTAACCCCATAAAATCGCTATTCGTCATTTGTTCCCTGTCTTATTTTTGCCGATCGCTGTTACGTTTAAAGTTTTTTTCTGGAAACGACACACTACCAATACCTTGCAGAATACCACGACCAATTAAACCTAGACCACGACCAATGATTTGAGTAAGAATGAAGACAAAGCCACTACCTAAAAAGGATAACAGCGATCGCAGACGAGGAGCGATCGCATCTCGAAATTCCAGTACCAAAGTCACCACTAAAGGGATTCCCGAAAGTTGGGCTAATTCTTGACCACGGGGAGCATAAATCGAAGTATTGGCAATTCCGCGAGGCGCTAAGACAAATAACTCATAACGGCTTTCAAAAGTTCTTTGAGCTTCTTTAACATAATTATTCAAACGATATTTCCATGACAAATCATTTCTAAAACGTTCAATATCTCGCGTAGAAATCAATTTCCGGTCATAAAAATTCTGTTTAATTACTTCTACATCTGCCAAAGAGTTCAGTAACGGCTGCACTACACCATTTGCTACTTGAATCAGCAAATTTTCTAAAATTATTTCGGCTTGAGACTTGGCTTCAGAGCTTCCCGCTGGGTAAGAGGTATTATCAATTTGTAAATCTATCTGAAATAATAAATAAGCAAATAACTCTCCAACTAAAGGAATTTTATTTAAAATTTCTGCTTGGACAACTCCAGGATTTTGCAGTAATAAATTCACAATTTCGATATTTTGCTTCCCTAATTGCAATCGTGAAAACTTACCAAAAAAATCTGTAATTGTTGATTGCCATAAATCAAGTAATATAGTACTTTTTAAATCTCCTAATTGATTGATTGTAATTTCAGCAATTCGCAGTTCATCCAATTGTTGAGCCAGTTTTTGCAAAATTAAATAAAGTAATTCCCGCTTCTTCTCTTCCCGAAAAATATCAATTTCTAAAGCCACATTTGTCACATTTTGTAAAGAAAATTGCAGTTTAGTGACACAAGATGAAAATAAAGTAGCTTGTAGCGCTCTAGGGCTGAGTAAAGGTGGTGAGGTTTGCCAGACAATAGTGCTACTGAGTGAAGAGATAGTAGGCTCTTGTTGAGTAGAAAAAATAAATTGTTGCTGTTTTTGTTGTCTTTCTTGTGGTGAAATTAATAAACGACTGAGTAGCCAACGAGCTGCTAGTAGTTCTCGTCGCTGTCCAGCCAGCACTGCTTTATCTATTAGTGGTAATCCGGGAATGTGTAATTGGTCTGTAACTGCTTTTAATGTGGCATCAATATAACCAATTCCTGACAAATGCCAATTATGGCGTAATCTAGCAAAAGGAAGTGAGGAAACAGGAAGGCGTGAGGAATTTTGATTTTCCTCAGCTACTAATTTACTGATACTTCTATCTGTTACTCTTTCATTCAACCAATAAGAACCGCCAGCTACTACTTCTTCCATTGCCGCGACTAATTGGGTAATAGAAGTACCTTTAGGGCAGTAACCATTGACACCAGCAGATTTTGCTAGCAGCAGTATTTCTGGTTCTCGGATAAAACTAAAAAGTAAAATCGGTAGATTAGGATATTGAGTTTTTAGTTGCCGACAAAGTTGTAAACCTTGCTGCTGACTGTCAAGAGAGCGACCATTACCCAATTCTAAAATGACCAAATTTACTAAGTTGGGGTCTTGCTGGGCAAGTTCTGCTAATACTTGCAAGGCGGCGGTATCGGTTTCTACCGTCGATACCACTTGGATGTTATGGATTTCTTCTAAGGCTACCCGTAGTCCCAGCTGGAAGATAGGGTCTTGGTCAACTAATAATAATTTTAAAGGGCGATCGCTCATATTTTGCTCAAATACACAAGCACCGTTTTTTCTAGTCAAAAGAAGCAGAGGAACAGGGAACTCTTAGCAAAGGGGAGAGGCTGAAACGGAGCTTGTACTCCGCCTAAGTTCGAGCGCCCAAGAAGAGCAGGGCTTGCTCCCCCTGCTCCCTGCTCCCTGCCCCCGGTCACTGAGCGAAGCCGAAGTGCTACTCCCTTGCTTTTTCACGCTAGGCTTAGTCCTTCCCATTGTTACCTGTTTTCGTCTACTGATAAATGGATGATAATTGCCATAGGCAGCTACTAACCATGTAATTAAATGAACTTCAATATTCAGCATTGGCTGGCAGAACGACATATCGAAATCAATTCCATCACAGAGTTTTTATCTGGACAGTTGGCAGGTATTGCCTACCGGATTGTTCAGGATATGGAAGGTAAAAGCCTCATGCCGTTTGATATTTGTACCCTAGCAGAGGTTTTAGAACTACCATTAGGCGCTGTTGGGGAAGACATCACTATCATTGCTTTGTTGAGCGAAAATTTATTACGTAGTTTAAGCCAAAAAAAGGCCTTAAAACGCAATGAGGGTACATGGCTGACGTTTCAGATTGCTTATCTTAGAGGATTACGACAAATTTTAGACCAAGAAGAAAGTCTACAAAGACCTTGGCTAAATCGGGCGATGATACCCTCCCAACCAGTAATTAAACAGGGAATCGGTAAATCTCTTCTGCAAGATGTTCAATTGCAAGGGCTATTAAAAACTCTTAACCCTGGAAAACTGAGTGACACTCAAGCCGAACAAGCCCTTTCTTTGGTGGCAGATTCATTTCTGGTGCAACAAATAAATAACGCCACGGTAGCTTGGTTTATCGCCAATGGTGCAGAGGAACTAGAGGCTAAACTATTAACGCAGCGTTTAACATCCGCCCTGGATGGACATTTGTTAACAGTAGTTGCCCAAAATGCTCCTCCTTTAGCCCAACTGCAAAAATTTTTCCGTTTGGGAATTGCTGGTGATATCCAAAATTCCGCTTCTATAGTAGGTGACAAAATTGATTTGCACCGAGAAAACTACCGGGCAAGTTTACTACAAAGCCTGAGTACACCTTTGCTAATAGAATCCTTCGCCCTCAAGGATATCTATGTTCCTCTGGTTG
Organism: Halotia branconii CENA392; assembly: GCF_029953635.1. Classification (NCBI taxonomy): domain Bacteria; kingdom Bacillati; phylum Cyanobacteriota; class Cyanophyceae; order Nostocales; family Nodulariaceae; genus Halotia; species Halotia branconii. Next base: position 3,913,855 of record NZ_CP124543.1, on the reverse strand, counting down.
GTTTACCACTCCAAGAAAAGACTACTTCATCAGTTGATTTGAAAATATGGGCGCAACAGCAACTAGCTGATTTATCAACTATTGCTGTAGTTGAGTCGGAATCCGGTTATGGTAAAACCAGTTTTTGTCAAATTTGGGCGGCGCAAGTAGCCCAGGAACTTTACCCTACTTGGATGCCGATTATTATCCGACTACGAGATGTCAAGTATGGCAGTACTTTAACTGAAACTCTCAATTCTGGTTTTCCTAGTAATTTTCACACCGACCTTACCACTTGGCTAGAGCAAGATTATCCTCAATGTCTGTTACTGCTTGATGGTCTAGATGAATTACCTCCTTCTAGTCAAGGTAAAAGAACACAGGCAATTTTTATTCAGCAGTTATTAAAATTGCAATCTGAACGCCGACATAAAATTTTGTTGACTAGTCGAACAGCGACTTTACAAGAAATTTCCCCAGAAATATCGTTGCAATGGCAGCGAATTACCATTCAACCTTTAGAAGCTGACCAACTAAAACAATGGTTTCAGCAATGGGCGACAGTGCAGTCTTTACCTATTGCTCAAAATTACTTTACATTTTTGAAGCAAGCAGGGTTATTTACCAGTAAATCTCAGTTATCAGAACTCTCTAACCTTGTCCGTCAACCCTTGATGCTTTATTTGTTGGGTGTTTTGCACCGTGACGGATTTTTAGATAATCAAGTGTTGCAAACTACCGACACTGCTTTACTATGGGAAATTTATCATCGTCTGAGCCGATGGTTATTGGGTTATCCTCTGACTGGCGGGATTAAGACAATGTTACTACGGTCAGGATCAGCTCATATTCATAGAACACCAGAAGCCATTGCCAACCTACTTTTTGGTCGCCATCCCCAAGATTTGCTGACTCAAATGCAAGCGATCGCTCTACAAATTTTACATGGCGATCGTCATCAAGTTACCTTGTCTGCGGAATTAAGCACAAATATCTTACCAGCTTTTTATTTTCGCTCTTTTGTCAGTTCTCAGGTATCACAAACAATTAATACAGAATTTTCTCACCCCAAATTAGGAGAGTACCTCTGCGCTGAAGCTATTGCTGCTCAATTACAAATCCTGACTCAACGTCAAGCTGATGTTTATGGAACACTCAGTTTTATCCTTGATTCTGCTAGTAGTATCGCCCAGCATCTCTATCAATTACTCGGTTATGGCATTCTTACTCCAGAAATTACCGAACTGGTGATTAAAAGCTTACAGCAGCAAACCAGCGATTTTACTTGGGAAATTTTTTTACCACGTCTAGAATCTTTTTGGCGGGCTTACTGTCAAGGTCGTTGGTTAGATGAAGGGATAGCACACCAAGTCTTAACTTATTTTCACACATTGCAAAATCCTGTGAACGTTGAACACATAAATGCCAATGTGGGACTCAACGTATTTTTATTACTCAGCGCTGGCTATCAAGAAATAAAAGTTTCCTTTTGCCCTTGTGGTAATCCAGCCAACGTGACAGAGTTTTATCCAGAAGCACTGCTAGTATTGATTGGTAGAGCAGCAGTTTTATCTAATACCACTTTTACAAAGCGAATACACTCTCTAGCTAAACTCAACCTCTCAGGTGCATATTTATTGCAAGTCATGCTAACTGGGGTAAATCTTGAGCAGACCAATTTATCAAATGCAGTACTTATAGGAGCAAATTTAGCAGATACTAATCTTACAGGTGCTAATCTTACAGGCACTGACCTTACAAGCGCTAATCTCACAGGTGCTAACCTTACAGGTGCTAACCTTACAGGTGCTAACCTTACAGGTGCTAACCTTACAGGTGCTAATCTTCAAACTGCTAATCTGACGAACACCTGCTTATTTCAGACTATCCTCTCTGATGCTGATAGAGAAACTGCTACCCTCAATGGTGCTTTATTTTCCTTAGAGAAGTTTCAAACCCTAAAAAGTTTACTGTCACAGCAATCTCTTTTGAGCATCTCTGACACCGCACTTAACACAGATGTTTGGTCTCAAAAGACTGCAAATATGAGCTTAATTGAAGGCTTAGAAGATGAACCGATTTCTCCAATGGATTTATACGATGATGATTGTGAGGACGAAACAGTTTTTGAGGTGAATCCTCGTAATTACAGTAATGAGTAATTGTCTGTTATCCCAAGTTATTTTAATCGTATTATTTGCCAATTATACTTTAGTTGTAAGTGCGTAAGTCCTAACAAGTAATTGAAGTAATAATGCCAATTAACAATAAAATTACTAGTTAATAAACAGCTATTATTATTGGGTATTTTAGTGAAACGCGACTCTATTTAGGGCTTACTGAAAAAGTCTTTTGATAGGGGCAGGAAACAGGGAACAGTTTTATGCCTATGGTTTCCAATTTTTTGAACTCCAAAAAATTTGATATCCAAGGTTTTTAAGGCTTATACGCCTATTTTCATGCACTTTTTTCTCAAAAAATAGCCGCAAAACTTTACAAGACAAGACTTTTAAAGCTGTTCAGCAGACCCTATTTATTACCAAATTTTTAAGCGTTTTCCTGGGTTAATTTTTGAACTCGTTGATTACCGTCCTGAACAGGCACAAAACTATAGATTTGAGTCAGTTGAGGTCAAAGAAACTGCCTTTCGCATTGATGGGGTCTTTTTACCTCCAGCAGGTGCAACACCCAGGATTATCTTGTTTGCAGAAGTTCAATTTCAGAAAGATGAAGCTCTTTATCATCGCTTCTTTACTGAGTCGTTGATGTATCTATACCGGAATCAGTCTGAATATGATGATTGGTACTGTGTGGTCATTTTCCCATCACGCAGTTTGTTACCATCTGATACAAGAACTCATCGAATATTTTTAAACAGCAACCAAGTGCAGTGCATTTATTTAGATGAGTTAAGTACTTCTAATCAGCAGCCAATAGGGATCAATTTGATGCAGCTGACAATTGCATCAGATGAAGTGGTCGCAGATAAAGCAAAGCAATTAATTCAACGGGTACAATTAGAGTCAACAAAGTCACTGCCGAAAAACGAAGTTATAGATATTATCACCACAATTGCTGTTTACAAATTTTCGTCTTTGAGTAGAGAGGAAGTGGAAGCTATGCTGGGACTGACTTTAGATCAAACAAGGTTTTATCAGGAAGCGAAAGCTGAGGGTCGAGAAGAACGGGAAGTTGAAATGTTGAAAGTTACAGTACCCCTGTTACTACAAACAGGGATGAGTGTAGAACAGATTGCTCAACAGCTCAGTGTTGATGTAAAATCTGTCCGGCTGGCTGCACAAGAGAACACATAAGTATTTAACAAGATTTGACAAGAAATGAAAATTGCTCTCCATGCCCTATGCTATCTTTGTGGATTACGATATCCATAAAAATTAATCGTGTATTCGGTAATCTTCACTCCTGTTTTTTGTTCAACTTGACGGATAACTTCTTCTGGTAGTTCTATATGAACATCAAGAATTTGATTGGTATCAACACAATTGACATGACTATGAGAATCACTGATGTTGCCGTATAAACGCCCGTCACAACGTTCAATACACTCAATAATACCTTGACTAGATAAAGCTTCTAAGTTTTGATAGACAGAAGTATGACCAATGTCTTTACCTTGGTGATTGAGGCGATCATAAATCTCTCTAGCAGAAAGATGTTCATTTGCTTGCCATAATAACTCTAGAATAAAGCGACGCTGGCGGCTAACGCGCATACCCAGCATTTGACAACGCTCTAAAGCATCTTCTAAGGAACAAATCGGTTTTGTTGATATTGTTTGTTTTTGCATAGTTAAGTTTGTTAACTATTGGGAAAAATTTTCCGTTTTTAATGTTCGTTGGTTCTTGATTATATGCAAGGATATTACACACCGTCATTTCACCTCTACCTGTCTTGTTGCTTGTAGTTGCTGCGAAATTCACAGTCTGAGGTAATGACTTTGGTTGCTTATTGACGGTTGTTTTGTCACACCCTAATCTAAAACAAACTCATTACAACTTTAGCTTACAATTACTATAAATGTCCACCTTAAGACAGGTGCTTTTCTTGCTCAAGTGGACTGAATTAAAGTGACCTAATGCAGATAGGTAGCATCAATTCCTGAAAGCTGGTACTGTGGATACTCAATTCTACTGTTGAGCATAAAGAAAGTGGCTGCTGAGTCAATGACAATCACGATCGCACTGAATGCTGACTCTATTAATAATTTGGATCTTTCACCTGCATCAACGGTGATTGATGACATGTTGCAAAAAGAAGCAATGTCTGACGACAAGACACAGAGCATCTACATCTGTTACGAGCAGCAACTGTGTTTTGATATCGATTATTCCCTGGAACCTAGCGACCCTCGCGAACTTTCAGAAATTCCAGAGTTACGACTGTGGTTTATTCGTTTAGATGCCAAGTATCCTTGGTTTTTGTTTTTACTAGATTGGAAATCTGGGGAATTAGCCCGCTATACTGCCATGTTAGTACCCCATCAGTTCAGTTCCAAAGAAGGCATACAGTATAACCCCGAAGCCTTAGAAATCTTTTTGATGCATAAAATTTTCATTTTAAGCGATTGGCTCAAACAGAAAAATTTGCCCAGTTTATCACGGCTAAAACACATGGCGCAAATGTTTGGTTATGAGTTGGATGATGCTTTATTTGAAAGATGTTAAAAGGGCATGGAAAGGAGGCAGAGGGGCAGGGTGCGGGGCGCAAGGGGGATAAAGAAAAATTACCTCTTTCTCCCGAAGTTGCTCCACTTGGGGAGACCCCAAGACCGCACTTCTCTCTTTTTCTCCCTGCTCCCTGCTTCCCTGCTTTCTTTTAGCCGCCCCAGATTTTTTCTAAAACTGCTTTGGGGGAAATATCTGCCGTTCGATCTGTGGGAGATTTTATGGCAAGAAATTTATCGTTTTTGGGTAATACTTTGGCTGGTTCTGTGGGGCCAAATAAGGCGATGGTATAGGTTTGTACTGCCACACTCAGATGTAGTGGCGCACTATCTGTAGTCAACATTAAATTTGCCCCAGCAATCATAGCAGCCAACTTACCAATATCGCTTGGGGCAGTCACCTTGATTTGGGGGCTATATTCCAAGAGCGATCGCACAAATTGCTCGTTGTCAACTCCTTTAACGACCACCATAGGCAAATCCGGCTGTTTAGATTGAAAATCTTGAATAATTTGCTGCCAATTCGCTACAGGATAGCTTGTATCCAAACTTTTAGTCTGAGAATCCTGGTTAAAACCGTCGTTAATCAAGACATAACCTGTTTCATGCAGTTTTAAGCGTGTTTGTTCCTTCTGTGACCACTCAATATCTGGTTTTGGTACATTCACTGCTAACTCTGGGCAAAGGGTGTCAATACCTAATCCTTGCACCAAGTCATGGTAGACCGCCGCCCCATATTGGGATGGTTTGAACGGCACAGAATTGGTGAGAAAAATTGATCCTTTGCCTTGGTAGCCAATGCGTGTGGGAATCCCTGTTAACCAGAGAAAAAGACCCACCAACCAGCTTTGCCCTACAGCAATGGCGGCATCATATTCGCGATCGCGAATTGCACCCACCAGATTACCCCAATCTGCCAGACTGTTACGATCTTTGAAATCAAATGTGATTACTTCATTAACTGACTTGCTCACCCGGTAGGCAGCCTTTGACCGGGGTTCAACAACGACATCTAACTGAGCGTTAGGGTAATAGCGCTTCAGGTCATCTAAAGTCGGAAAGAAGAGGATTTGGTCGCCAATTCCGCCAGGTACAAGGGCTACTACTCGCATAATATTTATTGACGCGTACTCGCTCCCTATTTTAGGGGAATATAGGTATTGGGTATCAGAGATTTATTATTGGGCATTGGGAAGAAGAGGCAGAGGGGCAGGGGGCAGGGTGCAAGGGGGAGTTTGAAACTACTTCCCATTTATTCATTCGTGGTTAACACTCTTTCCTCTTCTCCCCTGCCCCGGTCACTGAGCGCAGTCGAAGTGCTGCTCCCCTGCTCCCCTGCTCCCTGCTCCCCTGCTTTTTTACTAGCCCCTAGCCCCTAAATTTTGTGTATTTACTAATTCCAGCCGCAGGAAGCGGCAAAAGAATGGGGAGTAACCGCAATAAACTCCTACTCGAAGTGCGATCGCAAACAATTATTGCTTGGACTCTCAAAGCTGCGGCAGCAGCAAGTACAATTCAGTGGATAGGAATTATCTCCCAGCCCACTGATTGGCCAGATTTCAAGGCAATTCTTGCTGATTTGCAGCTCACTAAACCAGTAGAACTAATTATCGGTGGCTCTACCCGCCAAGAATCTGTTTATAATGGCTTGCAAGCACTGCCAACAGCCGCAGAGCAAGTATTGATTCACGATGGCGCTAGATGTTTGGTAACACCAAATTTACTAAATTCCTGCGCCCAAGCTATTCGTCAATGTCCTGGCTTAATTGCCGCCGTACCTGTAAAAGACACAATTAAAGTTGTGGATGAAAATGGCATCATTCAAAGTACACCCGACCGACAGCAACTGTGGGCAGCACAAACTCCCCAAGGATTTAATGTCAAGTTGTTGAAACAGTGCCACGCCGAAGGTGTCAGCCAAGGTTGGGAAGTAACTGATGATGCTGCTTTATTTGAAAGGTGCGGCATCGAAGTACGAATTGTTGAGGGAGAAGAGACAAATTTAAAAGTGACCACTCCCCAAGATTTAGCGATCGCAGAATTTATCCTCACAAACCGAGGCTCTTAATCAAGTCAAAATTAAATTGACTTTTTTGAATATTTGCAGTATAATTCCACACACAAGTTAACGTCCTTTGTCAAATGTCAGTTGCTAATGACTAATGACTAATGACCAATGACCAATGACTAAATGAACACAGCCACAGCGACGAAGATAGAAGCAATTCTCTATTTGAAGGGTAAACCCTTGTCGCTCGGTGAAATCGCCGAGTATGCCGCCTGCGATCGCGCCACTATTGAAGAAGGCATCATTGAACTAATTGACAACTATGCCCGTCGAGATAGCGCTCTAGAAGTGATAGAAACCCCTGGTGGTTACAGTCTGCAACTGCGGTCTGATTTTCATGACTTAGTCCAAGCACTGATTCCCGTAGAATTGGGATTAGGAGCATTGCGGACTTTAGCAGCGATCGCTCTTAATAACCCCATACTCCAAAGTGACTTAATTAACTTGCGCGGTTCAGGAGTATATCAGCACGTTCCAGAACTAGTCGAACTTGGTTTTGTCCGCAAACGCCGAAATAATGAATCTCGCTCCTACTCGTTACAAGTAACACCAAAATTTCATCAGTATTTCCAAATCGACCAACTTCCTCAAATATTGTCCAATAATCACAAAGAAGAACAATTAGAACTAGATTTAACACTCCAAGAAGAGGCAGGGGAGCAGGGAGCAGAGGGGCAGGGGAGCAGCACTTCGACTGCGCTCAGTGACCGGGGCAGGGGAGAAGAGGAAAGAGTGTTAAGCACAAGTGAATGAGTGCGAAGTAGTTTCAAACTCCCCCTTGCACCCTGCACCCTGCCCCCTGCTTCTTCTTAATCCCCCTTGCACCCCGCACCCTGCCCCCTGCCTCTTATGCCCAATGCCCAATGCCCCATGCCCCAGTTATTTATGCCCGTGGAGAATGCACTACCCTTGTACTATGGTTTAAAGTAGAATTAGCAACTAAGCTAAAAAAAATTGCCCATGGTGTTTGATCCTGACTTTTTACATGACAACTCTGAAGAACACCCCAACCAGCTTCTGAACGACCACTCTGAGGAATACCCCAATCAGCTACTCAAATATCTACAGCATCAGTCTCCTGATGTTTTAGCTCGTGTAGCCCAGTCCGTAAGCCCCGAAATTAAACAAATCATTTCGCAAAATGTCCAAGGGCTAGTGGGAATGCTCCCCGCAGAAAACTTCAACGTGCAAATCACGACAGACAGGGATAATCTCGCTGGGCTACTAGCATCAGCCATGATGACGGGGTATTTTCTGCGTCAGATGGAACAAAGAATGCAATTAGAGCATTTGTCTAACAACCAATAGTCAATTAGTCAATAGTCCATAACTGACAATTTTAGGACTATTGACTTTTTTTGAATTGAAAATTAACAAGGAAAATGTCTTGAAAAGTTGAGACACCTGCTTAGGCAGGCTTCCCGACTTGTTTTGTACTACGTATCTCGAAATACATCTTTTTCGTTCTTTATCTTTAAAAAGAGGCGATGCACTGAGTTTCGACTACTTCGACTTCGCTCAATACAAGTGCGCTCAACTACCGTGTAGCCGAAGTAGGCTTTATACATGTGGGGAAAAGTTTTTAATTCTTTCCCTTTACCCCTTGTTGGTAAAAACGTTAAGATCCCCCACCTGGGGAGACCCCAAGACCGGACTGGCTCCCTATCGCCCTTGGCGTTTCCCCCTGAGAAAAGACCGCACTTTTCGCTTTTTAATTAATTCTGAGTACAAGCCCTCACTGATTCAAAGATTCAGTGGTCTCCAGCCATTGGTGGGTAAAAGCCCCAACTGATAATGCAGCGGTAGCGAATCCGCGAACGCCTTGCAATTTTTAATTAATAATTTTTAATTTTTAATTGGAGCAAAGCGATTTGACTACCTTTTTTTCTCAGGATAACTTCCTGATTGTACTTTTAGAGTTTGAATTTTCCCGCTGCGGTTGACTTCCATGACCAAGATATCTCCAACAGAACTGGACTCTACCAGTTTCTGAACTTGAGCTGCTATTTTGATCGGTTTACCGTTAATTTTTTGAATCAAGTCTCCAGGAAGTAGTCCCGCCCGCTTTGCTGGGGAGTCGTCCATAACTCCCTTAATGACAACGCCTGTGTTTTCCTGAATATTGAGGTCGTTTTCTTGGTTAATCTGCTGTTTTTTAGTTGGAGAAAGGTCTGCCATTTCAATCCCTAAAAAAGGATGCTCCGCCCGGCCTTTGGTAAATAAATCATTTGCAACACGAGCAGCAGTTTCAATCGGAATGGCAAAACCAAGTCCTTGAGCATCGGCGCGGATAGCAGTATTTACACCAATTACCTCACCTTGAGCATTCAACAAAGGCCCACCAGAATTGCCAGGGTTAATCGCTGCATCTGTTTGGATAAAACTGACTCGCTTATCGGGTACACCGACTTGAGCGCTGGTGCGATCAGTGGCACTGATGATGCCGATGGTGACAGTATTATCTAAACCTAAAGGATTGCCAATAGCGATCGCCCATTGTCCTGGCGCTAAGTTTTGTGAATTGCCCAGCTGAACTGTGGGCAATTTATTTTCGGGGATTTTCACCACCGCTACATCTGTGATCGCATCAACGCCCATTACCTTGCCCTCAAAAGTCCGGCCATCTTTGAGGGTTACTTGTACTGTATCTGTATCTGCTACAACATGAGCATTGGTTAATAATTCGCCATTTTCGCTCAAAATGAATCCTGAACCAGTGCCGCGCTCAATCCGTTCTCTAGGAATTGGTTCCTCATCTTCGCCAAAAAACCGACGGAACAAAGGATTTTTTAAAGCTTCAGAGATGGGATTGGGTACTTTACGGGTGGCATTAATTCGTACCACTGCTGGGCCAACCTTTTGGACTGCTGTGGCAATAAAATTCACATTATCGCCTCCAGTAGAACCATTCGTCCCACTTCCATAGCTAGGGACTACAGAATCTGGAGGTAAAGCCATTGTCACATTTTTCAACTGTTGAAACGAGCGATTGTGTGGCAGAAAATAGCGACTGCCAAACAAGCCCGCACTGCCGCCAATTGCTAGTAAAGATAGATAAATAGCCAGTTGTTTTAAGGATAAATTCATAATCATTACGTTTAAGCCAAAACAGCAGTGCTGTTGTTAATTTCTAAGTGTAGTCAAGCAAACGGCAAGTGGACAGATCAATTTTCATAAAAATTGTTATGAATTGGAAATGGGAAAGAGGCAGAGGGGCAGGGGGCAGAGGAGATGAAGAGGAATTACCTCTTTCTCCCTTTCTTTCTCCCTGCTCCCCTGTCTTTCCTAACCCCTAGCCCCTAGCCCCTAGCCCCTTTTTAAACTCCCATCTAAAATTTAAAACTAGCGCTTTGCTGACGTGTAAATATGACTATTCCTTATCGTTTGCTTTTGCTCTGTAGCTTAGTTAGCACTTTGGGACTAGCATCCATATTGCCAGAACCAAAAAGTGTCACTGCTGCGGTAGCGGATTGCCCAATTCCAGCTTTATTTCGCTTCCAACGCCATAAAGTCGTTCGTGGTGAAACTTTGGAGAGTATCGCACAAAGTTACAATCTTGTTCCTACAACACTTATCGACATGAATCCAACTTTAGGTAATGGCAGTGTGACTGTTGGTAGCGAACTTCAGATTCCTCCCTACAACGGGATTGTTGTAGAAGTTCCTCGTGGACAAACTTGGCGACAAGTGGCTGCAAAATATAAAGTCCGTGCCGATACACTGTTTGAAATTAATGGCTGTCAACAAAATCCCAGAATCGTCTTTGTTCCAGAAGTAAATGGCTCGCCAAATCGCCCTATTGCAGCACCTGCTGACGTAGAGAAGCCCGATCGCGCTTCTATATCTGGATATCCCTTACAGCAAATAGGAACTGTGGGATTAGCTTATGGCTGGCAAATTAATCCTATTACGGGTGAGGTATTTTTTCATAGTGGCGTAGATTTATTAGCAGCAGTTGGAACTCCTGTAGAAGCGATCGCACCGGGAACCGTAGTATTTGCTAACGATCAAGGTAGTTATGGCAAGCTAGTCATTATCAACCACAGTGGCAAACTCCAAAGTCGCTATGCCCAACTTAATAATATCGAAGTTACCGTTGGTCAAAAAGTCAACAAAGGAGACTTAATAGGAACAGTCGGTACAACTGGAAAACCTACTTCCAAACAACCCCATCTTCATTTTGAAATGCGTGCTAGCTCAGATTTAGGCTGGGTAGCAGAAGATCCAAAAACTTATTTCAAACAATGAACAAGAAATAATCACTAGCTGTTGCCTCTTGTCTTATAACAACTGACAACTGACAACTAACCAATTCCTAAATTTCGATAACTTCGCTCGATTTTATAATGTGCATTCCTGCCTCTGCAAACCTAGCAAATGCTGCATCTGCTTGTTCTGTATAGTCCACAACACCCGGAACAACAACGGGAGAAGTGCAATCTTCTAGCAAATAAACTTTTTGAGCCAGGGTAGCATCTACCAGTTTAATTTCTGTTAACAAGTCATCAATTGTCCAAGCTACGCAGTGACTTTTAGCTTGTCCACCGATAATTACAGCATCAAATTCTAAAAGCTGCTGAATCAAACGCATATTTTTCTGTCCCAGTGGACGTTTCTCAAAATCTTCTAACACCTCTGGACGTAAGATTGAATAGTTTTCTGTTAAAGGATTTTCGCCTTTGATTTCAAATTGTGTCTGACTCTGACGAGCAATGCAATGGAAAAATATTGCTTCTTCTATTGATGAAACTAAAGCATGACCAATACCACCCAACATAGAATGATAAGGCCAAACTGTGAGAGGATATTTGCCGTCTTGAGTGAGTTTTTTAACGTAATAATAAGCGTGCTTTTCTAATAATTCGTAATCTCCATTAGTAATACTGTGAGCAACTGCTGGGTTAACTTTCCAGATACCTTGCTCAATATCTTTTGGAGTAATGTTAGTCGCTGCTGGTGTGGGATGTTCGCCTGTATCATTCACCCAAAAAATTGGATGGAAAATTTGTGTTGTTGTGTGAGTATCTAATGTAGGTATAACTGTCGTAATTATTCTTAGATTCCGATAGATAAACTCACATAATCGTCGATTATCATCAACTGCCCCACTTCCAGATTTTCCTCCTACAAATAATTCAAATCCAGGAATACAAAAAGTGTTTTGGACATCAATTAAAAGTAAGGCAATACGAGTCTTATCTAAAGAAGCTGGTTTAATATTTTCTTGTTTTGCCCATACTTCAGCTTCTGCTGCACGTTCTTGATAAGGTACGCGCCAGACTTCTCCCACCTTATTAGGGTTAAAGTACGGGGGTATAGGAAGTTTATTTTTTATTTGAGTATTCATATAAAATTTGCACTTATTTTAGAAAAGACTAACTTAAAATGATTTTTACCTATTTTTATCTATTGACATACTCCCCGCAATTGAATTGCAGGGATTCTAGGCTCAAACAGCAATTATAGGCGCAGCCCGACTTACATCACCCTACGGGTTCAAAATCGCTCTTTGAAGAAAACCCTCAAGACCGCGTTTTTCACCTAACCCAACAGTCGATGCCCCAACTGCACAAATGTTGCGACTGGCGTTTTCATCCCTTCTATTAACTGATTGGCAGGAGGGACAACGCCACGACCGACAAGACAAATCTAAACTTTCTAAAATATGATCACAATGAGAACAAGTCTTGCTGCTGGGATACCATTGGTCGATGAAAACAACTAATTGATTCTTCTTTTTGGCAATCCATTCTAGGATTTGTAAAAATTCGCCAAAAGCCAAATCTGATATTTTCCTGCCCCAAAGACGTTGCATACCTGTAAACTTAAGTTACACTCTTGTTATTTTGCTGGATTTCATCAAGCTTGGCACGCACTGCTTGGATATCTTGCCACATTAACCATTTAGGCGCACCTTTTTCTTTAGAAGGGTTACGTAGTAAGTAGGAAGGGTGAAAAATTGGCATACATAAACGTGCTTCCCACTCTATCCACTGACCACGAATTTTAGTAATTCCCCGTTTATCGCCAGTTATACCTTTGACCGCAGTTGCACCTGTTAACAAAATGATTTTGGGGTCAACTAAGCGAATTTGTTCTAATAAATAAGGCTTACAAGCTACCATCTCATCAGGAGTAGGAACTCGATTATTTGGTGGTCGGCATTTATTGATATTGGCAATGTATACATCATGTTCAGTACTCAGGTTCACAGATGCTAAGATTTTTTCTAGCAATTGCCCTGACCTACCTACAAAAGGTAAACCTGTTTCATCCTCGTTTTGACCTGGTGCTTCCCCTATCACCATAATTGGTGCTTGCAAATTTCCCCGTCCGACCACAGCATGAGTACGAGTATTTCCTAACTCGCAGCGGTGACATTGATTGCAGTGCTGTGCCAATTCGGTCATATTGGCATAAGTTCCGGGAGGAATAGGAATTTTTGAGTCTGTGGGAATTAGCCCTTGTTGGTGAGGGTTAGAGTCATCGTTAAATAGACTGAGTTGGATTTCGCTGTTCATGAAAATCGGGATATGGCGGTCAGCAACAGCTGTTTAATCTCAGTGAAATATAGCTATAGCTTTGAGTGTATAACTTTCATTTTATCAGTGAATTTGAAATCAAATACACTCTAAACTAAGTGATTGAGCATAATTAAATTCAGTTTTACCATGACCCCTTCGGGTTCGCAGTCGCCTGCGGAGAGAAACCCTCCCGCAGCGCTGTCTCACCATGCCCATGAATACTTGCAGATGTTTACTGTTGGTATTCCATTGCTTTGGCATAATCACCCAAGGCATAGCAAGCAACTTTTAAGCTAGCAAGGGTTTGTTCTTCTATACGTTTATCTTTGATGGTTCTAGCAAGTTGCAAACGCTCTTCATAGTACCTAATGGCTTTAGCATAGTCACCTAGAGCTTCACAAGCTACTCCTAAACTACCAAGGGACTGTTCTTCACTGCGTTTATCTTTGAGTTCCCTGGCTAGTTGCAAACGCTCCTCATAATAAATAATGGCTTTGGCATAATCGCTGATGGCGTAACAAGCATTGCCTAAATTTTTGAGTACTTGGGTAGCACTGCGAAGATTATTCAAAGAGCGTGATATTTTTACACATTTTTCATAGTAAGCGATCGCTTTTGGGTAATCGTCTAAAGCATACCAGGCATTACCTAAATTTTTTAATACCTGCTCCATACCCCATTTATCTTGGAGTTCTCGAACAATTTCTAGGCTTTGCTCCTGATATTCAATGGCCCGTACAAAATTACCTGAAGCTTTATATACTAATCCCAAATTATTTAATGCTGCAACCTGACTGCGCTTGTCTTGCAATTTTTGAGTAATTTTTAAACATTTCTCTAGATACTCAACTGCTTTTTCATGATCATTCAGGTGACGATAAGCATTACCTAAGTGGGACAAGACCTGCATCTGTACCAATAGGTCTGGGGTATCTTTTTTTAAAGCTAGACACTGCTGGCAGTAAGAAATCACACTTTTGTAATCACCTGAAGCGTAAGTTACCAGTGCTAAACAAGAAAGTGTCTGCTCTTGTTGTTGTACATCCGCAATTACCTGAAACATCTCTAAGGATTGCTTTAACGATTTAAATGCAGCTAAGAGTTCACCAGATTTATGCTGTTGAATTCCTTGGCGTAATAGCTGGGATGCTTCTGATAATTGGTTCTCACTTTCTTGTACAAGTAACATTTCTTGAGGCGAATTTTGGTCAAATTCATGGGTAATCGTATTACGCCTGATTTGTTTCAGGTGTGCTGTAGACCCTTGCATAGGAAATGTATTTTTTTTCTGGTGGTTCGATTCACCTTTTGACATCAACCAATCCCTGTTTATTTTTTGAGAGGCATCAGAACCCCGACTTCTTTAAAGAAGTCGAGGATGTTATTATTCACGGATGATTTAGGACTGCTATGTAGTGTTCCCAAAATCTCTAGTCTATCTTTCACCCTTGTTTTATCAAAGACGCTGGTCTTAGCTTGTTAGGCAAGGGAGCAGGGAGCAGGGAGAAAAGAACAAGGGGCAGGGAGCAGGGGAGAAGAGGAAAGAGTGTTAAGCACAAGTGAATGAGTGCGAAGTAGTTTCAAACTCCCCCTTGCACCCTGCACCCCGCACCCCTGCTTCTTCTTCATCCCCCTTGCACCCCGCTCCCTGCCCCCTGCCTCTTATGCCCCATCCCCTATTCCCAATGCCCCTCTGCCTCTTCGGTGAAGGAATACAAGTCGTTTTCTTTGCAGTGCTAAACTCACCTATTCCCTATTTTTGTTTATTTTGCTAATAGCTTGCAATAACTGGTTAGTAGTGTAAGGTTTGGGTAAAAAAGCTTTGATACCTATTTCATAAGCTGTATCAACTTTATCACTGGTTGATAGCCCACTAACAGCAATAATTTTGACATCAGGATTAATTTTTTGTAATGTCCGAATTGTATTGATGCCATCCATAGACGGCATTAACATGTCTGTTATAACTAAAGATATTTGCTCACGATGTTCTGCATACAAGGCTATGGCCTCAATACCATCACTGGCTGTAATTATTTGGTAGTTATGGCTTTCTAGAGATGTTTTGGTAATATCTCGAATTGCAGCTTCGTCATCCACAACTAAAATCAATTCTCCATTACCTTGAGGTAATTCCTGTTCTATTTCTTCTATAGTTTCTGTTGCCTCTTGTGCAGGTAAATAAATTTTGAATTGGCTACCTTTGCCTTCCTCGCTGTATACATTAATAAAACCACCGTGGCTTTTAACAATACCAAGTACTGTTGAAAGACCAAGCCCAGTACCTTTACTAAGTTCTTTAGTAGTAAAAAATGGTTCAAATATCCGTTCTAATATTTCCGGTTGGATACCAATTCCAGTATCAGTAACATTAATTACAATGTAAGGACCAACCATAGCATCAAGATTCATTTTGGCGTAATTTTCATCAACCAAAAAGTTTTCTGCTGAAATTTTTAATTTACCGCTATTTGGCATAGCGTCACGAGCATTTACACACAGATTCATTAATACTTGATGCAATTGGGTGGCATCACCAGATATAGTTCCTAGATTTTGCGGAACTTGGATAGAAATTTCGATTGATTTGGGAAAGGTTTCTTTAACAATTTGCTGGATTTCAGTGATTAAGTGTTTTAATTGTAAGGTAGTATGCTCTCCCTGAATACCCCGCGTAAATGACAGTACTTGCTTAACTAAATTAGCTCCACGTTTAGCATTAGTAATCAATATTGGTAGCAGCCGCCGGGGGCGCTCATCATGTATATATGACTCTAAAAGTTGCGCTGTCATGAGAATAGGAGCTAAGACATTATTCAAGTCGTGGGCGATGCCACTTGCCAAAGTGCCAATACTTTCTAATCGTTGAGCGCGGAGAAATTGGGCTTCTAGTTGTTTTTTTTCGGTAATATCAGTGTTAACAACCAAAATAGATTGTGGTCTATTGCCAAACTCTTTTACTAATGTCCAGCGGCTTTCTACAGTGATTGATTTACCACACTTTGTTCGTTGATGTAACTCTCCTTCCCAGGAGCCATTTTTTATGAGAATATGGAGAGCTGATTGCAAGTGTGACAAATCATTTTCATGCCAGAGATGCTGTGCTTTCTTACCAATAGCTTCCTCCTTTTTACAAAGGTATAAACGTTCAGCTGCTTTGTTCCAAAATAAAATTTGGTTTTCTAAATCACGTACAAAAATGGCATCGGTAGCAACATCGAGTAAAGCAGCTTGTTGGCGAATTTTCTGTTCTGTTTGTTTGCGTTCAATAGCATAACGGATAGAACGCTCCAACAAAGGTGCAGTCAATTGGCTTTTTTCTAAATAATCTGCTGCTCCTGCTTTCATTGCTTCTAGGTCAATTTCTCTATCTCCTTGACCAGTGAGCAAAATGAATGGAGAACAACATCCGTCGGCAATTGCTTTGCGTAATAGTTCGAGTCCGTTGTGTATACCTAAACGGTAATCTACAAGATATATATCATGATTTTGACGGGCGATCGCATCCTTTGCTGCTGTATAACTATCTACCCAATCCAAATCACAGCAAGCTCCCTGAAATTCACTAAACCAATTACGAGTTAAGATGTAATCATCTTCGTCATCATCAATTAGAAGAACTCTGATTAAGGTTTTGTTCATTTTCATCTCCCACTAATTCTAGCGGTAGTTCTACAATTTCAAACCAGTATTTTCCTATAGTCTTCATCACGTCAACTAAGCAAGCAAACTTCTCTGGTTTGACTATAAAGGAATTTGCACCTAAATCATAGGTATGATAAATATCTCCTTGTGCTTCTGAGGTGGTTAATACTATGACAGGGATTCGCCGGAGATTTGGATCATTTTTAATATCTTTCAGTACCTCAATACCGTTTTTTTTAGGCATGTTTAAATCTAACAAAATTAAACCTGGACGTGGGGCAATATTCTTGTCAGTATATCGACCACGGTTATGAAGATAATCCATTAAATCTTCACCGTTTTTGACAATACATAGTTCAATTGACAATTGACTTTCTCTCAAAGCTTCTTGAACTAATATGCTGTCATCATCGTCATCATCAGCCATTAAAATTGTAACCATTGTTCGCCGAACTTTCACTCTGCATTGTCTCCTTTATGATAATTATTAGTATCAATTTAGTGTTGAATTATAATAAGCGTTGGTCATAGTTGTACAATAAACCTCATTTTAGGGATTTTTGATAATCCCTCTCCAGTAAGAAAAATTAGGATTGAGAATCGACTGCCAAAATGACAATAAATTTTGCTCCTTTTCCTGGTTTACTTTGTGCAGTAATTTTTCCATGATGACGTTCAACAATTTTCCGGCAGATAGCTAAACCCATACCTGTACCTTCGTATTCTTTGCGACTATGTAAGCGTTGAAAAATGTTGAAGATGCGATCAATATATTTTTCTTCAAAACCAATTCCATTATCTTCTACAACAATTTGGCACGTTTCGGAATCAACGGAAATTTGATCTGATTGACTGTTTAAAAATTGACTATAAATTTTAACAATAGGTGGTGTGTGGGGACAATGGAATTTCAAAGCATTGCCAATGAGATTTTGTAACAATTGGTGCATTTGCAGAGGGTCAGCTTTAATGATAGGTAATTTACCCACCTCTATACATCCTCCACTTTGCTGAATAGATACTTCTAAATCGGATAAGACTTCTTGTACAATCTGTGCTAAATTTACCAACACAAAAGGCTGTTTTCTAGTAGTAACACGCGAAAGTGTCAACAAGTCTTCAATCAAATTCTGCATTCTCAAGGCTGCATTGTGCATCCGTTCTAAATAGTCATGTCCCTGTTCGTTTAAAGATTCACCACAGGTAGTTTGCAGCCTTTCGCTAAATGTTTTAATTTTACGCAGTGGTTCTTTTAAATCGTGGGAAGCGATAAAAGCAAATTGTTGTAATTCTTCGTTAGACCGAGCGAGTTCTTGGCGTTGACGAGTTTCTTTTTCAAGAATAAAGCTTTGAGCTAGAGCAATACCTATTTGATCTGCTAGTTGTCGCAAAAGCTCAATTTCCCAGTTAGTCCACTGGCGGGGATGGGCGCACTGATGGGCAATTAGTAGCCCCCAAAGTTGATTTTTCCAGAAAATGGGGACGACAAGGTTGGCTTTAACACCAAATTGTCTTAGTAATTCTAGATGACAAGGTTGGATATTAGCTTGTTCTATGTCGTTAATAGTACTAATCCTTCCCTGACGATATTGCTGGATGTAATCTTCTCCAAAGCAAGGGTCTTTAATCAACTGCCCCACAAAGATAGGCAAACCAGGAACTACTGCTTCTTGCATCACCATGAAAGAGTAATCAGATTTGAGCCGCAAGATTAATACACGGTCTGCGTGTAATAGCTTTTGTACCTCTGTGACACTGGTTTGGAGAATTTTATCAATTTGTAAAGACTTACGAATTTTTAAAGTGATATCGGCAAATAATTGCGATCGCATATTTTGCCGTTCTAATTCTGCGTGTGCTAGTTTGCGTTCTGTAATATCCGTATGAGAACTTGTCATTCGTATTGCATGACCATCTTGATCCCACACAGCCTGACCACGAGCCAAAATCCATTTGTATGTGTCGTTTTTACATCGGACTCGATGCTCACTGATATAAAATGGGGTAGTTTTAGCAAAATGATCAGCGATCGCTTGTCTCACCGTAGTCAGATCATCTGGATGTATTCTTTTGATCCATTCATCTAAATGGTTATCAATTTCATAGACTTCGTAACCAAGCATTTCCTTCCAACGTGCCGAAAAAAATACTTCATCAGTCTTTAAGTTCCAGTCCCAAATGCCATCATTATTTCCCCGTACAGCCAAAGAAGCCCGTTCTTCACTTTTTTTCAGTGCCTCTTCAACTCTTTGACGCTCAATAGCTGTTGCAAGTATATTTGCAACGGCTTGAAGAAAATAAACTTCATCTTTGGTAAAGGTGCGCTGTTTAGTTGTATGCGCCCCTAGGACACCAAAAGGATGTTCTTTACTATCAATAACAACGCTAATGCCACTAACTACTTGATGGTCATGAAGCAATTGTGGCCCATTAAATCGCATTTCTGTACGCAGGTCATCGACAATAACTGGTTTTCTAGAAAGCAAAGTGTAGCCAGCTTGGGAATTTATGCCGCTACTGACGGTTGCTTGCCCTACAAGCCCAGATTGCCAACCTACTCCTGTTCTTAGTAGTAATGCATTGCCATCTGACAGCAGTTCTAAAACTTTGCTATATTCTACCTTCAAGCATTGAGCAACGTGAATAACACATAAGTTCATCAGTGTAGTTAAATCTGTACCACTTAGTGCCATTTGACTCATCTCTGCCAAAATAGCTTGTTGTTTGGCATAAACTTCCAAAGTTTCCTCTGCTTGTTTATGCTTGGTAATATCTATATCTACGCCCGATATTCTTACAGCCATTCCAGAAGCATCATAAAAGACTACTCCTTTGCTGGCTAACCAGCGAATGCTGCCATCGGGCAAAACAACTCGAAATTCAATATCGTAATCTTCCCCTTTCTGTACTGCCTGTTGACTAGCTTGTTTGACTAAATCACGCTCTTGAGGATGAATACAGTTAGTAAAAGCTGCACAATTGCCATTAAAAGTACCTTCTTTCACACCATAAAGTGCTTCTAAGGTATCCGAGCAGGTAATTTTATTGGTTTGCAAATCCCAGTTCCAGATGCCCATTTGGGCTGCCTCTAGTGCCATCCGTAGTTGTGCTTCCCGCAGTTGAGCTTGCTCAGTTTGCTGTCGTAATACCTGCATTGTGCGATTAGCTGCTAACAGACGATCTACTCTTTGACGCAACACTGACCATTGAATAGGCTTGTTAATAAAATCAGTTGCACCCACAGCAAAAGCTTGTTCCACGGATTCTTGATCGTAAAGAGCCGTAATCATTAGTACAGGTGTACTTTTGGCAACAGAAAGTGTTTGCAATTTAGCGCAGCAAGTAAATCCGTCCATCACTGGCATCATCGCATCCAACAGCACTATATCTGGCTGTCGATGATTATAAATAGTCAGTGCTTCGTCACCGTTACTCGCCTCTGCTACCTGATATCCTGCTTGTTTCATCAGATAGCACAGATGCATTCGCGTCAAATCGTCATCATCCACAACTAAAATCAGAGCAGAATCGTTATTAGTCATTTGTTTAGTTGTCAGGAATTACTTTTTGTTTACGCTACGCTGGTCAGTTGTTTGTGATCTGGGTTAAGCAATGACTATTAGCTGTAAACCCTTATTTTATCGTCAACTCATCACAGGCGATCGCTCTTCAAAAATCATTGCTCAAAGCTAGTGCGGGCATAATAAGTTTGTGCCTAAAGCTGCTTCAAAATAACTACATATATAGCAATAATTATTAGTTGTCATCTTTATTTAGATTGATATTTTACTAACGTTTAGAAATATTATTACCGTTGTATTATTTACAACTATAGTTGACTGCTTATAATTACATCTGCCATTAGATAGAAAACAGAATAGGTAATAGGTTTCTATAACCTGTGTTTAAATGAGCTAATCACAAAATTTTTATCAGGATAATGATGATTATGTTATGGTTCTATGATATTTACGTTTAGTTACTTAATTTTTAAGTTATTAAAATAACTTAAAAATTATAAATAGAATTACTTACGCATTTTACTTAATTTATAAAATATGTTACATATAACCGTTTTAACTATAAAATCTTAAGAAAAAACGTAGAAATTTAAGTAATTTAGCTAAAATTTTGTATTTTTTGTTACTTTGTATACAAAAAAACTTAACTTTTTTTTATAGTTACATACAATTACGGTTATGTTTGCGAAAAAATAAAATAATACTTAAGTAAGTTAGTTTTTGAGATTCCAACCTAGTTAAACACAATCTCATACAACACCGCACATAATGAGTTTGATACGGTGTGAAAATTAATTTATCAAGTGTTGTTCCTGAAAGTTTACAGAATACAAGAAAATACACCTTAAAAGAAGATGGGGGTTTCTCTATCTGCGTTGCTGTTTTGCAGTAGCTTTGCAGACTTAAAAATATCTTCTTGTAAATTAAATAATAGTGATCTTTTGATCATGAAATTTTAGATTTCGTGTTGTCAAAAGATTAAACTATGGCTTTTATGCTTAAGGTTGTTAGATTTCAAAATTTTCAGTTTCAAGAGTGACATTAATATAAGAACTCAACTGAAGTCTTGCGAAACATTGTAATGATAGGCTTTGATTATCTTGGCTTATCAAAAATTCAATTGACTTCTTATATTTTTTGAACTTCTCTCAAGAAGCCAATTTGTTTTTTCTGTTTGTAACCAATGGAGGATTTATGAACGAGATTATTTTCCCTGATTTATACTGCCCATTTCCATCTAAAATCAATAAATATGTTGATGTTATGGAAAACTGTTCTTTAGAATGGGTGCGACGCTTCGATCTTCTAGCAAATGAATCATCATATCAGCGTTTTTCAAAATCAAAATTTTTTTTGCTAGCTGCACATGCATATCCTGAATGCCAACTTGAAGAACTTAAAATTGCTAATAACTGGTTAAGTTGGGTGTTTATTTGGGATGATCAATGCGATTTGTCAGAATTAGGAAAACAACCTAAAGTTGTAAAAATGTTTCACAAGAGATTTCTAGAAATTTTGCATGGAGCAGAACTTACAAGTCAGGATATACCTCTTAGTCATGCTTTAAGAGATTTACGACAGCAGACCCTCCAAAGAGCCAGCAAAGAATGGTTTGTTCACTTAGTTCACGGTTTTGAGGAATGGTTCCACGGATATGCCCAAGAAGCAACAATCCGCGCTCAAAAAATAGTACCTGATGTTAATACTTACATATTATTACGTAGATCAAGCGTAGGAGTAAATATTTTCCTCACTTTGACTGAACTTTGCCACCAATTTACAGTGAATAATTTTCTCCGAAATCACCACTTACTGAACCAGATAAAACTAATGACAGGACAAATTATTGCTTGGTCTAACGATATCTTTTCAGCACATAGAGAAATGGCTAGTGGTGATGTTCATAATCTTGTATTAGTACTATCTTATTACCAAAAAATTACTGTGGAGGAAGCAATGAATAAAGTTGCTGCAATGCACGATCAAGAAGTCAAATATCTTCTGAACTTAGAAGCATCTATTCAATCTTTTGGAGAAGAGTTAGATGCTCAAATTGCAGCATATATCTCAGGGTGTCATGCATGGATACGTAGTAATCTCGATTGGTATTTTTCCTCGGATCGCTATCAAACTGTAAAAAGACTAGAGTTAGTAGAAAGTTTAGAGCTAGTTGAAGTATAGTACGTTCTGCAACAAGAATGATAAATCAGATGCAATTACCGAACACTCTGACAACTCCTGCTTTTCTCCAAAAACTCCAATGGGTTTTAGACCCTGTAGGATTTATGGAAAATGCAGCTCAGCAATATCCTGAGATTTTTACTGCTGAAGTAGTTGGTTTTGGAAACACTGTAGTATTCGTACATCATCCTGCAACTATTCAGGAAATTTTAACTGATGATCGTAAAAAATTTGCTGCCCTTGGCGGGGTAAACAAAATTTTACATCCCTTTCTTGGAAGCTATTCACTCATATTATTAGATGGCAATCAGCATAAACGGCAACGACAATTAGTAACACCCTCGTTTCATGGAGAAAGGATGCAAGCCTATGGTCAGTTAATCTCTAATCTGACCGAAAAAGTCTTTAGTCAGCTACCAATAGGTGAGCCTTTTATCGCTCGGAATGTTACACAGGAGATATCTCTTCAAGTTATTTTGCAAGCTGTTTTTGGTCTTCATGAAGGAGAAAGATTTCAAAAACTTAAGCACCTACTGACGTTGTTATTGGATCTTTTTAAGTCACCACTCACTTCTAGCTTATTCTTTTTCTCATTTCTGCAAAAAGATTTTGGAGCTTGGAGTCCTTGGGGAAAGTTTTTGCGCGATCGCCAAAAAATTGATGAATTGCTATATGCTGAAATTGCTGAACGCAGAGCAAAACCAGATTCAGAACGCATCGATATTCTTTCTTTATTGATATCAGCTAGAGATGAAGCTGGTCAAGCAATGACAGATCAGGAGTTGCGCGATCAGTTAATGACGCTAATACTAGCCGGATATGAAACTACAGCAACAGCAATCGCTTGGGCATTGTACTGGATTCATTATTTGCCTCAAGTCCGTGAAAAATTGCTTCAAGAACTGGATACTTTGGGTCAATTTCCAGACCCCATGAAGATTTTCCAATTACCTTATCTCACGGCTGTCTGTAATGAAACCTTGCGAATTTACCCTATTGTAATGTTCTCGTTCCCCAGGATAGTGCAAGAACCTTGTGAACTGCTAGGACATCCTTTAGAGACTGGTACAGTACTGCTTGCCAGCATTTATCTAACTCATCAACGTGAAGATTTATATCCGCAACCAAAGCAGTTTAAGCCAGAACGCTTTCTAAAACAGCAGTTTTCTCCCTATGAATTTATGCCTTTTGGTGGAGGAGTACGTCGCTGTATGGGTGAAGCTTTGGCTCAGTTTGAAATGAAATTAGTTTTAGCAACTATCCTGTCGCGCTATCAGCTCACGTTAGTTGATCGACGACCAGAAAAACCTCAGCGTCGAGGTTTTGCCCTTGCACCTGCAAATGGAGTCAAAATGGTAATTACAGGGCAGCGTGTTAATCAAAAGTCTCTAGAAAATATAGCAACTACATCTGCCCTTTAGTCTAGCTATCTTACTGTTATATCGGTATCTCAATCACAAACTCAGTCCCTTGTCTTAGAGTAGAATTACAGGTTAACTGTCCCTTGTGTTTATCCACTACGATTTGATAACTAATTGACAACCCCAATCCTGTACCATTTCCTATTGGTTTAGTAGTAAAAAATGGATCAAAAACTTTTTGTTGCACTGCTTCAGTCATACCAAAACCGTTATCAGCAATGCAAATTTTTATCCAGTTGCTATCAACGATTTGAGTCTGAATCTGAATTTGTAGATTATTAGTTGTTGTTTCATTTGCACACTGACCACTGACAAATGACTCTTCTAAAGCATCGATCGCATTACTAAGAAGATTCATAAATACCTGATTAAGTTGACCAGCGTAACAATTTACTTGTGGTAGTTGGGTGTATTCTTTAATTACTTTAATTTCAGGTCTTTCACTTTGTTCTTTAAGTCGGTGTTGTAAGATCATTAAAGTGTTGTCAAGACCTTCATGAATGTCAACAGGCTTCATTTCCGATTCATCCAAGCGGGAAAAGTTGCGTAAACCTAAAACAATATTTCGGATGCGTGAACTTCCGACCTTCATAGAATCGATAATTTTGGGTAAGTCTTCTGCTAAGAAATCCATGTCAATTTCTAAGGCTTTCTTTTCGATTAGAGGCGAAGGATTGGGGTATTCCTGTTGATAGACAGTAATCAAATCCAGTAAATCTTCTACATACTCACTGGTATGAGTAATATTGCCATGAATGAAGTTGATGGGATTATTGATTTCATGGGCAATACCAGCCACCATTTGTCCTAAAGAAGACATCTTTTCACTTTGGATTAATTGAGTTTGGGTACGTTGCAATTCTTGTAGTGTTTGTTGCAAACTATGATTTTTATCGTTAAGTTCTGCTGTTCTTTTTGCGACTTTTTCTTCTAGATTATGGTTATATTCTTCTAAGTGTTGATTTGCTTGTGCCAAATTTTTATAGAGAATGGCATTTTCTAGAGAGATTGCTGCTTGGGTGGTGAGGAGTTTGAGGACTTCGACACGATCGCGTGTAAATGCTCCTGTTGTTAAATTATTTTCCAGGTAAAGAATACCTAGTAATTTACCTTGATTGAGAATTGGGATACATAAAATACTTTTAGGTTCTTCATGAACAATGTAGCGATCGCCTGCTAAAAAAGCAACAGTTTTAGCATCATCGGCAACAAAGATTTCCTTTATACGTTTAATGTACTTAATCAAAGTAATTGGAACATCATAGCTCAACTCCAAATTAACTGATGGAAATTCTGTGGAGATAGACTCAAAAGTTGAACTAGAACTAACAGCAGTGATAGTTAAGTCCAAGCGATCGCCTTTACTTAAAATTAAAGCAGACTTAGAGGCTCCTGCGTTCTCCATCACAACTTTCATTAAGGTAGAAAGCAGTTGTTCAAGCTCAATTTCCCCAGAGAGTGCTTGAGACGCTTTAATAACAGCAGCCAAATCTAAAGAATCTGAAATACTTGTTTTTGAGCCAATAACTGTTTGGTTATTACTGAGGCTTGAAATAGATTGAGAAGTAGGATAAGTACTTTTATCACTGGTATGGAGGCTCAGTTTTTCTTGTTGGAGTATGGGAGCAAGTAATTGGGGATAACGTTTTGCTAAATCATCAACTTTAGCTTTTGCTCCCCAACGACTGTAGCCATAATAAGCGTCAGTTAAGTAAGTTTGAGCAATTTTCGGTTTTTCCCATTCAATAAAGAATTTAGCTGCTAATTCATTAGCTAAAGCTTCTTCATTAATATACTGATTTTCTTTAGCGTGGTAAATAGCACGATCATAATGATTTATTGCTTCAAGATATTGACCAGTAACACGATATTTTTCAGCCTCTACTAAATAAAATTTATTTAAATAATTCATGGGGGCATGATGCGCCCAATATTGTATCTTTTCTTGATTAGCTCTTACCTTTTGAGAAATATGCTTTTGTTCATATTCCTCAATATCATGATAAATGGCTAGTCTAGCTAGTGAATCAAAAAAATAGAATTGAGAAAAAACTAGTTGTCCTATTCCACCATCGAGATACTTTTCTGCTAAATTTGAATTTTCAACTGCTTGAGGGAAATCCTCAAATAAATAACAAAGATGTAGTTTAGCAAAATATAAATATAAAAGTCCCATTCTATCATTAGCTTTTAAAAGAAGCGGCAATATTTGTTTTTCATCTACGCTACCGATTAAATCAGAGTGTTTTTCTCCAGAAAATACCAAATTCAAGACATTTTGCCGATATATTGTACTCCAATGAAATACTGTTTTTTGTTTTATTTGACTAATAGCATGGCTATATATTGCCATTTCTCGTTGTAATTCTGTGAGTTCTCTTCCGATGAAATAAGAACAATAAGAATAAGCATTAAGAGAATAAGCTGCGTATTCTAAATCTCCAGTTTCTAGTCCAGTAGAGTAACCTTCCATCAAAGGTTTTAAAATATTGTTAGCATGTACCTTCCAATGCAAAATAGCTGTATTAAATACTAAGTTAATCTTCACTTTTACTTCTTTAGTATTGAACTTAGTAACCAGATTTAATGCTAAGTTGCCAAATTGATAGCCAGATTCAATATCTCCCATCATCCCACAGAGCATTAATCCGTAAAGAACATAGGCATAAGCAGATAATGGTGCATTGCCATATTGAAGGGATAATTCAATTTGTTTCAGTACAAATAGTGGAAAAAGTTGAGGAACGGCTTGATAAACTAAACCAGATGCACTTGACAATATACACATTGCTGCCAATGATTTGCCTTCTATCATCTCTGGTAGGTCTATAAGTTCTTCAATCTGCCTGTTAGCTAGACTCGATGTGAGCTCTGCCATTGCTAGCTGAATATCAGACTGATTGGGATTTTCAGGAAATTCTACTGCCAATAATTTCAGAACAACTAGTGCAGTATTGACAGCTTCTAGTGCTTGATTTTGCGCTCCATCAGCTTGAATTTTAACTTCATAAACTTTCACTTTTTCCAGCAGTGTTTTCGCTTTTGTCAATACGATTTGGACAAATTTTTTCATCTGCTCAAAATCGCCGGCTAGATATGCTGTCTCTGCTGCTGTTTCATACAAAGCTATGGTTAGCTCATATTTTGTTTCCCAACTATCAGCTGTTAGTAAGTCAATTCCAGTAGTTAAATACTTGAGGGCAGCTGGATAAGCTGTTGATATTAAAGCTTTACGTCCAGCCGTCAGATTCATTTGTGCTAATTCATCACGCTGAGTTTTATCTATAATCAATTCAACTGCAATATTAAATTGATTAACAAGTTGAAAAATCTTTTCTTCCCGTTCTACAATTGGGATGTTATTTAACAGTAACAGCCCAATTTTTAAATGAATTGTTTTTTTATGTTCTTCAGGAATTAAAGAGTAAGCAGCTTGTTGTACTCGGTCGTGAATAAATTTATATTTGGGTAATTGTAAACTACCAATAGATAATTTTTGAGGTTCTGAGCTATCAATAAATTGACCTGAAGTACTACCATCTTGATATAACTTATAAACATCAGTTTGAGGTAAAACCAGCCCCTCGTGTAATGCTGCCCATACATCAGAAGCAGTGTCTACTATAGATTTTTCATGTATAATCGCCAGAGTCTTTAAGTCAAATTCGTTGCCTATACATGCTGCTAGTTTTAATACTTCCTGAGTAATTTTTGGTAATTTCTCTAATTGAAGCGCCATAAACTCTACAACATCATCTGTCAAAGCTAATGTCTGCAATTCTGCAAGATCATATTGCCAAAAGCCAACATCAAAATTAAATTTAATTATTTCATCTTTATATAAAGACTTAAGAAATTGAGTAGAAAAGAAGGGATTACCTTTAGTTTTGGCAAACACCATCTGGGTCAAAGAAACAGCAACAGATTTTTGACAACAAAGAGTATCAGCAATCAAACAGTTTAAATGACTCTGATTTAAAGGTGCTAGAGTGATCGTATTAATGGTTACTCCTGTTTCTTTTATCTCCTGGAGTGCTAAAGCAAGTGGATGTGCTTTGGAAACTTCATTGTCACGATATGCACCAATTAGTAAAAGTCCTCCTTCAGTTTCATTAACTTCCTGTGTTTCATCTAGTTCCCAAGCTTCACCATCAAAAATGGGAGTCCATACATTCTCCATTCTTTCCGGGGAAGATATTAAAATATTTTTGTTAACTGTGTTACTTTTATTCATTAATAATTGAATAAACTTTAAAGATGCTGTATCAGCCCATTGCAAGTCATCCAGAAAAATCACTAAAGGATGCTCTTTGGTAGTGAAGACATCGATAAATCTTTGAAACAATAAATTGAAACGATTTTGAACAGCACTCCCAGAAAGTTCACTAACTGATTGTTGTTTACCAATAATTAGTTCGAGTTCAGGTATGACATCAGTAATTACCTGAGCTTGTTCGCCTAATACTGCCAAAATTTTAGTTTTCCAATATTGAATTTGATCATCAGTTTCTAATAGAATTTGCCCAATTAAATCCTGAAAAGCTTGTACTAATCCTGATAAGGGAATGTCTCGTTGAAACTGGTCAAATTTTCCTTTAATAAAGTAGCTGCGTTGCCGCACAATGGGTTTATGGATTTCGTTAACTACAGCAGTTTTACCAATACCAGAAAACCCCGCAACCATGATCATTTCTGTTGTTCCCTTCGTAACACGCTCAAAAGCTGCAAGTAGGGTTTTTACTTCTTGTTGACGACCGTAGAGTTTTTCAGGAATGAGGAAACGGTCACAAATGTCATTTGTTCCCAATTTGAAGGCTACAATGTTTCCTGTTTCTTGCCACTGATTGCGGCACACCTCTAAGTCGTACTTGAGTCCGTGGGCGCTTTGATAGCGGTCTTCGGCATTTTTTGCCATCAGCTTGCTGACAATATCAGATAAGATTAAGGGAACATGAGGATTTGTATATCTTGCTGTTGGTGGTTGTTTAGCAATGTGGGAGTAAACTAACTCCATCGGGTCAGTACTGTTGAAAGGTAACTTGCCAGTGAGCAGTTCAAAAAAGGTGACACCTAAAGAATAAAAATCACTACGATAATCGACACCTCGGTTCATTCTTCCCGTTTGTTCGGGGGAAATATAAGCAAGTGTTCCTTCTAAAACGTTGGGATTGGTGAGAAATTGAATTTCTCTGGGTAGTAATGTAGCAATACTAAAATCAATAAGTCTGATTTCATTTGTATTGGGATTAATGAGAATATTTGCAGGTTTAATATCTTTATGGATGATGCGAGCGCGATGCAATCCTTCTAAGGTAGATGCTATTTCTATGGCGATATGGAAAAATTCTTTTAGACCTAAACCATTTAATTCTTTTCCCTTATTTCCTTGTCCCCAATTTTTGAGTGATATACCACCTAAGTCTTCCATTACTAGGGCGTAGCCGTTACGGTAATTTTCTAAACATAGAGGTTTAACTATGCCAGGAAGGTCAAGGTTTTTGGTGATGGTATACTGATTGCGGAACTGAGCAATTTCATTAAAGGTGGGATACTCATTCCGCATCAGCTTGATAATCACACTTGTTTGGTCTTGTTCTCTAAAGCCTCGATAAACTAGGGTTTTGCTGCCTGAGTAGATTTGCTCAGTAATGCGATATCCGGGCAGGGTAAATATTGTATCGGATAGTACTAACATTGCAGCGATTCTCATAGTGTTGTTTCTCTGCTTTAGTATTCCCTAATACTTACTCTAAGTATCACGTTATATTTGGTTCGATTTTTTAACTTTGGATATCCAACCTTGGTATAAATTCAAAATTTCTGAATAGGGAACTGTACTTTCAGATATCAGTTCAAATAAAGATGGTGAAAACCGTTGAGGAAACAACCGATGTAGGGTTTTGCTAATTAGTTCCCTAAAAATAAACTCAATTAATAAACTCTTAGATGCAGGAAAAGCATAATCACCAAGTTCTACTAAAGCATGGGCATCTGACTGGCGACGAATCGTAAACTGTTCTATGACTGTAGGTAAATTATCAGAATACTCATCCAAAAGCTGATTCAACAAAACCACATCTTCAAGAGCTGCATTGCAACCTTGACCAATGGATGATGACACAGCATGAGCCGCATCTCCAATTAATAGTACACTATTGCCTTGGTGATAACGGTTACAGCGAATTGTGATAATTCTCGATATCGGTCTAGTGAGGAAAGCTGCGGCTTCTGATTCTGGCATTAATTGACCAACTTCGGGGAAATGCTCACAAAAGAATTTGATAACCTCTTCTTTACTAGAAAGTCCAATTAGCTGATTGTTTTGATGAGGAAAGTAAATAACACCACTAATTGTCCCATCTCGTTGATGTAAAAGCAGAAATATTGTGCTGTCATCTAATGTCCAAGTATGGATTTTATCGGGTTTGAGGTTAGTTTCTACGTTGGCATCTGGACGGGGAAGGAAAATCGACTTGTAATCTGAGGGGATGTACTTCTGCTCACATTCAAATAGTTCTGTACCAAAAAAACTTTCTCTAACTACAGAACGCGAACCATCAGCACCGATTAACCAGTCATAATCAACAGTAAAATCTGTTTCTGTTTCAACTTGTTTAAATATTGCCTTTTTCGCTGCAAAATCTACCTGAGTACATTGACAGTTAAAGTGAATATTGAGTTGACTATTATCATGCTTTTCATTTAACTTTTCTAATAGCACAATTACTAAACTAGTACGGTCAAGAGTAAACAGAGATTGTTTTCTGGGTGTCAGCCGCGCTTTGCCATTTTTTTGGTGAAAAACTGCTCCCGTCATCTCCAAGCTGATAGCTTTGACTGCTGCTTCCAATCCAGGAATTTGTCGTAAAGCATTCATTCCTCTGGCGCTGAGGGAGATAGGAAAGGTTCTAGATTTGGAAAAGGGAATTATTCGGGGATCACTGCGACGTTCATAAATGTCAATTTGATATTTATCACTACGACGCAACAGGTAATGAGCTAAAAGAAGTCCACTAGGTCCAGCACCAACGATCGCTACTTTTTTGACCATATTACATAATATTTAATGGATCTACGTCTATTGTTAAGCTAACAGCATCATGACAAAGCGACCGCACTTTCTCCCAGTCGGGTAATTGTGGTAATGCATCATGGGCAAATTTTAATAAGATTTGCCAGCGATAACGATTAGCCACCCGCACAATACTAGCTGGTGCAGGGCCTAAAATTTCAAATCCTGATTTGGCACTTAATGCTACTGCGATCGCTTGCGCTGTATTTTGTACTTGTATGGGATCAAGGCTACTCAATCGCAATAAAATTAACCTGCCGTAAGGGGGATAATTGAGTTCTTGCCGTTGTTGTAGTTCAGCCTCAGAGAAAGAATGATAATCGTGCTGTTTGACAGCTTCAATTACTGGATGCTCCGGGGTGTAAGTCTGCACAATTACTCTACCGGGATCATCACCTCTGCCAGCGCGTCCAGCAACTTGAGTTAGGGTTTGAAATGCCCGTTCACTAGCGCGATAATCGCTAAGATGCAGCAGTCCATCGGCAGCGACAACACCGACAAGCGTTACCTGGGGAAGATCTAAACCTTTAGTCAGCATTTGTGTACCTACTAATAAATCTGCTTCCCCATTAGCAAACTGAGTCAGTAGGGTACGGTGTGCGCCTTTATTGCGGGTGGTATCGCTATCAAAGCGGATAAAACGTAGCTGCGGAAACTGTCGTGTTAATTCTTGAGCGACACGCTGAGTACCACTACCAAAGAATTTGAGGTAAGGAGAACTGCATTCGGGACACTCTTGCGGATGCGATCGCCCATAGTTACAGTAATGACAGCGTAATAATTGCGGCGCTCCGGCTTCGGTGTGGTGATAAGATAGCGAAACATCACAATGGGGACATTCCAAGACATAGCCACAGCTGCGACAAGAGACAAAAGTGCTATGTCCCCGCCGATGAATAAATAAAATTCCCTGCTGTTGTCTTTCTTGTAGTTGTTCTAAAGCTTCTTTTAGCGGCTTACTAAATATAGAACGATTTCCCTGTTGCAATTCTTGCCGCATATCCACTATTTCTACCGGTGGCAGAGGACGGGAGTTAATACGTTCAGGCAATGATAAGTAGTAAGTTGAGGAGCTAAATTCTCCCCCTGCCTCCCCTGCCTCCCCTGCCTCCCCTGCCCCCTGCCCCTGGTCACTGAGCGAAGCCGAAGTGCTGCCCCCCTGTTCCTCCACGCTTACCCAACTTTCCAAAGAAGGCGTAGCAGAACCCAACACTAAAGGACAGTTTTCTAATTCTGCCCGCCACTGAGCGACGGTGCGGGCGTGGTAAGTGGGGATGGGAGAATCTTGTTTAAAGCTGCTGTCGTGTTCTTCATCTAAAATAATTAAGCCCAAGTTGGGTAATGGGGCGAAAACTGCACTGCGAGTCCCGATGACTACTTGGGGTTCTGCGGTGAGCATTTGTCGCCAAGTGTCGTAACGTTCTCCTTCTGAGAGGGCGCTGTGATAAACGCTGACTTTGCTACCAAATCGGGCGCGGAAACGGTCTGTTAACTGCGGTGTCAGTCCAATTTCTGGCACTAAGACTAAAGCAGATTTACCTTGCTGAATTAGAGGTGCGATCGCTTGCAAATATACCTCTGTTTTGCCGGAACCTGTGATTCCATGCAATAATACTTGAGCAAACCCGTCTATTGCTTGTATGCTTGTCAAAGCGTTAGCTTGGTCGGAATTTAAAGACTTTGCTTGATCTTGGGTTAATAATTGGCTTTGTTCTGTTCGCAGCACTTCTCTATCTTCAATAACTAAATAGCCTTTTTGTGCCATCGTCTTGAGGGTAGATGAACTAGCATGACAAATTTGCAATAATTCACTTTGCCACAACTCACCACCACGTCGTCGCAGAACTTCCAAAATTTCTCTTTGGCGAGTAGTTAAATTTCGGTCAAACGTATTTCCTACAAGCGTCACTGCTTTTTCAAATTTAGGTTTAATTTGTCGTGGTGTTTCTAAATAGCTTTCTACAAAACCTTGTTGTGAAAGTTCGCGTACTTCTTTGTAGGCTCGTTGGACTTGACGCTGTAAATATCGGAAGCTATAGTCGCCTTCTGGTTGTTGTTGGAGGATCTGCAAAATTTTATTAGCGTCTGTACTTTTGACTTCTGCTACCGAGCTTTTAAAGCTTAATAAAGCCAAAGTTTTAATTAGTTCATTCTTTTCCAAAATATTAAATAAATACAAATTTAGTAAGTGGGAATAAGGATAATGGCAAGAACGAAATAGGGGTCTATCTGACCAGATATTGGCATTAATTTTAGGAGAAACTGCTGCACCAGTTATAGTCAAACGAATACGACGTTGTGATCGCCCAAGCAAACCTGGTGGTAAAGCTACCCGGATAACTTGAATTAAAGGTGTATAGTAATATGCGGCTACTCGATTTAATAATTCCCAATAAGCAGTGGTAAAAAATCCAGCACTGACTACATCTTCTACTTCTCGAATTTTTTCTAGTGGTAGATCTACGTTTGGTTTTGTTAATAAACGAATGGCGATCGCGCCTAATTGCTGTGCGCCAAATGGCACACTTAAAATATCCCCAGGTTTTACTTTTAACTGTGGGGGCAATCGGTAGGTAAATAATCCGGTGTTGCTTGGAAAGTCCACCAGTACTTCTATCCACTGAGTTGTGTTTTTATTTGACTGATAGGATTCTCCCGGTTCAGCAACCATAAAATTAGGTAAATTTATGTCATTTATATACATAGTTTCTGAATTTTATAGACAGATATTTTTATTGACTTTGCCTATCTGGCATCAATTTAACTTTTTACTTTCTGAAATGTAAAGTGTATTTAACAATACTTTTAATACACATAAGATTTGATAAATTTCGGCTTATGTAATCTACTAGACAAACTTATAGCAACCATACATGCAATAAATATTTGAAGTTCACTATAAAAAATCAAACTTTCTCCTCGGCTATTTCTGAAAAAGTGTGTCTATTTACTAAATAGGGCATAGCCTTTTTCCGCCTACCGATAGATATTCAATCCTTTGAGTATATGAGATGCTTTTATACAAAGAAGATATTTGGAAAAATTAAATTGCTTAATTAGTGCCGTTTTAGGGGAGTTTATGAAAAATATATAACCCCAGAAGTAAAAATTGCGATCGCAGCAATTAATACCAACCCATATAAATTAAAAAATTTTTAAAAATATATGATTTTTTAAGATATGGGGAGATTTACCTGAGTACTTGATATTTGTTAAGGTGGATGAAGGTTGAAGGGGGTTTGACAGATTTGGGGATTAATAAAAAAATAAGGAATATATCTGTTGGAACCTGAGAAGATAGTTTTTGAGTGCAAAAACAACTATTCGTTAGAAGATCTATCTAGCAATAACCAACAAAATGACAGCTAGAGATTGATTTCGACTTCTGATAGGCAATTGGCAGTAACCTGTATTTTGCTATGAAGCGGGTGCATTTGTTTCTTAGGGAAAACTACCAATTCTCAAATAAACAGCTGTCACTAATTATGTACCAAACAAAGCAACAGTCCCTAAAGGAAACTATGAATATTGCTGAATTGGGAACAATGGAAATACTGGAGAATGCAGTTGAGCATGAAGAACAATCACTCCATAATTTAGAACCATTAATAGAAGAAGATTCCTCTATTGTCGAAAATCTGGAATCAGATGAACGTGATGGAGATGAAATGGCCGCAGCTCGGCCTTCAGGATATAACAAAACTGAGCATGACGATGCTGTAGGTGCGTTTTTTAAAGAAATGGCACGTTATCCGCTATTAAAACCTGATGAAGAGGTGGAATTAGCGCGACGAGTGCGATTTTTAGAGGAAGTTAGAGAAATACAAGTTGCTTTGGAGTTGGAACTAAAAGAGCAACCTACCAAAGAGCAAGTAGGTTCTCAATTAGATTTGACAGAAAAGCAATTAGAAAGTCGCTTGTATCAAGGTAGAGTGGCGAAACGTAAAATGATTCGCTCAAACTTGAGATTAGTCGTATCAATTGCCAAACGATATCTAAATCGCGGAGTCCCTTTTCTGGATTTAATCCAAGAAGGAGCAATGGGTTTAAATCGTGCTACAGAAAAATTTGATCCCGATAAAGGATACAAATTTTCTACCTATGCCTATTGGTGGATTAGACAAGCGATTACACGAGCTATAGCTAATGATGCGCGGACAATTCGTTTGCCCATCCACATTGTCGAAAAACTTAACAAGCTGAAAAAAGCGCAGCGAGAATTAAAACAAAAACTCTGTCGCAACCCCTCCGAAGCGGAAATGGCAGAAGCTTTAGAAATGAATGTCCAACAGCTACGTCAACTACAACAACTACGTCGTCAAGCACTGTCCCTTAATCACCGTGTTGGTAAGGAAGAAGATACGGAATTAATGGATTTGCTAGAAGATGAAGATAATTTATCTCCAGAAGCAAAGATGAATGAAAACATGATGCGTCAGGAGATTTGGGAAGTTTTAGGTGATGTGCTAACTCCGCGAGAAAAAGACGTAATTTCTCTGCGCTATGGTTTGACAACTAGTGAACCTTGCACTTTAGAAGAAGTCGGTAATATGTTCAATCTTTCTCGTGAACGCGTGCGGCAAATTCAAAGTAAAGCTATGCGAAAATTGCGTCGTCCTCACATAGCCAAACGTTTAAAGGGTTGGTTAATTTAAGCAGTCAGATATGATTTTGCTGGAGATAGAAATGCAACCCCACAGCCGATTGGCTCCCGATGAAATATAGGGGGCTTGAAGTATATTGTTTAATCCTAACCACCACCTGGGTATCTATAACAAGGAAATAGGGAATAGGGAACAAACTTAAAAGTCTTTTTGTTTTTGAGTTTTACTATCTCAGTTTATGTCCTAAATTATCTACCAATAGCTATATAAACTCGATTCTTTATTCCGTAATATCAATTTGGGATTTGAAATAAAAGTTTTTAAGATGTTCTAATGGTCTCAAACTATACTACTTATCTGCGTTAAAAATCATTTGGTCAAAAAATTTACACCAAAGACTATAGACTATAAAACTATAGACTAAGGATTTTAGACTGATGACTGCACGTAGTGATTTGATTTTGCGTTTTGCGGAACCAGCTGATAGCAATATACTATTTGAATTAATTAAACAGCTTGCAGAGTACGAAAAATTATCTCATGCCGTAACCGGCAATGCCTTTGAACTCAAGGAGCATCTGTTTGGCTCCCAAAAATACGTTGAGGCAATATTAGCAGAATATGCAGGACAAGCTGTTGGTTTTGCTCTATTTTTTTATAACTATTCTACATTTCTTACCAAGCCCGGAATTTATTTAGAAGATTTGTTTGTATCACCAGAATATCGGCGGCAAGGTATTGGTAAGGCTCTTTTAACTAAACTGGCTCAAATAGCTGTAGAGCGCAGTTGTGGGCGACTAGAATGGAGTGTTTTAGATTGGAATGTGTCGGCACAAGCATTCTATCGCAGTATGGGCGCATCTATTTTAGATGATTGGCGAATCTGCCGAGTAACAGAAGAGGCGCTGACAGAATTGGCTGCAAAAAGTCATGGGGCATAGGGTATGGGGCATCCCTACCCTTCGGGAACGACTCCGTCGAACGACTTCGCTCAGGGCGAGGGGGTATGGGGCATAGGAAAAGCAAAGTTTGACGGCTTGTCTTTTGACGTAGGTAACTATTTAAATGAACAATTATGAAGGGTATCGCCTCAAATTAGCCGTTATTGTAGAGGGAACACGAGATGAAAAGAATTTTTTCGGTACTATTGTTAGGCATAGCAATCTTCACTTTTGCCTTCAGTAGTCCGGCTTTGGCAGCAGACAGTGTTAGTGGAGCCAAAGTATTTAGTGCTAATTGTGCTTCTTGCCATGCGGGTGGTAAGAATTTAGTTCAAGCTGCCAAAAACTTGAAAAAAGACGCTTTAGAAAAGTACGATATGTACTCAGCAGAAGCGATTATTGCTCAAGTGACGAATGGTAAAAATGCTATGCC
Source organism: Halotia branconii CENA392 (assembly GCF_029953635.1). NCBI lineage: Bacteria > Bacillati > Cyanobacteriota > Cyanophyceae > Nostocales > Nodulariaceae > Halotia > Halotia branconii. Next base: position 3,876,782 of record NZ_CP124543.1, on the reverse strand, counting down.
AGCTTTTAAAGGTCGTTTAAAACCAGACCAAATTGCAGATGTAGCTGCTTATGTAATTGAACAAGCAGACAAGGGCTGGTAGTTCAGGTTAAATCAATTGAACTTCCACAATTAACACTTTGCGGGGCTTTTTGTCCCGCTAATTTTGTTGTAGCTGAAATTGTCACCTAGGACGCTTATGACTGATTTTAGGCGATTGTTTCTCAGTATATTTATTGCTTTTTTGTTGATTTTTTCGACTCCTAACGCCCATTCGTCACCTCTATTTACTGCCCAAAATACATCCAGCGAGTTCTTAAATTTGGGTATAGAGCAAATGAGGAATGGTGGTTACAATAAAGCAATAGATAATTTCAACCAAGCAATTCAACTACAGCAAAATTTGCCTGTAGCTTATAACGATCGCTGTCTGGCTTATCTACAATTACAAGATTACCACCAAGCGATCGCAGATTGTACGCAAGCGATAAATTTGGCAACAGACAATGTTGAACCATATCTTAACCGGGGATTGGCACATTACAGACAAGGAAATTACCCAGCTGCCATTGTTAATTATAACCAAGCGATCGCTCTAAGACCTGATGATTTTCGAGCTTATTATAACCGAGGACTAGCCCACACAGGCGAAGGTAATTACCTAGAGGCGATCACTAATTATAATCTAGCTCTGACTCAAATTCCTCAGACTACTAGTTTACCGTTAGCGAATATTTACAATGACCGAGGCTTGGTGCGTTTTGAGTTACAAGACTTTGCCGCAGCAGTACTCGATTTTGATATAGCAATTCGTCTTAATCCTCAAGATGACAGAGCTTATTTTAACCGAGCTTGTACTTGCGGCAGAAACGGCGATGATTTTGGTGCAATACGAGATTTTTCGCAAGTCATTCGATTGAACGCCAGTAATGCCCAAGCTTATGTTAACCGAGGAGTGGCTAGCTATCGTTTAGGGTATCATCAAAAGGCGATCGCTGATTTACAAACAGCATCTAAGTATTTTGGACATCAAGGAAATCAGGTTGCCTATCAAAAAACTTTAGACTTACTAAAAAGTCTCCGACAACAAATCCAATTGGCAACTGAAATTGCTTAGTACAAGTATGACAGCTTGTCTTTTGACACTCATTTACAAAAACAGGAACAATATCATTTGGTTACTGTTTTTACTTGGTGTGAGAGATAAACGTGAATAGGTGTTTTTTTTTGTTCCAGTTGCTTTACCAAGCTTACTGATAGCTTTTCCTGTCTTTGCTGCGGATATTGAGCCAAAAGATGTTAATAAATCAACTCAGGTAAATGCAGTTATTTATCATTTGCATGAAATCAATTTACCTGCAACTAATGCTGAATTATTAACTCAAGAATCTACACCAAATAACGTTGATTCAGAAAATCAGCCAGAAACAGATCCGACTTCCACTGATGATGCAGACATTTTTATCGAAGTAATCGGAGAACAAGATACTCTACCCGAATCTACTCCCGTTTACGTTATTGATCAAGAAGAAATAAAAAAACAGGGTGCTGCAAGTCTAGCTGATGTATTAAAAAAAATGCCTGGATTCGCGATTAATGATGTCGGTCATGGTGCGGATATTCACACAGGTACATACTACCGGGGAGCATCAATTAATCAGTCTGTATTTTTAATTAATGGCAGACCAATTAATACCAACATCAATACCTATCATGGTGGAACTGACTTAAATAGTATCCCTGTAGAAGCTATTGAACGAGTGGAATTATATAGCGGTGTTACCTCCGCTTTGTATGGTTCATCAGCCTTTGGAGGAGTTGTCAATATCATCACCAAAGAAGGTTATGGCGAACCTAAATTGACTGGTAGCGTAGAATTTGGCTCATTGAGTTTAAATAATCAACAGGTGAGTTATGGTGGCTCATCTGGTGCTGTCAAATATAACTTTAGCTTTGAAAGATACTTTACCGATAACCGTTACCGTGTTCCGCTTGGTGCAGCAAATCGTGATTCTCAGGGTTTTTTATCAAATGCAGACACAGCTACAAGTACTTACTTTGGTAGCATTGCCCTAAATTTAGATCCCAAAAACTCTTTAAATTTAGATGTTACTAAACTCAGCAGTCGTCGCGGCTTAGTTTATTTTGGTTTTCCTCTGCAAAGAGACAGACTAGACCATGATGGGCTAAATGTTGGCTTATCTTGGAAAACTCAGCTAGGTAATGCTCAAGATTCTACTTTGACAACTTCACTAGGCTATAACCAAGATTACTTTAGCACTTATGGACCTACAGGAAATTTTTACCGCACAGGGGCTTTAGATACACAACAAATCACCGCTAGGGTTGATCATGAATGGAAATTGACTACTAATAATAAATTACGTTGGGGATTAGATTTAAAAAATACTGACTTAAACGGCGATGTTTTAAGTACTAATCCTAGCAGAATTGCCAATAATGAAACTGAAAATAGAAGTGTATTGAATACAGCCTTATTTGCTGTCAATACTTGGAATATTAGTGATGATTTTCAGTTAGATTTAGGATTAAGACAAAGCTTTGATGGACAGTTTGGCAGCTATTTTAATCCTAGTACTGGCTTACGTTATGCCGTCACACCAAATGTTGCTGTACGCGGTAGTTGGGCAGGAGGACAGCGTAATCCTGGGTTAGATCAATTGTATGTTTATGATACAGTTCATGGTTGGGAACAAAACCCTGATTTAGAGCCAGAAACAGGCTCATCTTGGACTGCGGGAGTCGATATCAAGTTTTCTGATAATTTGACTGGACAGTTCACTTACTTCGGCAGTAGTTTAGATAATCGATTAGGAATTATTGCCGGAAGATGGGAAAATATTGGACTAGTAGATACCAATGGTTTTGAGGCAGCAATACAATTAAAATTTGCTGCTAATTGGTCAACTTTTCTTAACTACACTTATACAGATGCCCAAATCAAAACAGGCTCAGAAAAAGGTTTGCAATTAGGTTTTATTCCCTACTCCGTCTTGCAAGGTGGTATAGGTTATCAAAATTCTGGCTGGCAAGCTAATTTGTATGTTACTTACAATAGTGGCGCTCGTAGAGCCTTTTTTACGAATCCTGGTGACACAAGTCTAGATTTTATACCTTCTTTTGTAAATTTAGATTTAAGCGGTCGCATACCTATAAATAGTAGTTTGGGACTAACAGTTTACTTAGAAAATTTACTAGATGAACAATACGAGCGAGTTAATCGTATCTATAGTCCTGGCTTTACTTTTCGTATAGGTTTAACCTCCAGTTTGTAATTCGTAAAGCGGCTTTTCGCTAGACATCCCTCACCAAGTGCTTCAAAATTGGGATGTCAGCATCAATTTTCTTTAAAATCATGGAGCCAAATTTTGAAATTCGTCGTTTATTAGATATAATGCCCGCCTCTGCTCGCATGACTACAAAAATCGTCAGCAAGCCAGAACAAGCTAAGGTCATTGATGCTGTTTTTCCGTTGCCGTGGAATCAGGAGCGACCGATATATATTAATTTTGACTTATGGCTGCGTTTGGCAAAACCACAACGAGACTTAATACTATTGCAAAAAGTTAGCTGGTTAACAGGAGTGAAGTGGTTTAAACCCAATATTTATAAAGGTGTAGTAGTGGCGGGACTTGTGGGTGGATTAATCGAATCAGCACAGTCAGATGTAGTGGGTGTAGCTGTTGCTGGAGGATTGAGTGCGATCGCTTTAGCTCGTATTTGGCGTAATAATAAATCTCAAGAGTCAGAATTAAGTGCCGATGCCACAGCCATTAAAATAGCCCAACGGCGAGGTTATTCTGAAACCGAAGCCGCCCAGCATTTATTATCTGCTATTGAAGCGATCGCTAAAATTGAAGGACGTACCAGTTTTAATTTTAGCGAATTGATGCGCTGCCAAAACTTGCGGGCGATCGCTGGATTATCACCCGTTGGTATACCAAAAAATTAAAAGCGCTGAATAAACAAAACTTATCTTCAAGTTGAGTAATCGGGCATAATTAAACTCAACTTTGTTTTCCCACGCCCAATGCCCCATGCCCACTTGCCCTGAGCGAAGTCGAAGGGATGCCCTATGCCCCATGAATTTTATCTAATTATTATCTATCATCCTATCCAAAATATTGCGTGTCATAGCTTGAGCGTCCAGACTTTCCACATTAGGACGCAATTGTGGTGAATTGTAATCATCAAGTCCCCAAATCCACTGCATAGATCCGGTTGCAAACACTATTGCACTAGAATCTGTAGTATAAAAAGTCATATCTGAATATTTCGTTTTACCGTTATATCGATAAGGTGAATGGGCAATACGAACAGTATTAGCTGGCGCATAACTAAACATTCGATCAACTTCGTAGCCTAAAAGTCCCTCAAGGCGCATTTGTTTCAAATATGCTTTATTAGATGCTGTAGTCTCATCTAAATTTAGTTGCGTACCAGCAAGCAACCAATCTGGTGCTGTCTCATCAACAATAATATCGGCATTGACTTGAAACGTTTCGTACATTATTCCAATTAAAGATTCTTCTGGGCGATTTACTGGTTTACCACGCCAAATAGTTGTCACAAGGAAATCGTTTTCTGGATTATCATCTCTGGCAAATGGATCTAGTAGTGCATTTTCCTTATAGGCCACAATAGTCCGGTTGATCTCTTTAGTAATCAAGCTAGGCTCAAAGCGAATTTGCCAGTAACAAGTATTAGCAGAAAAAAAGCCCAAACTAACACCATAATCCCGTGCAGTTTCTACATTTTGCCGCATCTGTGCAGACCAATATTCATCATGGCCAACTGCAAGAAATGCTTTATGCAACCAAAGTAAGGGCTTGGTAGTATATATATCTAAAAGATTGTTGTGTGTGTCAACATCTGTGCAGTAAGTGACATCGTAGCCGGAACGTTCAAGCCACCTGACCATGTTATATTCCCAACCAGCGCTAGACGTTCTATTTTTTGGTTGAAAATTGGTTAAAAATTCACCTGCTCCCACTCCAGATGCGGCGGCTGAGTTGGGACTAGCAGCATAGGGACGATTAAAGGAAACTTTGTATGCTTGTTTACCGCGACTATTCCAGCGATAAAGGGACATCCAACCCCAATTATTATAAGCTTGATAAGTCGTGACGCTCGATTGAAACAAGATATCAGAAGGACGGCTATCATCACGCACCACAAAGATAATATAGCTTTGCTTACCACTCTTATTAGCAGTGAGTTTTGTTAAATAAATTCCACTTGCCCATTGTGTAGGATCTTTGGGATTGTAGGGAATTTTCAAAATATAAGGATCTTGCCAGTTACACTCAATCAAACCAGTTGCTTGATCTACAATTGGACGTGGTTGTTTAACTCCTTTTCGTTTGATTGCAGATACCATTTTACGTCCGCCAGCACCGCCATACCAGCCCATCCGAAAGATTTCCATCTTGTAATTTGGCTCTTTCGTATTCACAAACAACTTAATTTCATCGCCGCGATTGACGCTTGTTAGTGAGGCATAGCCTTCAATTTCTCGCTTCGTAGCTGGGTTATTTAACTGCCAATCAGTACTACCAATTTTTTGATTTTCAATAATTATGGGATTGTTAATCTGTCTAGGTATTGATAATCCTACAGCTAAGGCAGATGGTGGCAGAAAAACTAAGGGAATAATGTAACTCAATAGTATTGACAGTATTGCCTTAATGACAAAATTGAATTGTTGTTTTAACAGCATTACAGTCACAGCAGTTTTGCTCAATCAAGCTTGCGTTATATTTAATTATTTCATGCCAAGAATTGATTAATAAAGTTAACGTGAGTTTGACGGAACCTAACCCCAACCCCTTCTTTACAAGGGAAAGGGCAAATAATCCACAAATTGGTACGAAAAAATAGGGTTTTCAAACCTCTCTTTGCTTCGGCTACCGTGTACATACAAGTCTTTTAGAGTTGCTGTGTAACGTAAGGTAGGTTAATTTTTGCAGGCCAGTACAATCGCATTGTTAGTCGAGACATTGGCATTGTTAATCGATACAATCGCATTGTTAGTCGAGACATTGGCATTGTCAGTCGATACAATCGCATTGTTAGTCGAGACATTGGCATTGTTAATCGATACAATCGCATTGTTAGTCGAGGCATTGGCATTGTTAGTCGATACAATCGCATTGTTAGTCGAGACATTGGCATTGTCAGTCGATACAATCGCATTGTTAATCGATACAATCGCATTGTTAGTCGATACAATCGCATTGTCAGTCAATGGGGCAGTTTTAGATGACTTGTGTGTACACCGTAGCCGCTTCGGGGAGAGGTTCTTTAAAATCTATCGAACTCACGTTAAAGTTAGTAGAGAACAAAAGGCTAAAAAGCTTATTTAATAATTAGCTTTTTAACCTTATTGATGTATCGATCATCTCTTCTTAAAATTCAGCGATCGCTTGCATCGCTCTATTTGTAGTGTTTACGCGACAGCAGTCGATAAGCGGCGTTTACCAGTGCCTAACTGATCAAAGTAGGCTTGGAGATCGTTTAAGGAGAAGTCTGTGGAGATAAATCCGATGTAATTGTCAGGTCTTAGCAGTACTTGGAAAGGTTGATGAGTGCCGAAGATTTCCCCGACTATTGGATAAAGGGGAATGACATTGAAGTCGATTAAATCGCCGTATTTGTTTGCGAGTTCTGCCTTCAAACCCTCATAATCGTGTTTACCATCTGAGAACACAAGCAGGTGAAATTTGGGATCACGAAGTTTGTCGTAAAGACTCATTCCGTCGACTAGAAAATAAGGCATTCTATCCCCGGATTTGACCTCAAACTTTTGATCGCCCTGATGCTTGCTTAAAGATTTGTGGCGGTAGTTAAGTCCGATTTGAGAAACCATTGGAAAAAGAAACTCTTTTGCTGCCCCCAACTGCATCGCAAAACCAGCAAGACTTGGTAAAATGCGATCGCGGAAAAATTGGAAATACCAATGATCACCCGCCGCAACTTCAAAAAACTGGTCAGTAGTCTCCAAGAGGCGTTTCGCATTCGCGAGGCGTTCTTCATCGTAACTTTCGAGAAGCGAATCCTTAGCATCGCCGCGCAAAACAAACGCAATTTTCCATGCCAAATTGTAAGCGTCTTGGATACCCGTATTCATGCCCTGACCCCCCGCAGGTGTATGGACATGTGCAGCATCGCCTGCCAGAAAACATCTGCCGACGGAGAACTTATCGACGCGACGAGTATGCACTTTGTAACTCGAAAACCAGCGCACATTCGTAATATCTAGCGGACGCTGAATCAATTGCTTGACCTTATTTTCGATTTGATCGTAGGTCACTTCTCGATCAACTTGGTCATTGTATTCAGGTAAATTGCCAATAAATCTCCAGTGTTTGCCGCCTTGCATAGGAACAACTAGCACAAAAGAGTCATGTCCTAAAGAAGCGTAAAATGTGCCTTCCTCTGCTGGGAACTCCATCTCTACATCCGCAACATAAAACAAGCGCGGGTAGGTTGAACCTTCAAAACCAAGATTCAGAAAATGTCGTGTTGGACTGCTTGCACCGTCACAACCCACCAAATATCGGGCTTCAATTGTCTGCGTTTCGCCGTTTGCAGCTTTCAGAACCGCTGTCACGCCCTCTGCATCTTGCGTCAGGCTTGACATTTCGGTCTGCCACTGCACATTTTTCCCGTGGTGTTGGAGATGCTCGTAAAGCAAATGTTCGTTTTTGCTTTGTTCATAAACGAGCATAAAAGGAAAGGGACTGAGTTGTACGCCGAAGTCCGAAAAATCTATGTTACTGCTGACTTTACCGTCATGCATCAAGATACCCTTCTGCACAATCTCTCCATCTTGGACGGCTTTTTGTGCCAAACCAACTTGGTCGTAAATTTCTAATGTGCGGGCATGAACAACTAAAGCCTTTGACAAATCGGTGACACCTTCTTTCTTGTCAAAGATTACAAAGTCAATGCCGTAACGCATCAATTGTACAGCTAGGGAAAGCCCAGTCGGCCCGGCTCCAACGATAATCACATCTGTTTTAATTGTTGACTTCATAGTTTTAACCTCAGTTTTCAAAATTATTCTTAATTAGGGTGAACGCTGATGCCATGCAGTAGTTGAGTAACTAACTCTACCCAAGGGCGAATCGGTAGACGTGCTAAGTGTGTGGTTAACACTGTTCCAAGCAGCATTCTGGCAGTTAAGGCTGTATTGTGAGGACGTAATTCCCCTAGTTCAACACGGGTTTCTAAATAAGCCCCCAACGCTGTAATTCCTTCTTCGACGATCGCATGTAGACAGTCTGCAACTTCAGGGTTACTCTGACTTTCGCGCACCATGAGGCGAAACAGTGACTCTTTGCGATCAATCATCGCTGAAAAGCGCTCTGCCACTTTCTGCAATACACACGCTGCTGTCTCGCCATGTTCTACTAAAAGCAATGATCGCAACTCTGGCAAAAAGCTGTGTCTCTCCCAGACCGCCCTCAGTAGCTCGCTTTTACTCGGAAAGTAATGATACAGCAGTCCTACTGCTACACCCTCCGCCGCCGCGATTTGTTTGATACTCGTTGCGTCATAACCCTGCTGGGAAAACAGTGCCAACGCTGTATCTACCAGATGTTCGCGCCGCACGATCGCTTGTTGCTGCCGGGAACTTTTTGCTTGCATGTTTACTGACTGAATGTTCATTCAGTAAAACCATAACACAACTTTTTGGTAAAAGGAAATGCTATATCAAGCTAATTTAATTTTGATTACAGTGATAAATTTTGTACTCGTAACCGTTAACTGCTGGTAAAGATTGGGTCTCAGGAACACATTTTTTAACTTCTTCTGCTATGGGGGCATGAAAGTTTACTAGCCATAAATCAAAAGGTTGCGGCAGTGTCTTTAATGTATTTTCTAAGACAGTGGTGGAAGTCTGAGGATTTTGATCTTGATGGGCAAGTAAAAACAAGGGAGATAAAGAAGAATTATTTTGAATTTTCAACTCCCTGGCTATACCCATCATTTCCCCAATTTGGACATGAGTAATTTGGGTAGTAGCAATAAGTACTGGAACTTGGGATGTTTTTTGAATTAGTTGTAAGAAAAGGTCGGGACGATAGTATTTTTGATAGCCAAGATTACTAACAACTGTCACAGCACTAAAAAATCCCATCAACCAAATGAGAACGACGGCTTTTTTCCCATTAATTCCCCATCGTCCGACTTTTTCGGTTGACCCTTCGACTGCGCTCAGGGTAAACCCTTGAGGACTTTGCCAACAAACTGCTAAACTCGCTCCTAGTAAGACGATAACAGCAGGAAAGTAAACAAAGTTATAACGAGCGCCTCGTGTGAGGTCAATGTTAAGAAAGTAAGTAAAAATAAAGAATAAAGCGATCGCTCCTACAATTACCCCAGATAATACCCGTGTCATCAATTGATTTTCTGGTTGTTGGAGTTGCGTCTTAAACCCACGAACTAAAATTGGTGCTGCCCAAATCAAGAACACCAACATCGCTAGCCCAGAGACAATGACAATTGCTAGTTGGGGGGCTTCAACTGGTAGCAGGTAAAGCATGGTGATCCATGCTGCAAGAGCTTGAAAAACTGGACTTAACCAAGCAAATCCCTCTCGTGGTTGCTGTATCCAATCTGTCAATTTACTACCATAGCTATTGTGCAAAAACATTGGTAGCCAAACCGCACTAGCAACAAAAGTACCAGCAGCCACAGCATAGATGCGCCGCCAGGGAAGGAAAAATAGGGGAGAAAATTTTCTACCTTTTTGATAAGAAAGCAGAGGGGAAAAACTCTTCTTATGCTCCCCTGCTCCCCTGCTCCCCTGCTCCCCTGCCTCTTCTTGGCTTTGATGCCAAGCTAAAACTATCAAAACCAAAGCTTCTGCACACAGAGTCAAAGCAAAAAAGTAATGAGTTGCCATACCCAAAGCATTAATTCCCACCCAGGCAAGGGCTATCCAGATGGGTAATTGACTGCGGTTTTGAATGTGACGCGTGACAACTACCAAGCAGGCTAAAGAAGCAATCACCCACAAAATTGCCAAAGTGTAATGACGGGCTTCTTGCGCCAAAAAAATAGCGTAAGGTGATACTGCCATGATGGCAGCGGCTAAGTGGCCAACCAACCGAGAGCGAAAAGTTAGCCAGCCTAAGGCATAAATAGCTGGAACAGATGCAGCGCCAAAAATAGCAGCGAGCGATCGCGCTCCCCACAAAGAAACTAAACTATTTTGTGGAGGAAACAACTGCATCCACCAGTGAGCTAGAAAAAAGTAAAGTGGAGGATGGTTAGTTTCACTACTGAGGCGTGTCCAGACATCGGAGATATTAGCGCCGGGTTGTGGTTGTAGTGGTTGTAATAAAATATCAGGTGCGATCGCTTGATCTAGCGGTACTGGCAAAAAGCTGTTGCCTAAACTAAATACCAAGGTGGAAAATTCATCAGTCCAAGGAGGCTTTCCAGTCAAATTAGCCAGACGCAGACACAGCCCAATTAGAAACAAAATCAGGCACAGCAAGGGGTGAAACCAGCGATGAGGAATGGCGAAATAACGATTATATAGATGCATCCTTTCTTATTTACTGTTCCCTGTTCCCTGTTCCCTGTTCCCATATATTATATATAGATGCATCCTTTCTTATTTACTGTTCCCTGTTCCCATATATTATTTTACGTCGGTTACACGCCAGCTTAATTTTAAGTTCACCCAGAAATTCCAAATAGTAGCAACGGCGATCGCAATTAAGTTAGCAATGTAGCGGTTAGGAATAATAAAATTAAACACCAAGTTCAACACCAAAACGTTTAAAATCAATCCAGCCAAGCAAATGAGATTAAATTTTAAAAAGCGCTTCAGGCGTTGATGCCATTCCTGCTGCTTCTTGCTGACATCAGCAAAAGTCCAAGCGTCATTCCAAAAGAAATTATTTAAAATCGCAATTTCACCAGCAATGATTTTGCTGCGTGTCAATGGCAAAGCTAAAGTAGTCGGGTCACTAAGCAAATACAGCATTGCCATATCTACAAATACACCACTTAATCCCACCAATCCAAAACGCAAAAATCTACCTACAGGGAACCCGGTTTGTTCATTCATTCGTCCTGACCTGCCTATGGACAACCGCAACCGCAATAAGTGGTGGAGATATTCTATATATTGTTTCCATGTCACTTTGCTTTCGCCCTCTTGGCGTTCACAAAAGACATAACCCACTTCAGTAATTTCGTTTACTTGTCCGCGTCCGATTACCTCTAAGAGAATTTTGTATCCTACAGGATTTAGGATTGCCCCAGCGATCGCCCTGCGGCGTACCATAAAATAACCACTCATGGGGTCAGAAACTCTCCCCAGCACCCCCGGTAACAAAATTAATCCCAATACCTGAGCGCCACGAGATAAAAAACGCCTGACAGCACTCCAACTGCTAACACCACCACCTTCGACATGACGGCTAGCTACAGCTAAATCTGCGCCTTGTTGAATCCCCGATAATAGTTGTGTTAACACCTCTGGCGGATGCTGCAAATCTCCATCAATTACCCCTAATACCCGTCCTCTTGCTACCTGCCATCCCCGAATGACTGCCGATGAAAGTCCCTTTTCCTTTTGGCGGCGCATCACCCGCAGTTGCGGATATTCTCTCGTTAAGAATTGTGCTACTTCCCAAGTACGGTCTGGGCTATCATCATCGACCACAATCAGTTCATAGTCTTTTGGTATCAACTCATCCAATAATTGACTTAATATCCTAATTACATTCTGGATATTATCACGCTCTTTATAAGTGGGAATCACTAGAGATAAATGAATGCCTTCATTATCTCTGTCCATGCTGGTAGGTAACAAATCGGAAATCTGTAATACACCAGTGGGAACTTTTAACAGCGTGTCGAATGAGTTGACATTCATAAAGTAAATTGTAAGTCTAAAAAAAAAGAGTGTGTAAAATTTGACGTAAATTATAATTGTTTGTTGTTTAATCTATACTAACTGTGCTATTTAAATTTAAGTAAAAAAACTTTTGTTTGCAATTTTGTATTTAACTAATCAAACTGTTATTCGTTATAGTTGTCTTTTTTTAAGCTACCTCTTGTTGATATTTATGCAATAATTGTTCTGAATTTCAAAAAAACATCTAACTACTGTTCCACGACATTATTACATTAAAACATATATAATACACTACTAAGTTATTCAGTCAACTAAAAACATGGTAATTTTACTATTAAAATGAATTATCATTCAATTCTCTAAAAATTGATGAAAACTTATACTTCTCAAACAAACACTTTACAAAATTTAAGAAATATTCCTCCTCCTTGGCTAAAATTTTTAATTATCGTTTTATTAGTTTTGGGAATATATTTGCGTTTTGTCAATCTGGATCGAAAAGTCTATTGGCATGATGAAGCTTATACCTCATTACGAATTTCTGGTTACACTAAAACAGAATTTGTCCAACAAGTGTTTGATGGGCGAGTCATCAATGTTGATGCCATCCAAAATTATCAGCGTCCCCATTCAGAAACAGGTGTAATTAGTACAATCAATTCTTTAGCAGTAGATGAAGCCCAGCACCCGCCACTGTATTATGTGATGGTTAGGTTATGGGTACAAACTTTTGGCAACTCATTAGCAGCAACGAGGAGCCTGTCAGTCATTATTAGTCTACTAGCTTTTCCTTGTATTTATTGGCTGTGTTTAGAGTTATTTGAGTCACCAATAACAGCATGGATGAGTATAGCACTTTTGGCAGTCTCACCCTTACATGTTTTATATGCTCAAGAAGCACGACAATTCAGTTTATGGGTTGTAACTATCCTGTTAGAGAGTGCTGTTTTGCTGAGAGCAATACGCCTTCGTAAGCGACGACTATGGGGAATTTATGCAGTTACAGTAGCACTTGGATTATATACATTTTTGTTTACTGGATTAGTAGCGATCGCTCATGGCATTTACGTAATGGCTATAGAAGGTTGGCGATTAACCAAAACAGTTAAAACTTATTTGATAGCAACTAGCTTGGGGATTCTGGCTTTTGTGCCTTGGATTATTAATATTATTCATAATTTATCTCAAATTGATCGCACTACAGCTAGCGCTCAAACAAAACAATCTCTATCAAGCTTGGTTGCCAATTGGATTACTAATATTGGCGGATTATTTGCCGACTTTTGGCGTTACGAACCATTTTTTCCAGACTTGAACTTGCCTATTTTACGTTGGGGTAGATTTTTAGTTCCTTTACTTTTAATTTTAGTAATTTACGCATTTTTATTTCTTTATCGACGAACAGCACCTAGAGTTTGGTTATTTATTTTTACATTGAGTGGATTGCCTGCATTAGCCCTCATTTTACCTGATGTGATTATTGGGGGAGAATTAAGTGTTAGGGCTAGATATGTCATGCCATGTTATATAGGGATTCAGCTAGCTATTGCTTACTTATTAGCAACTCAAATAATTGCTGCGAAATTAATAGTTCGTAAGTTTTGGCAATCAGTCATAGTTCTAGTAATTTTAATTGGGTTGCTATCTTGTGCTGTTAGTTCTCAAGCCGAAACATGGTGGAATAAAGGTAGTCATGCCAATCTTGAAGTAGCTCGGATAATTAATAAAAGTCATAATCCACTGATAGTTAGTAGTACTTCTTCCCTCAATATTGGTGATTTAATGTCTTTGAGTCACTTGCTTAATCCAAATGTGAAAATGCAATTAGTCGTAGAGCCAAATATACCGAATATTCCTCGTAATTTCAGTAATGTATTTTTATTTAATCCATCTCAAAAATTTAGATCGGAAATAGAAAAAAACTATCACCTGACTATGATTTACCAAAGAGGTAGGTTGTGGAAAATAGTACCGCAAGGCGGAATTAAAAATTAAAAATTAAAAATTAAAAATGAACACAGCATAAGCTTTTTATTGATTTGGAATGGATGGTTGATTTATGCCATCTTGTACTGTAATAGAAAATCAGCTAAAGCAAAGCGTGTAACTGCAATAACAGCGTGTTTCTTACCCATTAAAGCTGACGAAATTCAGCTTAAAAACCAATTTTGATAGGTGATTGCTGATTATAAAACTTCACGCGATCGCGCCCTGCTGTTTTTGCCTCATACAATGCTTGATCAGCTACAGCAATAATTGTTTGAAAGTCAGAACTTATTTGAGGAGTTTCTGTCGCCACCCCAATACTAACGGTTACATAAGAATTAATTAGGGAATTTCGATGGAGAATTGCTAGGTTTCTGATCGCAGAGCAAATTGTTTCAGCCAAAAAAATAGCACCCTCAATACTTGTAGACGGTAAGATTACAGCAAACTCTTCTCCTCCATAACGAGCAACTAAATCGGCAGGGCGTTTAACAGTATTTTGGATAGATCCAGCAATTTTTTGCAGACAGCGATCGCCTGCCTGATGACCATAAGTATCGTTGTAAGATTTGAAAAAGTCAACGTCGCAGAGAATTAAAGATAAAGGCAGTTGCTCTCGTGCCATGCGCTGCCATTCTTGGGTACAATACTCCTCAAATCGTCGGCGATTAGCTATTTGAGTTAATCCATCAATCGTCACTAATCGTTGTAACTCTCGATTAGCAGCTTCTAGTTTTTGCTGCGTTTGAGATTGCTGAATTAAGCGCCGTACCCGCTGACGCAAAACTGGCCAATGAATTGGTTTGGTGACATAATCGATCGCACCTACTGCAAATGCCCGATCAACTGACTCTTGATCTTCTAATCCTGTAATCATTAAAACAGGAGTATGTTGACCACCTTCAAGGGACTGTAACTGAGTACAACACTCAAATCCGTCAATATCTGACATGATGGCATCAAGAAGCACTATATCCGGGTGAAGTTCTTGAAAAGCAACTAAAGCTTCTCTACCATTTTCAGCTTCTGCTATGCGATAACCTTCACGCTCTAAAGAAAGTCGCAACTGTTTACGGATAAATGGTTCATCATCAACAATTAAAACTAAAGCTTGGCATTCTGGAAAAGTAGTGGTAATCATGCTTCCTTCTCCAGTTCTGCTAGCAAAACAGTTTTAACTCGCTCAAACTCTTGGTTAATTTGTAAATAAATTTCTCTACTCTCTTGAAGATTGTTGCTTCGTCCCTGAATTTCTAGCTGCTTACAAAGTTGTGCAAGTTTGGTGGCTCCCACTGAAGCACTGCTAGATTTCAGGTTGTGGGCTGTCTTCCATATCGCTTGGGTATCCTGCTCTGTGACTGCTGTGATAATCTTTTGAATTAACTTAGGAGTTTCGCTCAGATAGCATTCAATTAGTTCTGCAAATGCCTTTTTATCTCCTGCCAACATATCTCGCAGAGATTGCAAAATTTTGGCATCAATGACAATAAATTGTGTATTTTCTTGCCCTGTTTTGAGTGAATTGAAAAAACTCGTTTCTGGATTTTGTTTATTTTGGGTAGTAAAGTCTGCACTGATTCGAGGACGACATTTGCTAAGTGCGTCAATTAATTCTTGAATTTGTACGGGTTTACTAATGTATTCATCCATACCAGCAGCAATACAGGCTTCGCGATCGCCCCGCATGGCATTGGCAGTGATAGCGATTATATAAGGACGAGAATTAATTTCCCACTGCTGACAAATTATCCGACTAGCTTCTAAACCATCCATTTCCGGCATATTAATATCCATTAACACTACATCGTAGGGCTGACGTTGTAATGCCGTCAGCACTTCTAATCCATTAGTTGCTATATCTGCCCGATAACCAATTTTCTGTAGCATCAAAAGAGCAACTTTTTGATTAACCACCATATCTTCTGCAAGTAGAATCCGCAGCGGTAGTTTCTCTGACAAATAGGGATTAACTTGGGGAGAATGAGAGATATTAGCTAGAAATGGCTGATTGTTCCAAGCATGAGCAAGAACATTGTAAAGTTGAGTTTGTTTGACTGGTTTAGTCAAACAGGTGCTAAGTGGGAAGTCATTAAAATCAAAATCATAATCTTGTTTACTCAATGAAGTCAGCATCACTAAGGGTGTATTTTCATAGCCAGGATGCTTGCGGATTTCGTGAGCAAGGGTGATACCTTTGATATCAGGTATCTGCATATCCAAAATGACAACATCAAACTGTGTTCCATGTTTGAGTAGAGTCAAAGCGGCTGCACCGGATTTGGCAGTATAAGTTTTCATCTGCCAAAACTCTGCTTGTAAGCTGAGTATTTGCAGACTAGTAGGATTTGCGTCTACGATTAACAACTGCTTACCTATAAGTGGAGCTAGCAGATGGCAGGATTCATTTAATTCTTGATTAGTGATTACTTGGGCAGTAATGGTGAAGTAAAAAATAGAACCAGAGGAAGGATAGGTTGATGAAACTAACTTTTTTGGTTGCCATCCCAAAGAGGGATTACCAGCGATACAACCTTGGCTTTCAACCCAAACGCTACCGCCCATCATTTCACTTAAGCGTTTGCTAATTACTAGCCCTAGTCCTGTGCCACCATATTGTCGAGTTGTGGAAGCATCGGCTTGAGTGAAGGATTGGAATAAACGTTTGATTTTTTCTGGTGCAATACCAATACCTGTGTCTTCAATCGCAAATAAAATTTCGCAACTATTTTCTACTTTTGTACTTGCAGTTGGCTTAGCATGAACAAAAAGTACAACTTCTCCCTGTTGGGTAAACTTGATGGCATTATTGAGGAGGTTCATCAAAATTTGACGCAGACGAGTCAAGTCGCCAACAATTTGAATAGGTACTTGAGGGTAGATTAGATAAGTTAGTTGAATATCTTTTTGGGCTGCTACTGGTGCAAATAGATCAATCACCTGCTCGACGCAATTTCTGACATCAAACGGCTTTTCTTCCAGTTCTAGCTTGCCTGACTCGATTTTAGAGAAATCTAAAATGTCGTTAATAATGGTGAGCAAAGCATCTCCATTAGTATGTATCGTTTCCACAAAGTCTTGCTGCTGAGGAGTCAGGTTAGTATCTAACAGCAGCCTAGTCATGCCAATAATGGCATTCATGGGGGTGCGAATTTCATGGCTCATCATGGCTAAAAACTCACTTTTGGCCCGATTTGCAGATTCCGCCTGACGTTTGGCTTTTTCTAAGGCAAAGTTTTTCCAGGTGAGTTCTTTACTTTGACGGGTTTCTTGCTCTAATAGTTGAGCTTGTGCTAAGGCAATGCCTAATTGAGCTGCTACTGCTTCTAATAATTTAATTTCGTCTGGAGTCCATTGGCGAAAATCGTTACACTGATGTAAACAAATAACTCCATTAGGTTTTCCTTGGTAGGAAGTGCGAACAATCAACAGGGACTTCAGTCCGAGTTCTTCACATAAAGGTGTGGCCGCCTGGAGTAATGGATCAGTATAGACATTAGGCGAGGCGATCGCTGTATCTTGTGCTATTGTCTTTTGGGCATAGGGATTACTAGTTATGGGAATTTCCCTGTCTAACATGGAGCAGTAACCGGAAACAATATACTCTGCTACTAGAGGAATGCGGGGAACAGGTTCACTTATATATGAGTGAATTAAACAGCGACTCACTTCAAAGGCTAGTCCAATTTGGGTAGCAGCCGTTTCAAAGATTTCTTTGGTTTCGAGACTCTGGCGAATTTTATAAGTAATGCGTTCTAGCAGCAGCGTCCGATTTAATTCTCGTTTTAGGGCATCTTGTGCTTGCACGCGTTCAGTAATGTCTTTGGTTGAGCCAACCATCCGCACAGGATTATCCTCTTTATCCCATTGAGCGATCGCATGTACCAATACCCATTTATAGCTGTCATCATTGCAGCGTAGACGATACTCAACGACATAATGAGGAATTTGACGATTGAGGTAATCTTGCCTCATAGCCATGACTCGGTCATAATCATCAGGATGGATGCGGTCAACCCAATCATCGTGATTGCTACTAATGAGTTGATGTTCTGGTTCTCCTACTAGCTCCGCCCACTGTGCAGAACAAAACATTTCATTAGTGATGATATTCCAATCCCAAATTGCATCATGGTTAGCTTGAATTACCAATTGCCAGCGTTCTTCACTTTCTCTCAAAGCTGCTTCGGTAAGTTGGCGTTCGCGCAGCACAGCTTGCTGTTCACTAATATCATTTTGAATGCCAATAAAATGAGTTAGTTGACCGTTTTCATCATGGATAGGAGAAATAGTTAATTCATTCCAAAATAAAGTGTTATCTTTGCGGTAGTTGCGGAGTACAACTTTGCAACTTATGCCAGCTTTAATTGCTAAGCGCAGTTCATTGATTGCTGGTTGATTGATATCTGTGCCTTGTAAAAATCCACAGCCATGCCCAATCACATCGGTAGCACTGTAGCCTGTAATTTGCTCGAAGGCAGAGTTGACGTAAATCACTGGATTATTTGCCAGTTTGGCATCGGCAATAATAATACCGTTACTAGTAGCAGCTAGCGCCCGTTCTCTCAATCGTAAAGTTTTTTCAACTAATTTCAGGTCGGTAATATCAAACATGAACCCCCTTAACATAGTGGGGGTTCCTGCTTCTTGAAATACATTTACAATGTCTCGCAGCCAAACAATTCGCCCATCTGCTGCCAACATGCGATATTCAAACTCGTAATTTTCTCCCCTGCTAACTGCTTGTTGGCAAAAACTTAGAGATTTTTCTCGGTCATGGGGATGCAGATGATTCAACCAAAAATTTTCTTGATACCATTCTTCTAGGGGATATTCTAGTAAAGTTTCTGCTTGAGGCCCAACATAAGTAAATCGCCAGGTTTTCAAGTCTAGTTCCCAAGGAATAACTTTGACTGTTTCTAATAATTGCCGCAGACGAGTTTCGCTTTGTCCTTGCTGAAAAATTGTCTGGACTAACTGGTGATTGATTGCTGCTATTTGACGGCTGCTCGATTCAGTCGATTGAGCAAAATAAATTGATAATGTCAGCATGACAGCAATTAATAACCCTGCCAACAATACAACTATTGGCAGGGGAGAGTGCAGTCTTGTTAATAACTCTGGAGTTGGATAAACCTGGATTCGCCAATGAATTTTATATAGGTCTAAGTTTACCTCTTGTTGCCAAGGTGATGGTGCTAGCAGTTGTGAATCATTAGTATAAATTAATTCTCGATTATCAAAGACCCTAATTTTGTAACCTTTCGGTACATGCACAACTGAATCTAACAGGGTTTGATATCGAAAAACTCCTAATATAAAACCATCGAAGCGATCGCTCACAAATAAAGGTACGTAGGCGAGAAATCCTTTGCCACCTTGAACAAGGTTTATTGTAGAAGTAAAAGTGGTATGGCGGCGATCGCGAGCCATTTTTAGAGCAGCACGCCGCCGTGGCTCTTGGCTAAGATCTAAATTTTGTGCAGCTTTATTATCGGCTAATGGTACAATCCAACGTACCCGAAACGATGGATCAACTAATTCTATTGCTTGATATCCTCCATAATCTTTAAGGTAGTCTCTTGCCTCTGCTTCCCATTCGTTTTGAGAAATTCCCTGATGTCTTTGCCAACGCTTTTGCATTCGCTCCAACGCCATAACACGAGTATTCAGTTGACTATTTAATTCAGTTGTGATGGCGATCGCTTGCTGTTGAATTAGTTGCCTAATATCGGTTTTTTCTTCTGTTATTAATTTTTGCCAGAGTATAATTACTGCAATTGAAACTATAATACCAATTAAAAGTGGCAGCAATCCTCGTTTACTAAACAGGTTTACAGATCCAAGTTGGTAATATCTGTGCTGCCTAACCACTGATTTTTCCTCCAGCACATTCAGTAATCTGTTTCCTGAAAGCTATTAGTAAAAGTTTACAGTAAGTAATTAATACATCAATCACAATGTGGTAATTACGTAAATTGTCTTCTTAAGTAAAAATCAAATATAAGACTCATATTTGATTTGGAGAAAAAACTTAGTACACCCCTAAATCCCTTTTTTCCTGCGATGTACTGAGCGTACTTGTGCTGAGCGCAGTCGAAGTAGCCGAAGTGTTCCCCGTTAAAAGTTCCTCGTTCCCTCCCTACGCAAATATGTTCATTAATCAAATCGGATTGCTATATTTTATTCAAGGTAAGTAGAAAGCAGGGAGAGAAAGAGTTTGAGCCTTATTTACTTTTATTCACATAGTTTGATTTTATTTCACCGACTTACTTAGTCCTGAATAGATTAATTTGCATAGTTCCAAAGTTTGTTCTCAACAGGTCAATTTGTTAGTAAAAATTAGATTAGTTTATATATAAAAAAACAGCAAGAAGCTTTTATATAACTTTATTTAGATCTTCTAATTTTAAAATTATCTAATCTGTTGGTCTATGATATAGGACTCCTATTTGATTTTTGAACACGATTCAGTACATATCTATCCTTTGTTAACTGTTCCCTGTTTCCTGTTTCCTGTTCCCTACCTACACAAATAAATTCACCGAATCAAACCGGATTACTATATTCAAAACCAATGATATATGTAGTGTTTATCTGTCAAGCCTGTTATTAGCTTGATATTTATGTTAAGAGCTAGGGTGTATTTCACGTAAATGAAGTACACGAGTAGGGGCGCAACATATTTCTTACTAATTTATAATTTGCTGTTTATAGTATAAATCCTCCTTAAAAAGGGAGTTGGAAGGATTAAAAGGCTATAGGGCAACTTTAAAAGACTTGTGTATACGCTGTAATACCGTTTCACTTTAAAGTTGATATATTTGGGCAAGCAGGGGAGGTAGAGGGAGCAAGGGAGGCAGAGGAGGCAGGGGAAGCAGGGGAAGCAGAGGGCAGGGGGAGTAAGAAAAGTAATTTGTATCAATAATTTCGTGAAATGGTATAACCGACTTGGAGAGAAGCAAAAATTTTCTAGTTTTGAACGGAACAATCCAGCTTTCAAAGCCTCTCTCACCTTGAGGGAGAGGAATGGAAGCAGGGTTTTTTAGAGCCGTAAAACTCACTACCCTCCGGGAATGCTAACGCCAACTTAATAACGTAATCACGTAAATTTTGCGTAAGTCCTATTAAAATTCTAGTACTTGAAATTAGTTTAATAATCCTGGCATTTGGATTATTTGCCAGACTGAATCTTTTTAATTAATTCATAAAAAGGTTGCCAATTATCCGCTTGAAATATTGGTTCCCAAACTGACTCAATAAGTGGTCTTAACAATGCAGTCTGAGGATTTTGATTGGTTAATGTGCGAGAAATTGTATCTAAGTGATCAAGGTCGAAATAATTCAAAATTTTATGGTACAGTACGCACCAATCATCAAAAATTGGGGATGTACCTGAAGCTGGCACGATATTGGAAGTGTTCAATACCAATCCTGGCTCGTCTCGCCATTTGGGTGAAAAAGTACGAGCCATCTCATAAAAAAACTCGTGATAACCAATTTGACTATCTTGCAAAAATTTAATCGTTAGATGTAAAAGCTCATCTGCCTCTGAATAAGACAACTCCTCAAAGCCTAGTTTTTTCAACATTAAGGAACGATATGTAGCATGATAATACTCATTAAAATTTGCTAGTCCTGCCTCTAAATCCGCTGGGTCAATAATTGCCTTTAACGGTTCTTGGAGCATTTCTAAATTTAATTTGCAAATACTTGGTTGATGACTGTAACAGTAACGTCTGTAATAGTCAAAATATGCAGCCGTAAAATATGGGTCATAAGTAGGAATAAATGCATAAGGGCCGTAGTCAAAGCTCTCACCAGTAATTGACATATTGTCAGTGTTGAGTACTGCATGACAAAAACCAGCAGCCATCCACTGCGCTACTAATTTTGCTACTCGTTTGACTAATTCTGCATAAAATAAAGCATATTTATCTTTTTCCCCCAGTAAGTGACGGTAATAATGCTCAATTACGTGGTCTAATAACTTTTTGCTTAAATCTGGACGGCGGAAAAAGTGCAAACGTTCAAAAGTGCCGAAACGAATATGAGAACTACTCATCCTCACCATCACAGATGAGCGAGTCGGTGAAGGTTCATCACCCCGCCACAGAGGTAAACCTGTCTCAATCATAGTCAAACAGCGAGAGGTGCGTACTCCTAAACAATGCAGTGCTTCTGCTGCTAAAATTTCTCGCACGCCGCCTTTGAGGGTAAGCATCCCATCACCACCACGAGAATAAGGTGTCGTACCAGAACCTTTCGTACCAAAGTCATAAAGTTCGCCATTAGTGGCGCGGACTTGTCCGTAGAGAAAGCCTCTACCATCGCCTAATTTAGAGTTATATTCACCAAATTGGTAGCCGTGGTAGCGCAGGGCTAACAATGGCTTACGTCCCTGAAATTTACCAAAAGCGGTGATGAAATCTTCGTCTGTTACTGCTTGAGTATCTAGCCCTAAACAGGGTAACAGTGCATCGTTGCGCCAGCGGAGGATGTGTTGAGGAAATTCTGCTGCAACAACTTCGTCGTAGTAATCATCACCCAAAGATTCTAAAGCTGGTTCGTAGTTGAGGGTGAGAAAAGGATTATCAGAATTTTCGTGGTTGGGAGTTTCAGCCGGGTTCATTACGAGCAAAGCTAATTTATTCTTCTCTTCATCCTATCTTTGTCTTTGTGGCAAGAAAAATTAATTAACCACGAAGACACCAAGACACTAAGTAAAATCATTTACCAGTTGACGCAAAAAAAGCTTTTATAAACTGTACTGGGTTAACTACAACAAATAAATAAATCACCAGGGCGCAGGAAATTAATTACACTTTGTACAAGTATTACGTTTGATGAATATCAATCGTACTTGATTTAAGGATAATTTCCTATCGCTCTGGTGCTTCTTTAGCGGAAGTTTCCACTATAAGGGTAAAAGTAAAGGGTTTTCAAACCTTATAACAGTTATTGGAAAACTATTGTATCAGTCTACACATTTTGATCCCCAATTCGGGAATTTTCTTGAAGCGCGATCGCCTAAACTGTAGCTGTCTTAGAGTAGAATGTTTTATTACCAATCAATAGGTTGGCGATCGCGAAAAAATCCTCCAGTAGCACTCCCATCAGCAGCAGTTGCTAGCCAAACAATTGTATCTACTCCTTGTTCGGGAGTTCGCGCTGCATTTGCTCCCCCCATATCAGTTTTTACCCATCCTGGACACACAGAATTAACTAAAATATTTGTGCCTTTTAATTCACTGGCAAAAATTCGCGTCAGAGCATTCAAAGCTGTTTTAGAAAGGCGATACGCTGGGTAGCCTCCACCCATATCATGTAGTTGTCCCATTCCAGAAGAAACATTCACAATACGTCCATAGTTATTGTTCTTCATCAAATGAACTAACGCCTGAGTTACTTGCAATGCACCATAAACATTGGTTTCTATTGTTTGCTGTAAAGTGTCAATTTTGGCATCGAAAATGCTATTGTTACTTACTTTGTCATCAATGTATATACCTGCATTATTTACCAGTACATCAACTTTGCCAAATTGTTGACGAATAAACTCAGCTAATTGGTCAATACTTTCATGATTAGTAACATCAAGGGGATGAGAAATTACATCTAATTCCTCAGCTTTTAACTTTTCAGCTGCGGCTTGGCCTTTGGCTGCATCTCGACTAGTAAGAATTATTTGATATCCTTTTTTTGCTAATTGTCGAGCAGTTTCAAATCCTAAACCGCGATTTCCGCCAGTGATAACTGCAACTTTTTGAGTTGTACTCATAAAGCTTTTCTCCTGTGATCAATCAATTACTTAAGTGCGTACTCTAGATGATATTCAACTAACTCAATCTCGTTACCATCTGGATCGTTAACATAAATTCTGTGTTTGGTTTCAGGTGCTGTCATTGTGTAATATTCAATGTCTTCAGCATCAAGCAATTTGGTCATAGCTTCGCCATCTTTAATCACAAAACCAACGTGATTAATACCAATATTTTCGTATGCCTGATGTACTTGCTGTTGTCCGGAACTGTCATTTAAAGTTAGATAAAATTGGTCATTGCCAAAATGCATCCAGCGATCGCCATTGAATATACCTTCAGCACGTACATACCAATCAGGGAAAATTGTTTGGTAAAATTTCTTGCTGGCTTCGATATCTTGGCAAGAAAGGTTGATGTGTTCAAAGCGAAGAAAGTTCATATTTCGCTCCTAGCGATCAATAAATTAATTTAACGTTCAATAGTCAAAAATCAGCAACTTTTACCCCAAAGCAATATCTAAAAACATCATCACAACAAAACCAATCATCACACCAAAAGTTCCTTCTTTTTCTAAGCCTTGGCGATGAGATTCAGGGATAATTTCATCACTAATTACAAACAACATCGCTCCGGCTGCAAATGCCATAGCCCAAGGCAAAATAAAATTAGCTATACTCACCACACCTGCACCAATCAAACCACCAATTGGCTCAACCAAACCTGTAAGTAACGAAATCCATACAGCATAACCTGCTGAATATTTTTCAGCTACTAAAGATAAGGCAACTACTAAACCTTCAGGGATATTTTGTAAGCCAATTCCTAAAGCTACAGGAATGCCATCGGTAATGTTATTATTGCCAAAATTCACTCCTACGGCTAATCCTTCCGGGAAGTTGTGAATAGTAATTGCAGCAATAAATAACCAAATTCGCTTGAGATTATTGCCTTGATAGCTTTCTTTACCTTTAAAGAAGTGTTCGTGGGGCATAAACCGATGGGCTAGCTGTAAAAATAGCCCACCTAATAAAATCCCTGCAACAATAATTAAAGCAGCATTTGTTTGAGATTGGCCTTGGGCGACCGCTGCCTCTGTACCGGGTAATATTAACGAAAATGATGTTGCTGCTAACATCACTCCTCCACCAAACCCCAGCATGATTCCCTGTACTCGCTGTGTGAGATTGATTGGTAGTAAAACTGGCAAAGCACCAATGACTGTGGCAAGTCCTGCTGCTAAACTGGCGATGACACCAATGACAAGGCTTTCCATAGCTGGGGTTATTTATTTAATTAACATAAATAAATCATAGTCGAAATGATTATGACTTGCAAGTGGTTTGCAAAAAAAATCGCAGGTTTTTTTGCTGCGATCTTTGACAAAAAAAGAGTATGAAAAATAAAGAACAGTTACCAAATAAATGGAATCAAACGGGCGCTAGATTGTTTGTATTCGGCATAATCTGGGTATTTATTAGAAGCAGACTGTTCTTTTTGAGACATGCGTTGAAGATATAACAGCAAGATTGATCCTGGTACTAAATAAGCCCACAGTGAACCAGCCACCACACTAAAACTTAGATACCGCAGCAAATCACCAAAGTAATTAATGTTGCGTGAGAAGCGCCAAATGTTATCACGAACTAGTCCCGCGCCGAATTGTTTGGCAGTTAGCTTTTGTACATCAGCACTGGCATTAATTAAACTGCCGAAAATATACATTATCAATGCTACAGATGCCGTTGCCATCGATAAAGGGACAGGATTCGTAAACGCTAAATATCCTGGTAAGACATAAAAAACTCCGACATACAAAAGTGCAAAGATGAATGCCAAAGCTCCTAGAGGCTCATTAAATAATTCTCGTCGCTGGGGATAAAACCATTGTTCTATCAACCACCAGAGACAATAACTGCCGTGTAAACAAACATAAATTAGCTGTCGCCAGTCTTGGATACCAAAAATGATCGCAAAAATTATAAACCAGACAAGGGGAAGTATTTTTGCGATATTAATAGCTGTGAGTGCAGTGACTCCAATTTTTTCAGAGTTAGCAGTATTTTCCATAGGTTGCTCGACTTAACTTTATATGCATTACTTTTATGTTCGCCGATTAACCAAAGTGGCGCTAGCTTGATCAACAGGCATAAGTATCACTTCATT
Organism: Halotia branconii CENA392; assembly: GCF_029953635.1. NCBI lineage: Bacteria > Bacillati > Cyanobacteriota > Cyanophyceae > Nostocales > Nodulariaceae > Halotia > Halotia branconii. The sequence goes on along the minus strand of NZ_CP124543.1, from coordinate 3,850,988 downwards.
GATATTGACATGAGGCGATCGCGTGACGCAGAAAAATATCACATCAGCCACGTCATCGGCTGTCAAGGGAGTCACTCCTTGGTAAACTTTGTTAGCACGTTCAGTATCGCCGTGAAACCGCACATCACTAAATTCTGTTTCTACCATTCCAGGATCAACAGAAGTCACACGCACAGGAGTTCCTAACAAATCTTGTTTTAAGCCTTCAGAAATCGCCTTGACAGCAGCTTTCGTACCACAGTAAACATTACCACCAGGATAAGTTTGATGTCCAGCAATAGAACCAATGTTAACTACATGACCACCACCACGGCTTACCATGCCGGGAACCACATAGCGAGTAAGATAAAGTAAACCCTTAATGTTGGTATCAATCATTTCTTCCCAGTTTTGAAAGTCACCTTCATGCAACTTGTCTAAACCACGACTGAGACCAGCATTATTAATAAGAATGTCAATGTTAGACCAAGCAGCGGGTAGAGTAGAGATGGCAGATTCTACAGCAATGCGATCGCGTACATCTAACTGCAATGAATGAATTTCAATATTAAACTCTTTAGCGAGTGTATCTGCTAGTTGCTGCAAACGTTCCAGCCGTCGCGCTGCTAAAATCAATTTTGCACCTTCATGGGCAAATATTCTGGCACAAGCAGTACCTATACCACTACTTGCACCAGTAATTAAAATGATTTGATTTTTGAGAGAAATCATTATTTAGTCAAGAGTCAACTGTCAACAGTCAATTGTCTAACAATTCGGAAACCTCCGGTGTAACGTAGAACGATTTAACGCTCCGCCGCCGTCAGGTGTCAGTACAGTCCGTTCGCTGATTTTCACCTCAGAAAATGGATAAAGTCGAGCTTATATGGGACTTACGCAAACTAACGCAATTTCGTCATTACGAGCGATAGCGACGTAATCGCAAAAATCCTGCGATTGCTTCCCTACACTTCGTTTCGGTCGCAATGACGATTTGGGCTTGCGTAAGTCCTGTTACAGAGTGATGGTTCTAGCAAATAAAGAGAGAGAGGTATTTTCATGGCGGAAAGAATCTGTTTTTGCAGCTAATTAAGAGGCGTAATCAAAATAGTAGTATCAGGGAGAAAGTAGGATCTCGCAGCCCCAAAGTCCTGAATCCTACCAAAAATTTGTATCCTGTATAAACTCAACAATAGCTGCATTCAATACTTCTGAAGAACCAGTTGAGGCATCATGACAGCAATTATGCAAAATTTGCAATTTAGAATTAGGTATACATCGATGTAATTTTTCTCCGTGGCTAGCAGGGAACCAACTATCTTGATCGCCCCACAAAATTAGTGTAGGACACTTAATAGTGTGCAAATTATTTTGAATTTTAGTGAGCATATTAGGTTTATTTGTCTGCCAATGCTCTATCTCTTGCGCGGCAATTTGTAATTCTTCAGCAACTTTCACCAGAGTACCAGGAAGTTCAATAAATGGGTAAGTTATCCAATAGACATCTTCTTGTGTCAGAATTGATGGATCAAATAATACTCCACGTCTTTCTATTGCCATAACTTCTCTAACTAGAGGTGCAAACAAATATGCTAAACGCAAAGAGTCTATTGTTTGAATAAATTCTAATGGTGTTTGAGCAAGTAACCACATTGCCCAATGGGGTAAACGTTCAGTAAAAATAGGTACATTTACAACTATTAATCGCCCAATTAATTGAGGATTTTTTTGAGCTAGGGCAAGAGCAATTAATCCTCCTAAAGATTCTGCTACAATCACAGGAGGCTCATCACATAATGCTTGAATAATTCGCTCTAGCTCAATAACTTGATGTCCATTATGTTCCCGGCGAGACCAAGGCTTTTCTGAAAAACCGTAGCCTTTGGCATCAAAACAAATTACCCGAAAATATTTAGATAATGGGTCAATACTGTAACGCCAATTATAACTCCAACTGCCCATACCGTGTAATAAAATTAATGGCTTACCTGTGCCTTTTTCACCATAAGCAATTTTGACAGGATACCCTTGAGCGTCTGTAATAATTAGACTTTGTTGCCCTTGAGGAAAAGTCTGTTGCCACCAATCTTTCATTCCTGTTATTTATAACTAATTTAAGCGCCAGTAAAAGCTTGCCACAGCATTCTAATTAATATCACGGGTATAGTAACTAAGACAATGGCAAGTAGTAGTAATCCAGCCAAGACGGCAAAGATAAATAATTTATCTGCACTCTTTCTTTCGCTGGGAAACCTTAAGTATTCTTCTAATAACTTGATATTATAAGCATTGGCTTTCCAAGTAAAATCAAACAAGTCTCCTAACAATGGAACAGCGCCTACCAAGCCATCGATGATCACATTCATGACCATTTTTCCCAAGGTTTCCCTAGATACACCTAGACGCGCTGCTTCTAAGATGATGTAGCTAGAAAACATGACTCCTAAAAAATCACCACCAATAGGTATAAATCCTAAAATTGGATCTAGACCAACACCAACTTTAGTTCCGGGAATGGTAATTACATTATCCATCAGCCAACTGATCTGACGCAGCCGTTTTAAGGTAGGTGCTTTAACTTCAGGTTCAATCGAATTGGGCATGAGAGCGATCGCTTGTTTAAAATTGAATTGTTCAATATCTTACTTCATACTTTGGTTAACTCTGGGATGAGTATTTTCCAACAAATCTTCATCTGCTTTTGACCGCATCTGTTCACCAACGGTCACGTTTAATTGGTCGCCTACCAACAAAACAGCAGCACTCATCCACAGCCATAGCATTAAAACTATGACAGCCCCTACAGCACCATAAACTTTATTATAGTTGCCGAAATTTGCCACGTAAGCTCTAAATAGGGCAGATAAAATTGCCCAGAAAACAGCTGCAACGATTGCCCCAGGCATCATTGGTGTACCTGGGTTCCAAATGCTAGGGCCATAGCGATAGACAAAACTAAATGCGCTAGCAACTATACCTAAAGCTAAAGGCCAGCGTAACAGTTGCCAAATATGCAATAAAAATTCCAAAGAAGAATTGCCATTTACCACCATTACTAATAACAAGTCACTCATAAACACTAAGAAAGAAGCCAGTACAAATAGCAAAATTGTACCGATTGTTAATCCTAAAGAGACGAGTTTTGCTTTCCAAAAAGGACGCATTTTTTTGGGAGGGATTTGGTGGATTTGATCAAGAGCAGTCATGGCGGTACTAATCGCTCCAGAAGCAGTCCAAATAGCAATTACAAAGCTCAAAGAAAACAAACCTCCGTTTTTGGGGTCAGTAATTTCTTTGGTGGCAAACTCGCGAATTAGAGTTAATGCTGCTTCCGGTGCAACTTGACTGATTTGATTTGCTAGCTGTCTAAAAGTGTCTTGTAAGGATTTTTCAAATAAGCCGATGGCTGTGAGGAGAGCAAGAATCGCTGGAAACAACGATAACATCGCATTGAAGGCAATTTCTGAGGCTAGTCCTAACAATCGTCTTTGGGTTGTCCTCACAATGGTTTTCTTGAGGGTGTGCCAACTAAAATGACGAAAAAACTTGATAAAACGAGACTTTGGCATAACTACAGTCAGTCAAAATTTACAAGAGAAAAACTCTGTATTAGCAAAGCTTTGGTTTTTCTATTGATATCGCTCTAGTAGTCTGTCAAAATCATTTACGCGATCAATCGCCGTATCTACAGCAAATCCATTCGTCAACTATTTCTTGACACACTACTAGAATGATTCGGGTTGAATTATCTTTGGTGGCTTTCTCAGTGATTTTACCGTAAGTTGGAGTATTGCACTTGGTTTAGGCTCTACTCCTGTTTGCATAACTATTTGATCGCCACTGATTGGCCATTTTGACTGTAGATATTGTGTAATTGCTTGCGATCGCGCTTTAATTATTTCTTGTGGCTCGTTTGCTTCTTGGTTAACCGTGATTTGTAGCTTTAAATTGGAGTGTTGCTGCAAAAATTGGACAGCACGATCTAATTGTTTGACCGCAGCTGGTGTTAGTGTTGATTGCTCAGGTTCATAAGCTATAACTCCTAAGTTAGTTGCTATTCTCTGCATACTGATTTTGGCAGTTTGATAATCTAGCTGAGACCGAATGTTATCGATGAGCAGAGTTTGAGCGTCTCTATCTATGTCACGTTCGCTTAAATACACCAATCGAATATTTAATGGTTCATAAGGAATGGTAATTAATTCGTAATTAACCATCTGTGCTGGTTGAGGAAGTCTAAGTTCACCCAAAGCAGACTGCACTTCTTGCATGAAACTTGATTGTAGCTGCGCGATGGTGATTACTGGTTCCGGCAATTTTTCTTCAGCTACTTGACGTAACAGTTCATTGGATGCAGTAGGAATTTCAATCAACTTTAGTGTTAACAATTCTGGAGGTTTACCTAAATTAGCAGCTAGCTGTTGGATATAACTATTCTTTTCCTCTGGCGTATATTGTTTACTAGTAAATACCTGGAGTTGAATTGTCAGTTTTTTATTTTGCTCTAAGGTCGAAATATTGCTGATATAAGAGCGTGGTTCGCCGTTAAGTACTGCAAATTCCTTTTGCCATACTTCTGTTGCGGCTGCACGAATGCGATTTTCTTGTTGCTGCAAAGAGATTTCGCGTCTGAGTTGGCTAAGAGATTGATTGAGTGGAAAAATAATTGCCACAATGGTAATAAAAATTAACAACAATCTCCCCGGAAGAGTTCCAATTTTTTTAACTTTTTGGTAGGCAGGTAGTCTTTCTAAAATACTTTGCATCCAAATACTTTCTGGGTGTGTATTCCGCCACTCTCTCACTTTTTCTTTAACTTGATAATTGTCAATATGTAAACCCAAAAAAATCAACATGGCCGTGAATGTAATCGCTACCAAGTTGGTGAAAAAAAGTAATCCTCCACCACTAGCTACTTTTAGTCCATTCATGGGATTTACGCTGATAGCTATACCGATGCCATAACCGACAACACATAATGGTGGCATGAGAGCAACTGCGATCGCCACACCAGGAATAGAAGTTGCTACCCCTTTGGGTTCTTTACAAATTGCGACTGAACCGACTGCACCAGAAAATAAAGCAACTACTAAATCCAGGATATTGGGTCGAGTCCTAGCAGCAATCTCAGCGGTCATTTCTTTAAATGGCAACAAAGACACCAGTAGCACTGCAAAAGAAATGGCAACAAAGCAACTCAAGGCCAGATTTAGTAGTGCCCGCATAGCTAAGATCACATCACCCGCAGCCAGTGCTAGCCCATTGGCGAGAATACCTCCCATCAATGGAGAAATTAACATTGCCCCAATGATCACAGCTGGACTATTCAATACTAGTCCCAAGGTAGCAATGCCAGCTGCAAACAATACCTGAATCCAATAGCTGACATCTTCAAGACTTACTGACCTACATATATCTAGATATACTTGTTCTTTACGAACTTGACCAATTCCCAAGTTTTTTGCAAACCAGTCTCTAAACATATTTAAATATGAATACGATTCAACTGACTAAATACTAATTGGCAAAATGTCATAATGAGAAATTTGAAAGAAGATATGGCGTTTCCTAGTCTAGTAAGGTACATCTCTTTAAGATCAGGGGCTAGGGACTAGGGGGCTAGGGGCTAGGTATTATGTACCTCGTGTAATTGGAAACAGCTATAAATAAAAACTCTACGGAGTCACTGACAACTGACAACTGACCCGCATAGCGTAAATTAAAGTAATCCAAAATAATTTTTTATGAGTCAAGACTTAACAAAACAGTGGTTGGCAGAAATTAAAGCGCTCAAACAGCAGTTGACGCAACAGCAGATTGATCGCGATAGTGCTTGGGAAAGTTCCCAAAAGTGGCGACAACTTTACAACACTGAAGCCGAACAACGTCGTACAGATGCTCATTTATTTCAACAGACAATTGTCTCTCTCAAGGCCGAAATTCACCAACTCAAAGGTATTGAGGGCGGAATGCTTGGTGATGGTAAAGCGACGACAGCCATTCAACAAGAAATCCAACAAATCGAGTCTACAGAAGAGTTGCAAGCTAAATTGATTGCTATCACCAAAGAACGCGATCGCTTGTTACAAGCTTTGAAAACTGAACAAGAAAGTCATGCTCAAACCCGCAAAAGCCTGACTACTGCTTTGGGTGATGCGATTGATAGTTTGGCGCGAGAGCGATCTGGAGGTGAAAAAAAGTAGAGACGTGATTAATCGCGTCTCTACAAGGGTTTTGGATAGCGCACATTTAACCAGGAAAAGTTAGACCTGTGACGGCTATGACTCCAGCGATCGCACTAGCTGCAAGGGAAGTGAGAGCCGTACCAAATAGCCACCAAGCGGCACTAGCAACGGTTTTTTTGGTTTCTTGTGCTTGCTTTTGAACTTCTGCTTGCACAGCTTGCAGACGTTTTTGTGTTTCTTGTTGGATGCGTTCGGCTCGTTGCAAGACGCTGTCTCGTGCTGCTTCTATTTGGTTGATGATCCGGTTAGCATCTTGTTCTGAAATATCCTTACGAGAACTGATTACAGCGACTAAAGTGTCACGATCAAATTGACTCAGGCGATCGCGCAACACTTCAAATCCGGCTTGTGGATCATCAAACACTTTGGTAAAGTCTTGCTTAATACTTTCGTAATTTAATTCTGGAAGTTCTAGGGAGTTGAGATAGTTGCGAACTCTAGCGAAAATCTGATCAATTACAGATTGCACTTTTTGCTGAATCTGCTGAAATTTTTCTACAACTGAGTTGCGTGCAGACTCGATTTGATCTACATACTGGTTAGCTTCTTCCTCAGAAATATCTTCTCGTTGAGATAGTAGCGCCACAATTGTCGAACGGTCGAATTTAGCCAAGCGATCGCTTAAATTTTCCATTCCCACTTGCGGATCTTGCAATAGCAATTGTAAATCGCGCTTGATACCTTCTGGGTTGAGTTCTTCTTTGTTGGTGTAACGTAGATAATCTTCAAACCTAGCTTCAAAATCTGCAACTCTTTGAGCAGTGCGCTTTGCCAAGCGACGCGGCGCTTTGATTATACTTTGAATTGCTTCTTGGAAGTTATCAATGATTTGATTAACTTGTGCTTCGCTTAAGTCTCCTCGTTGACTGACAAGTTTTGTTAAGGTTTCTCGATCTACCTGAGATAAGCGATCGCGTAATGCCACAGCACCTTGTTGAGGATCGCTGAGTAATCTTTCTAAATCTTGTCTAATACCTTCTGGGTTAAGTTCTTCTAAATTGGTACTGCGGAGATATTGGGCGATCGCTGTTGTTGTTTGTTCGTATTGTGCTTTTACTGCTTGGGGTGCTTGCAAAATGCTATCCCGCACTGATTCTAGATTATCAATAACTTGGTTGATTTGTTCTTCACTCAAATCTTGACGCTGAGTTAGCAGTTGTATCAATGTATCACGGTCAAATTGTGCCAGGCGATCGCGTAAAAGCCTAATTCCGACTTGAGGATCTTCCAGTAACATCCGCAATTCACGCTTAATACTTTCAGGATTTAATTCTTCCTTGTTGGTATTTCGCAGATAGTCTTCTACTCTTTGGCGCAGTTCATCGGCTTTGGCTGTTGCTTGTGCTTGCAGTTCTTTGGCACGATTCAACACCTGATCACGAGCGTTTTCGATTTGACTAACAATATTATTAGCTTCTTCGGCGCTAATATCTTGACGTTGCTGGAGTAATTGGACAAAAGTATCACGGTCAAACTGGGATAGGCGATCGTTTAAATCTTCTAAACCAGCTTCTGGATCTTCTACCAACTTAGTAAAGTCTCGCTCAATTCCTTCTGGGTTAAGTTCTTCTTTACCAGTAGAACGTAAATAATTTTCAATGCGGCTGCGGAAGTCTTGACCTTTTTCTCGCGCTTGTGTTTGTTGCACCAGTTCTAAAACTTCCTGGCGGGTGCTTTCCATTTGCTGTGAAATTTCTTTGACTCTGACTTCGCTGATATCACCTCGCTGCGTCAGCAATTTCACAAAATACTCTTGATTAATTTCCTCTAATTCCCGACGTGCAGTTGTAGGATCTGCTTGAGAATCATAAATAACTTCTTGAAATTCATCTTTAACTGTAATGCGGTTGAAATGCCAAGGGAAAGAATTGCGGATGTAGTCTTCTACATCTGCTTTGATAGTATTAGATCTTGATGTTGGCAAGTTGTGAGATATTTGGGCAGTAGTTTCGTTTGTAAAACTTTGCAGTTCGTGTGTAATCTTATCAACATCGATATCTTGAACTTTGACTTTTAGCTTTTCTAGCTGAGTTCTAATTCTTCCCACATCAATATCTGAGATGTCTACCCTATTTAATAATGCTGGTACAGCAGCACCCAAGCCATATCTAACCGCTTGCTTCATCACACCATTTGTGCCGTCGCCGTTTTTTCTAACTTCAATTAGTTGCTGAAGTCTTTCTCCTAAATCTTCTGAGTTCAATTCTTCAGGAGTAGAATACTTGAGTAAGTTAATTACTTGCTCTGTCGGATTTTTGCGAACTACTACTTGCTTCCAAGCATCTTCTAATTGGTCAGCAATTTGATTAATGTTTTCTTTAGGTAAGTTGACACGGCTGCTAATTAAATCCACAAATGTCTGACGATTAATATTTTTTAGTAGATCACTATCACCAAGAGATTGTAAATCTATATCACTCAAAAAATTCTCAAATTGACTGCGAACTTCAGCTAAATCTAGCTTTGGTATTTGTAAAGAAGCTAAAGAACTTTGCAGCGTATTACTAATACTTTCAGGGTCAAATCCTGAAGTCAATTCACGTCGAACTGCGGCTGTAACTTCCTCAGCAGTAGCAACAACTTGTTTTTTGGCAGCATTAGTACCAATGCCAGTAGTTGCCGTACCCATCAAGCTTTGCAAGCCAGAAGTAGCAGTACTAATCATAGAACTAATCAAAGAGCTTGCTGCTGATGAACCTAACCAAACTACTATCGAGAAATAGGCAGACCAGATGACTATGCCGATAATTGCTCCTAGCAAAGCACTTTCAATTACGCTAAGTTTGACTGCCAAAAAACAAGCAATAAATAAGGCTATGCTTGCAGTTATTAATGCCCAAGAACCAACTTTAGCTTCAAATTTACGAATTGTTCCACCCCAAGTTTCTGAATCAGAATCAGGATATGCATCACTTCCCCAAGTCGAGATTCCGACAGCAACGGAAAAGTTGGTTAATAAAAATTGAAAAGCAAATGCCATCAAAGTACCAGCCAAGAATGCTACTAAAAACTTAGAGCCAGAAAATACAAGCGATACTTCTGTTGGAGTTATAATCTCTGGCAATTGGTTTGTAGGAGCTATTCCTAAAGGTAACCAATTCCATATCAAAATACTTTCAAAATTTTGCAACATAACTACACATCTCTATTTGTACTTAGTGGATGAAATAATTTCTAAAATGTCTACTTTTAACTTTAAATAACACTCACCGTGACTTACACCTTCCTAGGTAATAAAGGTCTTCAACAAAAGTTAGATTTTTAAATTACTAAGTAGCAATAATTAAGCCTGTAAAATAAATTACATAAAAATTATTTCCATCTTTGTGTTTTAGTATCTTTGTGGTTAAATTTAAATCAAGCTTAAGAAATTAAAATTTTAAATAATATTTATTAACTGCCATATTGCTAATAACTTGATTCAGATAATAATGTCTAAAAACAAAAAATCATACTTGAGTATTATTCTGTAATGCATAAAAGTATAAAAATAAATATTTTATGTAAATAATTCGTTGATTTTGATTTTTTCTGTTCGTAAAACAAATCTATATCTAATGATATAGAAAGAATTTATTCCACTAGATTGATGCATTTTTAATAAAAATGGGCGTTAATTAGAAAGAAGGTGACATCTAATAAATTCGTAAATAAATAATTTCGTATTTAAGGAGAAGTAAATAATGGTTGTAGGTGTACGTAGACGTGCCGTAGGTGTATTTTCAAATCGCACAAATGCTGAACAAGCATTACATGAATTGAAAAATACAGGCTTTCCAATGGACAGAGTTTCTGTCATTGCCAGGGATGCAGATAAAAGAGATGATATTGCTGGGACTCAAGTCACCGAAAAAGTTGGCGATAAAGCTGACGAAGGCGCGACAGCAGGAGCAGTCTCTGGCGGTGTTTTGGGTGGTCTGACTGGCTTATTAGTTGGTCTGGGAACTTTAGCAATTCCTGGAGTTGGGCCAATTATGCTTGCAGGAGCAACTGCAACCGCTTTGGCTACAACTTTAGCTGGTGCTGGTATTGGTGCTGTAGCAGGTAGTTTAATTGGCGCATTAATTGGTTTAGGAATCCCTGAAGAACGAGCCAGAGTTTACAACGAACGGGTAGAACGGGGTCACTACTTGGTGATGCTTGATGGCACAGATGCAGAAATCGTTACAGCAAGAGCAATTTTCAGTAGACATGGGATAGAAGAGTTTGGGGTGTATGACTATCCTGACAGCGAGCGTGTAACCACTGATGTTGCTCATACAGCTCCAACTCATACCAATATTAATCATACTAGACGAGCGATCGGCGTATTTTCCCATCGCCGGGACGCAGAAGCAGCATTGAGCGAACTTCGAGACGCTGGTTTTCCGATGAGTTACGTCTCGCTAATTGCTAAAGATACAACAGGTCATAATATTGCTGGTGCAGATAGAAATGTTGGTGTCGGCAATAAGGCAGACGAAGGAGCAAAAACTGGAGCAGTTACAGGCGGCGCTTTGGGAGGTTTAGGAGGCTTGTTAGTTGGTCTTGGTGCTTTAGCCATTCCTGGAGTCGGTCCTGTAATTGCAGGTGGTGCAGCAGCCACTGCGATCGCAACAACAGTTGCAGGTGGTGCTATTGGTGCAGCAGCCGGAGGTATTGTTGGCGGACTTGTTGGTTTAGGTATTCCTGAAGATCGGGCACGAGTTTATAACGATCGCTTTCAAAGAGGCGATTACTTAATCATCGTTGATGGGACGGAATCTGAAGTCCGTCAAGCTGAAGCGATTCTCAGACATCGGGGTATTGAAGAATTTGCCACCTACGATGTCAATGACAACAATAGAGCATATCGCCCAGACCTCAACCGCAACCGTTATGATGAAACACCTGTTTATTCAGCAACAAGCGATCACGACGATCCTAATGTAATCGTTGTTGATCACCGAGATGAAAGAATCTAACCCAAGTTAATTTTGATTGATTCTTCTAGGAGCAACAAAGAAACTTGCTCCTGGTCGCTCTTAATAAATAGCAAAGACTTTCACAATTTTCACGCTTCGATCAAGAATTAAACAAATGAAAAAGCTAACTCCCTTCTTAATTAGTGGTTTTTTACTTTTTGGCGCAGTTGCTTGTCAAAATCCTGCCAAAACAAGCGTAGAAGCCCCTGCTCCAGGTGAAACCCCAGAGGCTCCATCTGTGGAAACAACACAAGCTGCTAAAGAAGATGCTCAGAGTGAACTTCGTAGAAGACAACTTAATGCTGATATTCGCGCTCGTGAAGGACGCAATAATGTAACTGGGGGTGACGCAGATAGAGCCGTAGGTGACTTAGCAAGTGAAGTACGCTCTAAGTTGGAGGCTAATATTCCTGGTGGTCAACTAACAGTTGAGGCTGCAAAAGATGGTACTGTTACTGTAGCAGGTACTGTTAAAAATCAGGATCAGTTATCTAAAATTGAACCTTTATCAAAGGAAATCAAAGGTGTCACTAATGTAGTTGTTAAAGCAATAGTTGCTCCGCCACAAAGCTAAATTAGTGAATAGGTAATTTATAGATTTTAGATTAGTACTTAATCTAAAATCTATAACATAACAGTTTTTTGATGAACGAAATACACCACTCTAATCCCTAACCCCTAGTTCCTAACCCCTTATTAAAACTGCTGTTATCGCTAAAAAAGAAAAATTATGGAAACTGAACAACAGCGACTCGAATCAGCAAATGCTATGTCGCAAGAAGGTATGCTAGCACTCCAAAGTGCAGAAAATGAAAACTTGCCTAAGTTACCACCAGCTAAAGAACCTAAATCTCAATGGCGGCAAATTAGCACAAAGACTGCTGAATCTATAACGCAATTGCCCAAATATTTTAGTAGATTTTTTCAAAAATATAAACAGCCTTTAATTACTGTCGTTTTGATTGTGGCGGCAATTGTGACAGGCAAGGTATTGTTAGCAATGGTAGATGCAATCAATGATATTCCATTACTAGCACCAATTTTTGAGGTGATTGGACTTGGTTATGTAAGTTGGTTTATTTTTCGTTATCTTATAAAGTCTTCAACTCGCCAAGAATTAGCTCAAGAAATTGAATTACTTAAACAACAAGTTTTAGGTAACTCAATAAGTAATTCTTAAGCGGTTGTGACCATTCTGTTTTAATTAATGACCGTTTTTAGTCCCTGTCCAAATTCATCAACAGCTTGAATTGAATCTGAAATTGAAATGCATTGCTCTAACAAAGAAATATCCAATTCTGGCAGTATTTCACTTGTTGCTATTTGCTCATATCCATAGGTATCAGAGTAAACTGTGGCTTGTTCTTTCTGAGAACTTTCTCGCAGATGGTATAACTTAAATTGGTTTCTCTCCCAAAACCAAACTTCTGCAACTCCTAATCTTCGGTAGATTTCCAGTTTATTAATATTACCGCTGGTGACAACTACTTCTATCGCTAAGTCTGATACGTTTTTTTCTTCACCTAGGCAGTAACATTCATCTGGTTCCGCACCTGCTTTTTTTGCTTTGTTTTTAAAAGTGAAACTTCCCATAGGTACAAAACGAATGCGTTTGCTGTAAAAGAAACGTTCTAACAACATCCCTAAATTCGTTTTGATTTTTTCATGCCTGATTGATGGCGACACTATCTCTAATATTCCATCTAAATAAGTAACACGATAATGAAAGTTGTCTTTTAGCTTGGCTAGTAATGATTCATAGCTATCCCAACTTACGCCACTGCTGATGAACCTTTCCTCTGGATCTTCAGCATGTCCCAATTCTGGCTCATCAATTAGTTCTTTAAGGCTGCTTACCATTGTTAATTTTCCTGTTAATTTTGATATAAAAGTGATTTATAATTTTTTATTAATGTTATTTAATGCTGCTACTAATTTCTCAATATGCGTTGGTTGATGAGTTGCCATTACAGAAATTCTAATCCGACTTATGGGTACTGTGGGCGGACGAATTGCTGGGGCAAAAATGCCATGATTTTTGAGTTGTTTAGCAGCATTGAGTGCCGCAGCAGCACTTGGCAATTGAAGACATAATATAGGTGATTCTGAAGGTAACAATTTTAAATTAGGTAGCTGTTCGTGTATTAAATTTTTTAAATAATCTATATTCCGCCACAATTGGTTTAGGCGTTGTGGTTCTTGCTGCAATGTTTTAATTGCTGCTAAGGCTGCTGCTGTGTCTGCGGGTGAAAGTGCAGTGGTATAAATCCAACTAGGGGCGCGATTCCGTAAAAAGTCAATTAAAGTAGCACTTCCGGCAACGTATCCGCCTAAGCTACCCAAGGCTTTACTTAAAGTGCCAATTTGAATTAATTGCCTACCTGTACATCCAAAATGTTCGACGCATCCAGCGCCAGTTTTTCCTAGTACCCCAGTGGCATGAGCTTCATCGACTAGCAGCATACAGCTAAACTCATCAGCTAGAGCTAAAAGTGCTGGTAAGGGACATAAATCACCATCCATGCTGAAGACACTATCAGTAATTATCAAACAGCGTCGGTAGTTTTGCCGCTGTTGAATTAATTGGGTTTTTAGTGCTGCAACATCACAGTGTGGATATTCAATTACCGTTGCACCGCTGAGAATCGCCCCATTTTTGAGACTTGAATGATTGTACTGGTCGGATAAAATTAAATCGCGCTTACCTACTAAAGCAGTAATTGCACCTAAATTTGCTAGATACCCAGAACTAAATATTACTGCATCTTCTGTTTGTTTTAGATATGCGATCGCCTGCTCTAATTCCCGATGTAATTCACGATGTCCACTAAGTAATCGAGAACCAGTACTACCAGTCCCAAATTTTTGAATGGCAGCAATTGCCGCAGTCATTAAGCGTTCATCTCCAGCCAATCCCAAATAATCGTTACTGGCAAAGTTAATCACCTCTTGCCCAGCCAAAAGCACAGTAGCACCAGGGCGACCGTGGATTGTTTGTACTGAGCGATACCAATCTGCTCGGTGAATGGTTGTAAGAGATTCTGCTATCCAATCATAGGGCATAGGGCATAGGGCATGGGGAATGCACCTTGACTAACTAACTTGTTCGCTGCTGCTTAGATGAGCGATCGCTTGTTTGATCCAGTCTTCCACATAAGCGTCTTTGGGTAGACCAATGTCTTCGCTGACGACATGAAGGGCGTGACTGACTTCATGGGCAGTATATCCCAAGGCAAAGAGAGTCATTTGCACTTCTTCAAGAATCCCTGGTGCTGGGCCGCCTGTGGCGACGAAGAAGCCTGCTGATTTGCGCCACTCGACTAATTTGCTTTTGAGTTCTAGACAAATGCGTTCTGCGGTTTTTTTGCCGACACCAGGGGCTTGAATTAAGATTTGCGTGTTAGCGGCGATAATTGCTTGGACTAAATCTGGTAATTCCAAAGTGTCCAGCAAAGCGATCGCTAAAGACGCACCAATACCGCTAACAGTCAGTAAATGACGGAATAAATCACGTTCTGCTGGGGAGGCAAAGCCGTACATAAACGGTACTTCTTCCCGAATTTGCAAATGGGTAAAAATCTGAATCACTCCTCCTGAGTCTGGCAATTGCTGTGCTAGGCGTTGAGGAATTTGCAAATCATACCCTAAGCCATTCACTTCTAAAGTCAAAACAACGCGATTACCGCTAATTGTTTGAATACCAGCGACGATTCCTTTGAGATAGCTAATCATTCTAAGAAACCAAAATGTTTTAAGCCTTCAAGAATGCCACCTGCACAAGAACCTTGTGCTAGGTAACGATGGTCAGCGGGATACTCGTTGTGCCACTGGAGTAACTCTTTGCGTGCATTCCCGACTATGATTCCTTTTTCGTTGCCTACAGCAAATAAAGCAATATCATTACCTGAATCACCGCAGACAACTGTCCGTTCTGCTGCAAATTTCCACTTTTGACGTAAAAACTGCATTGCCTGACCTTTATCGCTGGTAAGTGGCACAATGTCAAGGTCAATACCGCTACTATAAATTAACTTTATATTTAATTCACATTTTTGCAGTTCTGACTCTAGCTGTGGCAAAACATCTGCTGCAACTTCTTGATGCAGAAAACAACTTACTTTAAAAGGACGCTGCTCTGAATCTGGTTGCAAAGCCAACTCAGGAAAACACTGAGTGATGGATAGTACTTTTTCCCTATCCCATCCAGGTGAGAGAATTTCTGACCAACCAAAATCGGGAGTCTCAGTACCATCAAGATAAATCTCTGTACCTACAGAAAGAACCAGAGCATCTGGTTGGATGAGATTTCTTTCTACTTGGAGTTCTTTGTAAAGAACAGGCGATCGCCCTGTAGCATAGACAATTTTAGTCCCATAATCTTGGCGATGTTGACTCAAAAGTTGGCTCAGTTCTACTAAAGCTTGGTCGTTACCTACAAAAGTGTGATCTAGATCAGTAACAAAAAGAAATGGTTTCATGGTTTTACAAGTTAGTAGATGGCAAATTACTCAAAAATTTGAAGACTCGCTAGGTACAATCTGCAAGCACAAATTCTTGACCATGCGTTCCGAGATAATCTACCAGATTTTGGCTCTTGTGTATTCTTGCTAGTGTCAGAATTATTCAAAGAAGTGCTTTTTATAATTAGTTTGTGTCCTCAACTACCTAGCAATCACGATCATTTTTTGTTAGTTAATTATGATTTAGCCAAAATTTGAGGAGATTCTTGGCTCAATTGGGGATAGGAAAGTCCATATTTGGCAAACACTTGTTTAGCCCGTCGGATCAAATCTGTTTTATAAACAAACTCGTCTCTAGCATCCATTGGATAAGACTTGAGTTTAAAGTGAGTACTCGAAGGTAGTTCTTCCATAACCACAGCAACGGGCAGCTTTAACTGTGTGTACCGACTACTGTAAGCTGCTTGATATAAAATTCTGATTACCTGCTCTACATCAACTTCATGATCTAAGTAAAATTCCGTAACTACTTGTGCTTCTAGTTGCCCACTATTGGCATTAGAGATGGCATCAGTCCAAGTTTTATTATGGGGAATAGTGACGGTATTATCGTCAGGGGTTTGTAGCCTTAGTCCACGTAACCCGTAACCGATAACTTCGCCATAGTTTTCACCAATGCGGATGCGATCGCCTACCCGATACGGTGCTTCAAATAAAGTCACAATCCCAGCAATGATGGAACTCACATAGTCTTTAAAGGCAAATCCCAAGGCTACAGCCAGAGTACCCGTAAGTGCCAAAAAATTATTTTGAGACAGATTGAGAAATAAGTTAAGCAGGTAAACTGTAGTGACAATTAAAATTAGACCTTTCCAAAAAGGTACTGATTGTTTAATTAGTAATCGAAAGCGTCGCGGTACTCGCTCAGATAGCCAATTAATCAAAGACTGATTTGTGACTGAGATTCCGTAGGCAACGAAAATACTAATTAGGGCTTTAATAATCTTTTTAACTGTGATGTCAGTCAGGAGTTTTTCGATTGCGCCATTATTATTAATCAATTGAGCAAACAGTCTAGTCTTAACAATAAAAGTAGAACTTTCAGTAAACAACCAAGGCAAAAGCATGATTATTTGTCTCCAACCGAAAAATTGTTGTTACTCAACTCTATTTTGAGTGTGGGATAGTAAGCAGGATTGAGACTTAATTGCTCTTGCTGTTGGACTATTACTCCTGCACGTTGAAGTGTTTGTACACGCGATCGCACAATTTGTTCATTTTCGCCTAAACTCAAAGCTAGATGAGGTCTAGTCATCTGACCGTGAAGCAATAAAGAATGTAGCAAGTAACGATCAAAGGTAATCAAATCAGGCATAATCGGCAAAATTGGGTTTGTCTGTAGAAGGTTAGCAGTAACTTCTAGATTTACATCATGATCTATCAGCCCAGGCTTGGCTTCAGAAACAGCATCAGGTGTGTCAGCAGCACGAATCCTCAGTGCTTGTAGCCAAAGATTGGCTGCTACACTGCTTAACCCAGAGGCAAAATTGGCAAGAGATTTCCAGTAAGCCAGCTCAACACCTTCTTGGGGCTTAAATTCTGTAGTAACAGGTTTTAACCACTCCTGAAGTTCATCTCCTGCTAACTCTGGTAAAGGCTGAACTTGCTCTAAATAGGCACTTACTTGACAAACTTGGTTCAGAAATGTCCAAGCCCAATAATTACAACCAATCAACCAGAATCGAGATTGATCCTGAATAACAGCATTTTGTAGAAACTCGATTCCTTCCCAACCTTGGATACATCGCAGAAAGCATTGTGCCAGACAAGGAATCACAATCAAGGTTTGCCGTTCGCTGAGTTGGGAATTGACAGACTGGGGGGATTTTAGTTGACTAGCAAGAGCATTGCTAATAACTGTTTGCAGCGCTGAGGGATCGGTTGATCGCTGCCATTGTGTGAGGGGATTGATCACCTGTAAATTGCCAAGCAAATCTGCTGTCAAACTTGACTGGACAATTTGCGCGATCGCCTCCACCGGAGAACCTAAAATCACCAGACTATTAGCAGCTTGAGGATTTTGTTGCCAATCTGCGATCGCTACATTTAAAGCTTCTTGAACAGTAGTGCGATATTTTAGCGGCTGAGGAAGCTGATACAGTTTCTGAGCAAATTCCGCAATAATTTCTTTAGGGGGTTGATTAAGGACATTATCGGGATTAGTGTTTTTAGCCTGGAAAAACCAAGACTGAAACTGGCGGATAGCAGATTGAAGTTGTGCTTTTATCATTGTTTAGTGGTTTGATACCAAAATGGTTAGAGGTCAACCGCTTTACAAAATATTCCCCTCTACCTCGGTTGTTGAGTTTCGACTACGCGGCAGTTGAGCGTAGTCGAAGTGCTGCCTTCTTCCCATGCCCCATGCCCCATGCCCCATGCCCAATGCCCAATACCCCATGCCCATTAATAAATTAATTTAGTATAAATAACAATCTACCTGCTTGATAGTTTAAATTAAAACAGTGATAAATTAGGAACTTCTGTTGTGGTGATCATACTTAAGCTGTTAGGTCGTTTACCTACTAAGCTCAATCCTCACAATAGCCTTAAAACCAGCCTAGGAATGGCAATTGGTGGGATTGCCTTTTTGTTGTCAATATTTGCCAGTTTAATTGTTGGATACACCGCCAGCGAACAAGTCAAGGTGGATGTCGGGCGATCGCTGGCAGAACTAGCTTATCAAATGACTGACAAGTTAGATAGGGGAATGTTTGAGCGTTATCGCGATATTAAAATTATTAGCACACTGGATATTTTCAGCAATCCTAACTCTTCTGTATTCCAGCAGCGCGCCCTTTTAGAAAAACTACAAAGTACTTATACTAACTATGCTTGGATCGGCTTGACCAATAATCGAGGTATCGTTATTGCCAGCACAGGAAAATTACTAGAAGGTAAAGATATTTCTCAACGACCTTGGTTCATCAAAGGGCAAAAAACTCCTTATGTGGGAGATGTGCATGATGCGGTGAAACTTGCCAAATTGCTGCCCAACTCAACAGACGAACCTTTACGTTTTGTAGATTTGGCAATACCTGTGAAAGATCTTCAAGGAAATGTACACGGTGTATTAGGGACTCATCTGAGTTGGTCATGGTCTAGAGAAGTTCAAAAATCATTATTAAATTCCCAAGAAAGGCATAAAACGGAAATATTTATTTTTAGACAAAATGGTGATTTGTTATTATCACCACCTGGATTTCAGGCTACAAACTTACAATCTTTAAAGAGTCTACAAGCAGCCAAAAAAGGTGATAAAAATTATCTAATTGAAACTTGGCCTGATGGTAAAACTTATTTAACTGGCTTTACTCAAAGCGTTGGTTATCGTAATTATCCTGGCTTAGGGTGGGTGGTGCTGGTACGGCAAAAAACTGATAATGCCTTTGCGCCTGTACGTCGATTGCAACAGCAAATATTTATTTGGAATATGACTTTGGGTTTAATATTTGCAATTTTGGGTTGGTTAGTTGCATCAGCAATTACTAATCCTATGCTAGCGATCGCCACAGCTGCTAACGGCATTCGTTCTGGAAACAAACTAATTAAAATTCCCATACTCAAAGGCACAGACGAAATCGCTAAGTTATCTCAATCTCTAAGTCAAATGGTCTTAACTTTGACTCAACAAGAAAATGAACTCAAAACCAGCAACATCCAGTTACAGATGGAACTTACCTCAAAATTGGTAGTGCAAGAAATGCTATGTCAAAGCGAACAAAAGTTTCGCCAATTAGCAGAAAACATCCAAGAGGTATTTTGGCTCAAAGATATTTTCAGTAACGAAATCATTTACATCAGTCCAGTTTATGAACAAGTATGGGGTCGTAGTTGCGAAAGTTTATATAGCAATCCTAACTCTTGGATAGATGCGGTTCATTTAGAAGATAGAGAATGCGTACTGACCACCATAGAGAACAACCATAACAGCGTTTATGGTCATGAATATCGTATTATCCAGCCGAATAATTCAGTGCGTTGGATTTGGGAACGCAGCTTTTTAGTCAAAAATAACTTTGGAGAAGTTTATCGTCGAGTAGGTATTGCTCAAGATATCACCGAGCGCAAACAAGCAGAAGAAACACGTTTAGCGCTGGAAAAAGAAACAGAAACTAGTGAACTCAAATCCCGATTTATTTCTATTGCTTCTCATGAATTTCGTACACCTTTAACTAGTATTCTATTATCTTGTGAATTGTTAAAAAAATATGATAAAGAATTAACTGAAGAGAAAAAAGAAAGATATTTTCATCAAATAAAATCAGCCGTTACACATCTTAATCAAGTAGTCGAAGACATTTTAGTTATCGGTAAAGCAGAAGCAGGAAAACTCAAATTCGAGCCTGTACCCTTAAATTTGATAGACTTCTGTTTACAAATAGTTGAAGAACAGCAATTTAACGCGGGCGATCGCTATCATATTAATTTTGTAGAACGGTGTTTTTATGCTTCAAAAATCCAAGACTTGCCCCTAATGGATGAAAAACTCCTACGCCACATTCTGACTAATTTACTTTCCAACGCTATTAAATATTCACCTGAAGGCGGCAATATCCAATTTGAATTAACGTGCGACCATCAAAATGCCCTATTCCGCATCCAAGACCAAGGAATTGGCATTCCTCAAGCAGATCAAGCAAAACTCTTTACATCTTTTTTTAGATGTAGTAACACAGAAACAATTGCTGGCAACGGTATAGGATTAACAATTGTTAAAAGCGCCGTTGAACTACATGGTGGTCAAATTAGCGTTGAAAGCGAAGTGGGTTTGGGTACAACATTTACTGTAACTTTGCCACTAACTTATGCGATCGCTCTGTAGATATATAGTAATTAACCAGGGTACGCTAAAGTGCCCAGGATTTACGCAAAATTATGGAAAAACGTAGACACTCAAGCGGTGTAGAAGTATTATCTGCTTCAATTAATGACAAACCAATCATCCAACGGATGATGGAGCTTTATCAGCATGACTTTTCAGAGTTTGAAGATAAAGACATCAATGAACATGGTTATTTTGGATATCCATACTTAGATTATTACTGGGTTGAAGATGATCGCTATCCCTTCATTGTGCGAATAGGAGGAAAACTAACTGGATTTGTTTTAGTGAATCAGTACACCTACATTCCAGACAGTCAATATTCAATCGCAGAGTTCTTCATCTTACGAAAGTACAGACAGCAAGGAATTGGCAAGCAGGTTGCTTTTCAAATTTTTGACCGATTTTGTGGAAAGTGGGAGATTCATCAAATTACCACAAATATAGTTGCTCAAAAATTCTGGCGCAGTGTTATTGGAGAATATACAACAGAAAAATTTACAGAAATACTAATTAATGATGATTGTCAAAAAACAATTCAATGTTTCGATAACACTGAAATAGTGTGATTAATTTCCATTCCTGGTAACTGATATTGGTATAAATTACTGGATTAATAAGTAGGTCAATAAAATTAAAACTAACTATGTAAAAAATCAATAAAATTTAACACCTCTTCCGTTCTGCCTCCTGCCTGATTCCAACGACAAATATTCACACTTACCTATTTAACATTTGCAAAAGACTTATTCATTATTCAAAGTTTCTATCAATAAATCTACCTGTTGTTGTCGCTGCTGCAAAAAACTTTCACACTGACGTAAAGATTCAACAGCTTTAGCAAATTGATCAAAAACCTCTTCCAATTCCAACTCACCCGCCTCAATACGAGTAATAATCCCTTCTATTTCATTAACCTTCGCCTCATAATTCCAACCATCCATTGCATCAGAATTAGCTGCATTTTTACGTTTAACCATCAATTTCTCTGTGTCCTCTGCGCCTTGGCGGTTCGTTCTTCCTTGACGATACAATCAATTTACCCACCTTTACCACTTGCGATCGTGGTTAATACCTCCCCACAAAATCCGACCCCCACCAATTCCCCTTCATACATTCCGCCTCTTGAGAGTGGCGATCGCCTCACTCGTCCTGAATTTGAGCGTCGCTACAATGCTATGCCCAACCTCAAGAAAGCCGAATTAATTGAAGGAGTCGTTCACGTGGCATCACCTTTACGCTTTGAACCCCATGCCGAACCACATGGTAATTTGATGGGCTGGTTGTGGTCATATAAAGTAGCTACGCCGGGTGTCAGACTGGGTGATAATCCAACTGTGCGGCTAGATTTAGATAATGAACCCCAACCCGATGCCATTTTATTAATCAATGCAGCGTGTGGCGGATTATCATATCTGGGTAATGATGGTTATGTGGAAGGATCGCCAGAACTAGTGGCAGAAGTTGCCGCCAGTAGTGCAACCAAAGATTTGTATGATAAAAAACGCGCCTACCGCCGCAATGGTATTCAGGAATATATTGTTTGGCAGGTGTTTGAAAGTACTGTTAGTTGGTTTAGTTTGCAGAATGGGGAATATGTCGCGCTAACACCAAATGCATCAGGCATAATTCAAAGTCAAGTGTTTCCAGGATTATGGCTTGATGTATCAGCATTAGTTACCGACAATATGCAACAGGTTTTAGCAGTGTTGCAGAAAGGGCTAAATTCAGTTGAACATCAGAATTTTGTGCAGCAATTGTCTAATACAGTTAGTTAATCTTTGATTTCCCTAACCTTCACTTTAACCTCACCCTGTCCCAACTGAATCATCAAATTTTGCCCCACAGCTAACTCACCTGTTGAACGAGCGATCGCGCCATTTTCTTGTCTTACCACCGCATAACCACGCTGCAATACAGCTTTCGGGTCAAGACTTACTAACTTTTGCCGTAACAATTCTAGATGCTGCTTTGCTTGCTGCGATCGCCCCAGTGTCACCTGCATCAATTGCTGACGCTTCCAAGTTAGCTGCCGCATCTCTTGCTGCACTTGCTTTTCTAGCCGCAAACGCTTTAAACGGTTTCGCAATACTTGCAGTTGATTAACAGCAGTTTCCCCAGAATCGTTTACCGCCTCATGTAAAGCCACAACTCGCTGACGATGCTGAGTATACAACTCTGATAATGCTGGGACTACTGTTTCCGCTGCCGCAGTTGGTGTATGCACAGAAGCATCTGCAACTAAATCTGCTAAAGATTCATCTCGTTGATGGCCAATACCAGTAATTACAGGTATTGAACAATTAGCCAGTGATCGCACTACTCGTTCATCATTAAAACAAGCTAACTCTTCAACTGCACCACCACCCCGCGATAAAATTAGCACTTCGGCACGACCATCTTGTTCTACTCGTGCGATCGCTTTCACTATAGAGTCTGGTGCTTGTTCACCTTGCACAGTCGCAGGAGAAAATAAAACATGTAAACCCGGATATCTGTGCTTAAGGGTTTTTTGAATATCACCCCAAGCTGCCGCAGTTGGTGAAGTGACAACAGCGATCGTTTGGGGGTGGAGTGGAAGAGGACGTTTTCGTTCTGCGTCGAATAAACCCTCAGCTAGCAAACGGTTTTTCAATTGTTGATAACGCAGTGCTTGTAAACCCGCACCAGCAGGTAAAGCTTGCCAAACTGATATTTGATATTCTCCCCTTTGCGGATAAACCCGAATACTGCCCAAAATAATTATTTGCTCACCAGCAATAGGCATTTGGGCGAGTTTTGCTAATTGGCTATTCCACGCTACACACTTAATTCCTGCTGTCCCATCTGGGTCTTGCAGGGTAAAAAATAACCCACTACGATGCTGATTAGCACTAGAAACTTCGCCAGTTATCCAAACTTGCCGCAATTGTTCATCTTGCTCTAACAGCAAGCGGATATAGTCAGTTAATCCAGATACTGAAAGCGCTGTATCAAGAATTAGAGAATTGGGAACATCGAAAGTCATCGAAGATGCCTGAAAGCATGGTGCTGGACTGATTTTAGCATTTTTAATCAAAACCAAAGTTTAGTCCAATAAACGCTTTAATCTTTTGTAAACATCATCATCATTGCGCTTACCAACTAAAATCACTTCTACTAAATCTTGCTTAGGAAAATATCTGTAAATAATTCGATATTCACCGCTATCAACACGGTATAAACCCTGATAACCAGATAGTTGCTCACTATCAGTTGGTAAAGGCTCAACATTCAAAGCCAAAACTTTTTTTGCAATCTGCGCTGCTATTTTAGGTTGCAAGCCCTTCAGAAAATCAAGAACAGCTGCTAGACCATCAAGTTTCGCCATTAGCAAAATGCTTCAATGCAGATGTAAAAGTTTCTGTCCCAACCATTTTGGACTGACTTAAAGCTGTTTGGGCAGCTTGACCGAAAACCATATCTTCTAATTCTTGCAGCCGATTCATTAACTTTTGGTAGTTGTCAGCTGAAATAATCACATGGCTAGGCCGTGATTGCTTGGTTAACAGAACTGGTTCAATAGCAGCCTTGTCAAAAACTTCACCGTGTTTGTTACGAGCATCTGTAAGAGTATAGGTCTGCATAGTTTTGACTATTTTAGGCATTTTGACTATATTTTAACATTAAATCTGGCTTTTATTAGGCGTTGAGAAGTGTCGTCAAATTACAAGCGATGTAACCAATTGCTAAAGGAGATTGGTCTTTTAACAGCAAGAAAATTTGATTGAGGGTTTGTGGTAAAGTTGCATTATATACTTGCCATAGTTTTTGTTGCAGTTGATGCAAAATGCGATCGCTTGCAATATCATCAGTACCCGGTCGCAATAACCAATGAGTTCGTAGTATTTTAAAATGAGTAATATTAGAACTTTGCATCACCTGATAAATTTCTTGAACAGCATTTTCAATTAATTCATCAATTACTATTTTCATAACTAATGGTTGCAATGTAAATGAAGTTCCCTCAAAACTAATCCATTTTTCTAGAAGCGATCGCCTTTCTAAAGCGACAATTGTTTCTAACATTGTAGCCGGATCAACAGATACCAATAAATGAGTTTGCAAACGGCAAAAAGTAATCGGTTCTTGCCAAATTGCCAACCAATAGAGAATGTTTTTTTCTAAATCAGAAAGTTGCATGAACTGTTGTTTGAGGATAGTTCGTAAGCGATCGCCAATTACCAAAGTATTCTGAGCGAGAAATGTAGCGACATTGCCAACAAATACAGATTGAATCAATGGGGTTACAAGTTTCAGTGCCAAAGGATTACCGCGATAAAGTTTAATTAAGGTTGATAGTCCCAATTCTTGACCTGTAAATCCTCTAGATTTTAATAACTCTACTGCATCTGTTTTTGGCAAACCCTTTAAAGTCAAACAGCAAATTGTTGTTGAATTGATTTCAATAGCTTTTGGTTGTTCACGACTGGTAATAAGAATGCAACTTTGATGATTACGGCTTAATTGTTGGATAAACTGATTATAATTATTTAAATTTTCAACAGCATCTAGTCCATCTAATATCAGCAGACAACGACGTTTTTGCAGGTGATATATAAGTTGCGCTGTACCTTGAGAAATATCTTGTACAACGGTTTGATCAAAAATGCTTAACAAACTATCCAGCAGGGAAATCAGAGATGGAACAGTGGAAAATGAACGCCAAATCAAAAAATCAAATTGCGACTGCATACGGTCTGTTAAAGCTAATACTAAGGCAGTTTTGCCAATACCACCGATGCCAACAATAGTGATTAATTTACAGCGATCGCTTGTAATCCATTGCTCTAACTGCTGCAATTGCTGATTTCGTCCATAAAAACTTTCGATATCAGGCGCTTGCTGCCAGTCAAGGTAAGGTGTAGTGATGTCTGCAATATCCGAGTTCAAATTAACCGCATCTGCGATCGCTTCCCAATTACTAATGCCAACAGCTTGACAAATGGCGATGAAGATTTCTCGCTGAATGCGATCGCCCTGCCAAAATCGCCGTAAAGTAGCTCTAGATGTATGTGCATCTTGCCACCAACGCGCCGTACTGGTTTTTGTCCAACCAAGACGTTGCCGGGCTTTGTCCACGATTGCTAGTCCTGCCATTGATGCTTTGAGCGAGTTTGACATACATCTGATAAAGTCCCTTGACAATGCCATTGCATCAAGTCACAATGCGATTGTATCGCCTGAAAATAGCAGCCTGTATCTCGGTAGGCTAGCTTTTATGCTTTAGGTACTCCCATTGGCGCGTATGATTTACAAATTGCTGCGATACCTAGCTCAACCAAATCAGATAACACCAACTCCAGCAACAGCGATCGCAACCAAAGCTATAAAATCGACCAATGACAATACCCCAGTCAGTATCGCTTTCATGAGAAAGCCAACGCAAGCGATCGCCATATAAAAATCTGGGTGTTTTGGCTACATCAGGAAAGTTGACAGGAAGCTCAATAGATGCGTCTGTGTATTTGAGGTTAACCCTGAGCGTAGCCGTTCGCGTAGCGTCTCGCAGAGAAGGGTTAATCAAACCTGGGGCTATATCTTGGTGATTGTGCCGAATGAGATTGAGATAGTCAGCAATCAACTTACCACTGATGCTGTGAGTTAACCCAGAAATCAGAATCGCAGCTAGAGTTTCTATTTCTTGCTGCTGGAGTTGTACCCAAGTGCTATCAAAGTCAGCATCAGAGTAGTTGTTGAGCTTTGCCAATAATTCTGTGATGCCAAAATCACCTAAAGCTTGTTGATAAGCTCTGTGTTCATCTGTTTTGTAGCTAACAGGCTTTAACATTGTATATGTCTCCTGTGATATGGGGGCCAAAAGCCAGCATCCGCCCTGAGAAAGTTGATGGCTGGCTTTTGACTTAATAAGTAATTATACGCTAAAATAAAGTGTTTTTATGTTAATTAGTGTGTTTTAATGCGTTTAACATAAAAATAATCAAAATTGCTTATGATGATGACATGGCAAAAGTAACTGTAACTATTTATATGGAAGAAGAAGACAAAGCAGCCCTGCAATTGTTAGCTGATGCAGAGGAGCGGTCTTTGTCTCAAATGGCGGTGTTAATTGTGAAACGAGCGATTAAACAAGCTCAGAATGAGGGCAAAATTCCACCAAGTCAGGGTAAATAAGGTGTAAACGCTTAGTGGGTTTGAGTTGCGATCGCCTAGTGTGTCAAGAAATAATTAACGAATAGATTTGCTGTAGAGACGGCGATTTATCGTGTCTGTTTCCAAGCGATCATTGTTGGAACGTTATTTTAGGTTAAAAAATTCCTATATAGGAACTAAACGTGCTAAGTATATTTGTTTGGGCTAGGCGAAAGGATAACAGATTCTCTGGTTGCCAAAACAGTTAATATGTAAACTCATAATTTTTTAGGCGAAGTAGACAGTCATAATTTCGCCTAAGCGATCGCTAACAAACTATGCTCAATATCAGTCAACTTGAATCTTCCCTGTGGGAAGCCGCAGATCAACTCCGCGCTAACTCAAAACTCAATGCCAATGAATACAGTATGCCCGTACTGGGGCTAATTTTTCTGCGCCATGCGACAAATCGCTTCAATGCTGTACAAGCGGAGATTGAAAATAGTTTACCATCGCGGGGTGGAAAAAAACGCCCGATTACCAAAGATGACTTTAAAGGAAAGTCAGCGATTTTTTTACCCACAGAAGCCCAGTACGATCGCATCTTGAACTTGGCAGAAAATGCAGATATTGGCAAGGCTATCAATGCGGCGATGAAAGCGATTGAGGACGAAACTGAGATGTTGCAGGGAGTGTTACCGAAGGAGTACACCAGTTTTGAGCCGGATTTGCTGTATAACTTGGTGCGAATTTTTGACCGGGAGGAGTTACGGAAAGCTACGAGCGATGTGTTTGGGCGAATTTATGAGTATTTTTTGAATAAGTTTGCCATGAGTGGCGCACAGGAAGGAGGAGAATTTTTTACACCGCCTTCTTTGGTACGAACGATTGTAAATATGATTGAACCCGACCGGGGAAATGTCTTAGACCCTGCTTGCGGTAGTGCGGGTATGTTTGTGCAGACGGGACATTTTGTAGAAAATCGCGGTGAGGATGCGTCAGCAAAAATTACTTTTTACGGACAGGAAAAATCGGATACTAACACCCGTTTAGCGCGGATGAATTTGGCGGTTCACGCTTTAGAAGGGATAATTCGCCAGGGTAATACTTTTTACGATCGCTGGGAAGAGTTGCTTGGTCAATGTGATTTTGTCATGTCTAACCCGCCGTTTAACGTCGATGGTGTGAGTCCAGAGAAAGTGAAGACTGACCCCTGGCTGTTTACTGAGAAAAAGATACCAGGAATTGCGGCGAAAACTAAAGCAGTAAGCAATGCAAATTACCTGTGGATACAGTATTTTTACAGTTATTTAAATCAGCGAGGTAGAGCCGGGTTTGTCATGGCGAGTTCGGCATCGGATGCAGGATATGGGGAAAAAGAAATTCGGGAAGAGTTAATCGCTACCCAAGCGGTAGATATGATTGTTTCAATTGGCACAAACTTTTTTTACACGAAACCTCTACCTTGTACATTGTGGTTTTTTGACAACGGAAAACCAGCAGAACGCCAAGATAAAGTATTGATGATTGATGCGCGGAATGTCTACCGGGTAGTGACGCGCAAAATCCGCGATTTTAGTGAAGAACAACTCCAGAATATCACGGCGATCGCTTGGTTGTATCGCGGTCAGCAAGAACGTTATTTAGGGTTGGTGCGGGAATATTTAAATAAGACGCTATGATGATTCTGAAAGCTTTTTCTTAGGAATTACTGCAAAATAAAGTTGTGAGCGGTAAAAGCAAACGTCAAACTCCATAAAAAAATTCACTTGTCCTAAAATCAGAGGAACTTGCACAGATTTTGTCCAAGCAAATACAAGTTGTATAGGTTCAAACTGACGAATCACTCCTTGAATCACTACAACACGAGCTTCAAATTGAGCAAGATTACCTGTCAAGTTCAAAGTTGCTGTCTGATGTTCCCAAATGTATCCAAGTTCAATTCCAGCTTGATAAGGTAACACATTTACTGTTGCTCCTGTATCTAACAAAGCGGATGCTGTTATTGAACATTGCTGACTCACAAGCTGAATTGGCATATATGGACGAAAACCAGCCTCACCTAACGTTGTGTCAGCATTGACAAAAGGAAATTGCTCGACGCTAGACACTGTTTTGATTTTTGGTTGCTTGCAAAACTTCTAGCATTGTATTTGCGGCTTCAAAGGCATTATAAGGAGACCAAACAGGATAAGATTGTCCAGGTTTGATTAGTTCAGTCTCTTGTTGAGCTAACTCTGATACTAAAACCTGCACAATATAAAGTTTATCAGCACGGTTAAGCCCTTGCAGTGTATTAAGTAATTCGACTGAAACCATCTTTAATTACCAATTGTCATTTATGGTCACACATCCATCATCGCTTAAAATTTGAAATTCTTTTAAAGGCGATACTTGCTACTTACTCAATTCCAAAGCTATCAATATAATAGCTACCTGTATTACTTATCACCCCCATGAGTGCCGAATATTCCGAAGACTGCCTAGTGCAACAAACTACCGCTAACTTCTTTGAACAAACCCTGAAATGGCACTCAGTTTACGCATACAAAAAAGAAACATTCGGTACTAACGGTACACTAGGACGCAAAGATAAACGAGAAGTTGTCCTCACACGCTATCTTCGCCAAGCATTAGAGAAATTTAATCCTGGTCATCCACAGCAAGTATACGACGATGCGATCGCCCAATTCACCACATCTAATATTTCAGACCAATTAGTTACCATCAACCAGAAAAAATATCAACTCATCCGCGAAGGTATCCTAGAGAAACCCTACAAAAATCCAGAGGGTGAAACCATCAATCCCCGCCTCAAAGTGATTGACTTTCAAAACCCTGAAAATAATCATTTCCTAATAGTGCGGGAGTTGTCTATTAAAGGTTCTCTCTATTCCAAACGGCCTGATATCATCGGCTTTGTTAATGGTATTTGTGACTTTACCCATAAGCTTGCCGTTGCGGCAAACTTATGGGTAAAGTCACACGACAAATAACTAGTCACTGTACAACAAAAATGGACGTAACTGGATTCGAACCAGTGACCTCTACGATGTCAACGTAGCGCTCTAACCAACTGAGCTATACGTCCTTAACTAACGATTTATGATTGTAGCATATATTTCTTTTCCTTTGAAAGAAATATATAATTGTTTTTTACAGTTCAGAAGCATGGCAGCATTGATCGGACGTGATTTATTAGGTTTGGCTGACCTCAGTCCAACAGAACTTCAAGACATCTTGCAACTAGCAACTCAACTCAAATCACAACAGCTAAAGTTACAGTGTAATAAGGTATTGGGTTTGTTGTTCTCTAAAGCTTCAACTCGCACACGAGTCAGTTTTACCGTGGCGATGTACCAATTGGGTGGACAAGTAATTGATCTTAATCCTAATGTCACTCAAGTTAGTCGCGGAGAACCCATACAAGATACAGCACGGGTGTTAGATAGATATTTAGATATTTTGGCAATTCGCACTTTTGCACAGCAAGAATTGGAAACTTTTGCTCACTATGCCAAGATTCCTGTAATCAATGCACTGACTGATTTAGAACATCCCTGTCAGATATTAGCTGATTTATTGACAGTTCAAGAATGCTTTGGTGAGCTTGCGGGATTAACTTTAACCTACGTGGGTGATGGTAACAACGTAGCTAATTCACTGATGCTGGGATGTGCTTTGGTAGGTATGAATGTAAGAATTTCTACCCCAAAGGGATATGAGCCGGATTCTGAAATTGTAGAACAAGCAAGAGCGATCGCTGCCAATAAAACTGAAATTCTCCTCACTGATGACCCAAAATTAGCAGCCAAAGGATCTAACGTACTTTATACTGATGTTTGGGCAAGTATGGGACAAGAAACAGAAGCCGATGATCGCTTACCAATTTTTCAACCTTACCAAATTTCTGAGCAACTATTAAGTCTTGCCGATTCTCAGGCAATTGTTTTACACTGTTTACCAGCCCATCGCGGTGAAGAAATTACTGATGCAGTTATTGAAGGTTCTCACTCACGAGTTTGGGAACAAGCAGAAAATCGTTTACATGCTCAAAAAGCTTTACTTGCCAGCATTTTAGGTACAAATTGAAACCTTAATTAGGTAAAAGAGAAGCTGATAGTCTTTCTTTTACCTTTAATATTTTTACTTTTATCTTGTTATGGGAGTTTTTTTGTAGTACTAATGTTCTAGAGACATTTATATTTATCTCCCAACAAATTTATGGAAAGTCTAACACAAGCTCAACAAGAACTTTATGAATGGCTGGCAGAATATATTAAAATACACCAGCATTCACCTTCTATTCGGCAAATGATGCAGGCAATGAACCTGAAATCACCAGCGCCCATTCAAAGTCGTTTAGAACATTTACGCACCAAAGGATATATTGAATGGACTGAAGGTAAAGCGCGAACTATTCGGATTTTACATTCTACTAAGCAAGGTATCCCGATTTTGGGCACAATCGCTGCTGGTGGTTTAATAGAACCATTTACTGATGCTGTAGATCATTTAGATTTTTCTAGTCTCACATTACCTGCTAAAACTTATGCTTTGCGGGTAACTGGCGACAGCATGATTGAAGACTTAATTGCCGATGGAGATGTAGTGTTTCTGTTGCCAGTACCAGAACCAGATCATCTCAAAAATGGCACAATTATTGCTGCTAGAGTTGACGGATACGGCACTACGTTGAAGCGTTTTTATCGAAACGGCGATCGCGTGACTCTAAAACCTGCTAATCGTAAGTACAATCCCATTGAAGTATCCGCTGTGCAAGTGCAGGTACAAGGTTCTCTCATTGGTGTTTGGCGCGGTTACTGAGAACAGTAAACAGTAAATAGGGAATAAGGAATAAAGGGAAATAACCCATATTTCCATGCCCAATGCCCCATGCCCCATGCCCCATTGATTTATGTACCTGACACGAAATCCAGTGCAGCAACTGCCCTCTTTCCGGCTGAAATTACCATTTGCCAAAGAAAGTAAGGGTAGTTACCAAACTCAACAACCACTACCAGGATGTCCCAGACTTCCTCCATCTTTGCAATTGCGGCAATATCAGCGACAAGCTATTACTAATTGGTTTAGCAATAATGGCAGAGGAACGCTGAAAATGGCTACTGGTAGTGGTAAAACTATTACAGCATTAGCGATCGCTTGTGAACTTTACCAGCAGATTAACTTACAAGTCTTGTTAGTAGTTTGTCCCTACCGTCATCTTGTCACCCAATGGGCGCGAGAATGTGAAAAATTTAATTTGCAGCCTATCTTAGCTTTTGAAAATTTACGCACTTGGCAAAGTCAACTTTCCACGCAACTTTATAATCTGCGTTCTGGTTCTCAGCAATTCGTCACGGTAATTACTACCAACTCCACATTAATTGGAGATGGTTTTCAATCTCAACTCAAATATTTTCCCGCGAAAACTCTAATTATTGGCGATGAGGCGCATAATTTAGGCGCACCCAAATTAGAAGAAAGTCTGCCGCGGCGGGTGGGGTTGCGGTTAGCTTTATCTGCTACCCCAGAAAGGTATTTTGATGACTGTGGTACTCAATCGTTATTTGATTACTTTGGTTCAGTGTTGCAACCAGAGTTCACTTTGAAGGATGCAATTTCTCAAAGTGCTTTAGTGCATTATTTGTATTATCCAATTTTGGTGGAGTTAACTGAAACCGAAAGCATTGCCTATTTAAAACTAACAAAAAAGATCGGGCGATCGCTATTATATCGACAACGAGAACATGGAGAAACAAAAATTTTTGAAGACCATGAAGATTTAAAGCCATTATTGATGCAACGAGCTAGATTAATTGGTGCGGCAGAAAATAAATTAAATGCCTTGCGAGATTTAATGGTAACTCGCCGCGAAACCACTCATACACTTTTTTATTGCAGCGATGGTTCACAAGAAATAGGACAGCGTTCATCCTTGCGTCAACTAAAAGCCGTTGCCAAAATTTTAGGTGTAGAATTGGGATATAAAGTCAGCACCTACACCGCCCACACTTCTTTAGACGAACGAGAAAACTTACGTCGTCAATTTGAAAGTGGTGGACTGCAAGGTTTGGTGGCAATTCGCTGTTTAGATGAATCCCCAGTAGACCTAACTGCGATCGCTTTCATACTCCTGTGCAGTTTCGTACTCACGCTGGAATTGTTCTAATTCTTGTACCCGGCGAAATAGCTGATCGCGTTGCGAAGTGCTGACGGTTTCTAGTTCGCTGATTTTAGTGTTGAGATGCTTAATCATCAAAAACAATACGTTTTTATCAAGATTGTCAAGTGTCTCACCGTCTACTAATAGACTGTTTAAAGTTTCACTTGTGGATGTAGTGCATTCTAGGAAATTACCAATAACCTTAAAATCCCAAGTTTCCCCGTTAATATCTTGGGGGTGAATGTAAAAGCTATACTGATTGTTTTGGTCTTTTTGGACTCTAAGTCTAAAATCAATTGCTTTTCCTTCGTGTATCTGAAAGTAATTTTCTAACGTAAACTTACTAATCATGTTCAACCTTGAAAAATTAATTAGAGAATTAGACGAATTTATCAAATACTGGGGAACTTTACCCTCAACGTTTATAGCCTATTACGATGATTTATATGGTTATCCTTGGGGAAGACTTAAACTATTTGGGATGCTGTGTTTAAGCTTTTCTTTTTATTTTGGATTGTTGATCTTGATTCTTGAACTAAAGTAATCTCCGTCCGGTTAGTCAGCCGGCTTGTCACTAGCCGGGCGTTGCACCAGATAGCCCAGAATAGCTGTAGATATTCCTGTGATTATCGTCGCAGTGTTACTGCCAATCATCCCACTACCGCCCAGGACACTAGAGACTCCTGCAACCAAACCTAAAACTGTGCTGAATCGATCTAAAGTTTTTTGATTCACTTGTAATTACTCCTGTTCTGTATTCTCTTCGTATTCCCGAATTTGGAAGTTAGTGTCGCGCTGTAAAAAGCGTTGAATATCGCGGGTGTAGAATAAAACTCGTTTAAACTTGTGGTCAATTTTTTCATTCATTTGACCCAACAGCATTTGAATTACATCTTTTCTGTTGATATACTCTTGAACGTGTAAATCAAATCTTTTGTCTAACTCTCTAATCTTCTCGGCATTGCTAGCATACTCTTTCAAATCTTCTTCAATTTGAATAATTGAAGTTGAAATTCTATTGATACTGCTAACAATTTTGATGCCTAACCCACCTAAAATGGAAAAGCTAACAAGGATTCCTAAAAATATACCAGTAGATTCTAAAGTAATTGTGATTCCTGGGCTGTTACTGTTAGTTGAGTTACTAACAGCTATTACTGATTTTGTAGTAGTCACTTGTGTTAATCAGTTGGATCATCCAAATTTTCAATAAACTGTGCTGTGTCAACCTTCACCCGGACAGTAAACTCATACTCTGGCATCTCCGGTGTACCCGTAAGCTGTTGACTGGCAAATTGAATAGGTGGTAATTCAGCATTAACTCTTGCTTCATTCACTTGGTCGGTTAATGCAGCTAATCCTTGCAAAAGTTTAACAATTCCCTTAACACAAGAAGCATTAAGAGTCAGATTGCTACCGCTTTCTGTAGTTGTGCTGAAATTAAGCTTGACTTGATTATTTCCAACAAATTCAATTGAACCAGCGGGTAACTTTTCGGCTAATGCGCTGTAACTTAATGCAGTAGTCATAAATTATCAATTTTGAACTCAATTGTTTCTAATTTGGAGCGAACCGCGTTGATTAAATCTTCCGTGGTATCAGTTTCTATTCCTCTGTATTCCCAGACAGCCAGAGTGACTTGGTAAATCCAAGGTAAAGCCTCAAACCTCAAACGATAAGATTCGGTCAGCTTGGGAAACTGAACCAACTCAATCGCATTAAGCTTAATTAGTCGGCGTGTACCATCTACTTCAGTGGTTGGAACCTGTCCCAATCCCTCAAAAACTACAGTGTCGTCAACATGAATGCCGCTAATTTGTTGATAGAAATATCCTGCTCTAATCCAAGTAGGTTTGGCATTAAGCCAGGAAGCCCCGACTAAAAAAACGTGACTATCAGTCAAATAAGGAAGCTCTACTGGGTCAATTAGCGGCGCTCTGGCTCTGCGGTTGTCGGGATTACCTACTAACTTTTGGTAGTAAGTTAATTCCCAAGCTCCCATTGCTGTTAGGTCAAGCTGAAGTGTCATATTTTGACTAATTCCCAATCTTCAGCTAGTTCAAAAACGTCATACTCTTGTTCGTCCAGGAAGTCGAGAAAGGTATCTGGGTGAATATTGCCGCGCAGAAACGCTGCTGTCATATTTGCCCGCTGGAGCATGAGATTTAATTCCTCCTCATACTCCAATTGCGACTGTCCCGGATACCAAATTGCAGGAGTTTCTAAAAAATTATTCACCACTGCCAGTTAATACAAAATATTCAGGCGTAAACCAAACACGCCCATAAGCACCCCCTAATTTGCCTTTAACAGCGTTGAAAACAGTTTTCACTTCATTATCTAAAGCTGCTGCTGATTGAATTGAAAGTGGTGCAGTGTAAGAATATTGGGTGTTACTGCCACGATTCCCTGGCGCATATCTCTTGTATGGGCGATTACTACCTAAAGCCCGAATGATATTAGGTGAATCGTCTGATACAGTAGCGTGAACTTTCGCAGGCTTAGCGCCGCGAGGTAAAGGATCTTCTGAACCGGCATCAACCAAGTTTAAAGCTGTCTGTCCAAAAAACACGACACTTTTTTGGGATGCCTGTACTTTGTACTTTTTAGCAGTTTCTCCAGCTGCAATCTGTATAGGTTTGTAAGCTACTGCAATTAAAGGATTTTTGCGAGTACTTGCACCATCTTCTCTAACGGGTGGGTTATAAGCTTCCCTTGCACGAGCATATTGCAACTCTTTTTCAATCTGTTTGGCGCTTTTGCGTCTTCCCATAGTTACTGAGGTTTGTGTAAAAAATGTTTTGCGTAAATCATTTCTAGCAAGGGTTTAGCAGTAATTTTCTCAACCGGATAACATAAGGTTGTCCGTAAAATTTTTAGTTTTATTCAATTAAACGCGTTCAATTACACTTCGTAGCCGAGATCCACTAACAGCTACTAAATTCACAGGATTCTGTTTTCCCCAAATAAACAACTGAGCATAACGAAACTTTACGTCAGATGTGCGTCTACGCACGAACTTTTTAACTGTACGCCCATAAACTCGATGTGTTCCTGGGTTATTTGAATAAACGCGGTCATTGTCTATAAATTGCAGATAATCACGGTCAAGAGAATGATTTTGGATATCTAGCACGGCTCGAATAATTCTTTCTCCCTCAGTCTTACTGGGAACTAACAGTTTTAATTCATAACCACGTTCTTTATCTGAATAAGTACATTTAAAGCGTCCTTTATGCCAAACAAAAGGAGGTGTCGCAAAAACACTTTTAATTTTTCTTGCTAATGTTTCTGCGTCAGTTCTGCTGATACTTTCACTTGATTCATTCATCAACCTAAAAGTTATTTCGCCTTCTGCTTGTGGTGTTGATTCATTGCTATGAATTTCAAAATTATAAGGTTCTAAAAAGAATAGTTTTACTTGAGGCTTAAAAGTTCGTTCTGATTGCACATCAAACCAAGGAACACCATACACTGGGCGCTGAACTGCTTCTAACCTTCCTATTGTTACTTCAAACAACCACATCCTCATCATGGTCATAACATCGGTGTCGTCATCTTTCATTAAACAAGAATGCTTCAGTCGTGGCTTAGGATTACTAATATCATCATCTGGCTGGTTTTTAAAATATGCTCGAACTGCTTTATTATGCTCCAGTCTGACAATATCTTGTAGATTTTCCCACTCATCAAATCCTTCTGGTAATGGCATTAATCATCTGCCTCCTTGTCTATATCAGTAATAGCCAAACCAGTTGCACTAAACAATTTAGCAACATCAGAAGCAGCTTTAATTTGTGCTGCCTCTGGTGGTGTAGTTCCTTGCTTACTTTCTGGCTCTTGACTCAATGCTTTAGTAAATTGTTCTTTTTGTTCTCCAATCTGGTTAACAGTTTGCTGGACAGAGAGAACCTCACTAGCAACTTGATCTACTTGAGAAACTACATTTTCAGCGTTTTCTAAATTAGTAAAAAATTTATTTTGAAAGTTAGGTGTAGGATTCATCCATCTGTAAGCTTTTTCGCTAACCTTTCCCCATCTTTTTAAAGCATTACCAATAAAAGCAACCCAAGAACCAACAACTTCTAAAGCACTTAAAATTGAATAGCCAATTGATTGAATGCTATTCATTAAGTTAGCAGCAGCTTGATAAATACGGTTCCATTTTTTATATTCAGCTTTAATACTTCCCCATTCACTCTCACCAATTACAGATTTAGCGAGTGAATCAAACTGACCACCTAAAATTGCACCAATATCTAAAGGGCTACCTTCTGCATCTTTGATACCAATTGCTGCTAATACATTGGATATTGCACTAGTTAATGTTTGTCCTAAATTGGCACTGAGCATATAGGCATTGTGCAAAGTCTGCCACCAGATAAGAACATTCAAAACTCGATCTAAATGCAGCCATTCAGCTACTCGCGATAACTTACCAGCAATGCCACCAGGAAGTTGGACACCGAGCTTATTATTAATAATGTTTAATAGTGCTAATTGTGCGGCATTACTAAATTGACTAACAGCATCTAAAATCTGCTTACAAATAGCAAATATTGGGGCTAGCAATGCCATGATCGGAGCCAATATCGATGACCTAGTTGCTGAGTGTTGAGCTGCTATAAAGGCTTTTAGCCCTGAATCGTTATAAGGCACTGCATCTACTCCATCCTTTCCATCTCTCCCTGGTCTACCGGGGAATCCATTTAAACCATCTCTTCCGTCTCTGCCCGGTTGGCCTGGAATTTGAATAATTTGCGTGATACCAGGAGCGCCTTGCCGTCCATCCCTGCCGGGTCTACCGTCACGACCCGGAATGCCTGGAACACCTGGAATGCCGGGTTTAAGTTTAAGCAATTGATACAGTCCCAATAATGTCGCTAGTCCCGCAGCTACTTCTACAGCTTTTGCTAGGGCATTATCACCAGTGTTTTGGGCTTTCTTGGCTGTGTCCTTAGCATCCTTAGCTGTTGATTTAGCTTCATTTGCTGAAGTGCTAGCAGCGTTGGCAGTTACGTTTGCAGTTGCGGCGACGCTACCCGCAGCGATCGCAATACTTGCAGCTTTCACTGCCTGAGAATTTGCTTGTACTGCTGTATTGATTGCTGTGGATGCAACGGTTTGAGCAACATTAGCTGCAAGAATTGCTTGTCCCGCTGTGCCAATTGCTTGCCTAGCTTGAGATATTGCACTGCTTGCTTGAGAGCTTGCAGAATTTCCTAAGCTTACGGCATAGTCAGCTACACCACGCACCGAACTAGCTACCTCTAAAGCATTCCTGGCTATACCTCTAATGGTTGGCAATTGGCGACCTAAAATATTAGATACAGCGTCACCAAGTGATGTCAACTCTCGCTCTATGCCGTCTATCCGAGAACCCAAAGCCTCAGCGAAGGCTACTAACTGCAAAATTTCGATAACAGTACTCGCTAAACCTGCCACTCTAGCGGCAAGTCCCAATAAATCACCAGCTACCTTACCAGCAGTAGTTAACGCTTTTCTTGATATGCCTATTGCTTCAGCCGCGTCTAAAGCTACATCTGCTACTTTGCTAGCAAGCCTGCCAACTTGACCGACAACACTAGCGATTTTGTTGTCTACGATGTCAATAGCGCGTTGGGCTGCTTTTGCTACCCCTACAGCATTGTCAGCAATCCCCCTAGTCGCTTTACTTAGTGCGCTTGCCTCTTTAGCCACTAACGTTGACGCTTTGGCTTCACTGATAGCCGTTTCTGCTACTCTTCTGGTTTGAATAGACAAACCTTTACTTAACTCGGCATCGCTTGCAGCCTTAGTTGCTTGAGCGCTTGCATTATTAGCTTGACCGAATGCAGCCGCCGCGTCTCTGTCTGCTTTTGTGCCAACGATTTCAGCACGTTCACCTACGACGAGCGCTCGTCTTGCTGTGCCTTGTGTTTCGTTGCTAACATTCAACGCCTTATTGGCCTTATTGTCGGCTTTGTTGGCGACACCAGTTGCATTTTTAGCTTCGTTACTAGCACCGTTAGCGGTACTAAGCGACCTAGTAGCTTTTCCGTCTACGATATCAATTTTTGATGATAAATTATCTGTTTTCCTCTCTACCGTATTTAAACCATTAGCGGTTCTAACAGCTATGTTTGTGGTATCACTTAACTTTATTTCTAGTGCGCGTAATGCCGATTTCAGCCCATCGACATCACTTATTAATGTTTGCCCTCCAGAAGTTGGCATATCACCTTAATAATCTCCTAATTTCGTTGAACTCAGCTTGTTCTATGCAAACCATGTCAGGAGGACAATAGTTATTTGGATCGAGACACTTAAATGGATCTGGACATGTCTGACCGCTGACCATGCCACAGCCGGCTTGACATTCAGCTAATGAGTCATATTCGCCAGGAGTCCCGTAAACATTGCTCTTGACACATGAATTATTTATGCAATCATAAGGAACCGCGTTACAAGCGGTGCAATTACCGTATTTTGTATAACCAGCATTAGGATTATCATTAGCTACAGCAGTTACTTGTGCCGTTGTAGTCAGATAAAAATAATTTGTCCCGGCAACGTTTACACCATCAAGATAAAGATATACAGTAGTTGAGTTTCTGGCACGATATTCAGGTGTTGTGCCACAAGCAAAAAATTCGTAACTAACATTCCCGTCAGCCCCTTTGCCGTAGAACCGAAAACATTGAGTCATCTTTAGTAATTATCCGGGTCAATTGTTGCAGCGGTGTCAATTTTGCTCAAAGAGATTGTTAGTTGATCAGTCCTATACCCAGTGTTATCAGTGCCGCGTGTGATAAAGCTTGTATAGCCAGTATCGATAACAATAGATTGGTCAATATTGGAGTCAAAGTTAGTCGTAGTTAAATAAGATTTCGCCTGCAACAAAATAGCTACTAACAAACTTTCGCCAGTGTTGTTACTAGAAGCGGTTAATCCTGCTAAATCAGATTTTGTAATAGTAATAGTTGTTGCGTCCTGAATCGCGTTAGCACCAAATACCTGAGTTAAAGTTGGTTCTGCCATAAAACGAATTTTTGATGAAGTGAATAGAAGTGATAGATCCGTTTTATGAGCGATTGAAATTTATGTAAATCTTCCAGTTTTATGTAGAACCGGAAGATTTACGGATGGCGTGAAACCATTGCTACAACTAAGATTAAGCCGAATATTGCTAATACCATTAATTAGAAATATTCCGATTTAACCATTGCAGTTGGTTAAACCGGAACATGCAGAAGCAGAGAAAAATAATAATGAAGAATAACCGAAATGGACAAGCAGCCATTTTGACAGAAGCGGATTATGCCAAAATTCGCAAACAGATTAGAAGTAGGAAATATCGCTTACTTCTTGATCTGGCTTGGTACACTGGTGAGCGCTGGGGGGCGCTGGTGCAATTGCAAGTCAACGATGTTTATAACGATGACCATACACCACGCGAGTATATCAATTTTCGAGCCAGGACTCGCAAGGCCAGTCCTGACGGAAAGCGAAAAACTCGTCAAGTGCCTGTACATCCGGTACTTTATGAATCTTTAGCAGCTTATCAGCCAGAAAAAAATTCTTGTTGGCTGTTCCCCGACCGCGCAGGAGACAAGGCAATCTCGCTCCGCTGGGCTGACATGATTTTGCGTAGTGCTGTTGAAAAAGCTGGATTGGCTGCTAAAGGCATCAGCACTCACAGCACCCGCCGGAGTTTTATTACCAAGTTGGCAAAGCGAGGTGTCAGCCTTGCAACTATTAAAAAAGCCACTGGACACACCGATTTAAAGGTTTTGTCTCGCTACATCGAGGTCAGCGATGACGATGTTAAGGACGCGATCGCCACTCTATAAACCCCCCAAACCTGTGACAAAGCCCGACCAAGCGAATATGCTAAGCACAACATCAGTAATATTTTGGGATTCTGCGATCGCAATTTTGACCCTATTAGCGCGATCGCATTTTTTATGGCTTGATGCTATATTGACGTGTCACACGTCAATATAAGGATTTTTGCATGGGCAAGGGTGGACATACTCCTGGTACTTGGACAGGTGGTAGCACCTGGCACAGCGGAGAAACGAAAACAATTCGAGTACCAATTGTGCTGGAGGCTCAAATCATGGATTATGCCAGAGCAATAGATAGCGGCAAAGACGTGTCACACGTCAATACAGCCGATTTAATTCTTGATGCTATTGACTGCTACATCAAATTTAGGCAGCGCAATTTTCGCCCAAACCAGCATTCTAAAAAACCTGACATGACTAGCCGTGCCTGGGATGAATTGAGGAAGTTTCAAAAGCTGCTGCGGGAAAATCCAGCAGCACTGCTCGAAGACGATAGTTGTCACTCATTGAGTCGCGGGTTATAATGTCGCCTTTCTTCAGACTTTGACCATCTGGTGAGGAAAGTAGGACTTACCAAGTAGCTTGCCACTGTCAGATTTTAGGTAGATGCCAGTATTTGTAATGGTGGTGATGGTGGCAAAGGTTTCTTTATGCTTGCCTATCAAAATTACCACCTCATCTCTAACACTCAACTGGTAAGTGGGTGATTCTGGGCAGGATTGCAAATCTAAGAAAGGTAGGGTAACAGTACCTCTGCCTGGAATCCTGCAACTGACCTCAGAGAAATTATCAAAAATGTGGAATACCTCCACCTCTCGATTTTGGGATATGCTCCAGTATTTGCATTTTTCCTGGATCAAAGGTAAGGGAGATAATTCTGGGTTTGCGGGTGAGGGGTCTAACCTAGGATCACCCCCCGGATCACCCTGCGGAGAATGGCTGCAATTATTCTCTGATAAGTCTTTGACTGCTATTTCCTGGGTATGTATCTTTTCACACATATCCGGGGTAGGATCACCCCCTGGATCACCTCCAGACTCTATACCTAGCAAGGCATTCGAGCAAAGGTGATCCTCAAGGTGGCTTTGGGCTACAAAATTTTCTGACTGCTGAATTTTTTCACGATTTTCAGCACTTTCAGGATCACCTTTGGCTGTGTTGCTTACTGTATCTGCTTTTTGGAGGTGATCCGAGGGGTGATCCTGGGGTGATCCTGCTTTTTTTATACCAACATTAAGAATTGGCTGTATGTCTCCATTAGCAAAGGTTTCAGGATGTGTATCGAGGTGATCCGAGGGGTGATCCTCTGGTGATCCTTCATAAGCAAGGAAATAGAGGTTGGCTTTCCCCGGCTGGCGCTTTACGCTCACCAAACCATCGGCTGATAGCTCCGTTAGGTAACGACGGGCATAATCCTTTGAAAAGCCTAGCCTGTGGGCTATCTCTTCACTAGTAAATTTGACGTTTCTGTGGTCAGCCAGCAGTTGCAATGTTCTTTCCTTTGCCGATTGCGCTGGACCACCGAAGTCTTGCCCCTCTTCTCCCATAAAAGTAAAGCTGAGGTCTTCAGGATTGAAAAACATCCGATATTTATTGCCGGAGGAGCGCGATCGCGATTTGTCAATTTCTAAGATGCGGTCGTTAGGCGTACCAGTTTCACTGCTGTCCTTTGATAGTGTCCAGACCTCACTAACTGCATTTCTAATGGCTGTTGTACCCCTGACACCACCTAGCTTATTGCTGTGATGAATTAGTAAAAAGGTGGTTTTATAATTAGTGGCCAGCCCGGTCATCTCTAGGATGGGACGGGCATACTCCATCTGTGATTCCTGATAAATTGAAAATCTGTTAATGGTTGAAAGCGAGTCGATGACAACAAAATCAGGTTGAAACTCTTTTAAGTCTTCAATTAAAGCTGGGATATTTTCAGCACTCCAGCCAAACCGCACCCTAACGTACTTGCCAATATCTTCTTCTGAATAACCTAGCGACTCTAGTGCCTGCATCATATCACCGGGGCTTTCATCTCCTTGGTAATAGAGAATTTTGCGTTTCTCTCCTGTAGCAATGAAATTACCAAACTGATTACCCTGAATCAGGACTTTACCAATTCCATAAGCGAGTTTAGTTTTACCAACTCCACCATCAGCAGCTAGTAAAATAGTTGTGCTTTTAGGAACCAAGCCATTTAATAACCACTCACGAACTGTAGAACCTGCTAACTCTTTTAATTCTTCATAGGTGAGTAATTTACTACATTGAGCAGTCAGACTTTTTAAGTAAAAATGTTCTAAGAAATTGTTAGTAACTGAATGCTCCTTGGCTAGTTCATGCAGTTTGAGAAACCTGAAAGACGGCTCTACACAAGTTGTATAAATACTTGTCACCTCTTCTAGTAGTTGGTCATGTTTCCAGCGTTGATATTCATCTTTTGTAGGTGCTAGTGGTGTATCTGTTACTGCTTTTATTCTGTTGGTAACTTTAGCATAGATGTCTATCAAATCCTGCTCCTCATCGTAGGCTAACTGTATAGTCTTATAGCCTGATTTTAGGAGTTCTCGACGCTTAGATTTTGTAATTATTATTGCTGCATGGCTATCAATGTTTACAGCACTGACTGTGCGATCTATAAGGGTAGCTAATTTGTTTCTGCCACCAATTCTTGCAAGTAAATCATGGTCTGATAACCAGCTACTAACATGTAATAAATCGGTTGGTAATCCTTGCTTGTTTAGCCGAAGACAAGCATGATAAATATCTTTGTGTGCGCCGATATAAAAGTGTTCTGTTTCTAGCCTGTCTTTAACACGATATATGGCGCTTGGGTCTAACAAGATACCACCTAAAACAGCCTCTTCTGCTTCAATATTTTGTGGTGGCAACCTATCGTCAGCAGGTTTAAAACTGTATTCATCTGTGTAGGAATAAGGAACTGCTACCATTTCTCAGTTCCTCCAGATGTTGTGTTATAATTACTTTCAATGACGGCATTAAAAGTTATCTGAATTGCTATTTCAGTCTTTTGTTTTCTGTTATTATTCATTAGTATTTTTGATATTTTGAAAAGTTTTACTCACCACTTAATCTCTGGTGAGTATTTTTTTAGAGTAGCTGCGATCGCGCCCGGTTTTGAAGTTAGACGTGATCGCCATGAATAAACCCGCCCTATCTGTACGTAGGACGGGTTATTCTTTGTTTTCAGTTTTCTCCTGGAACTGAGTAGACAATTCTTTTAGTTCTTCAACATGTTTTTTTAGCTCGGCTGTTCTATTTTCAGATTCCTCTATGAGATCGAGGGTCTTTGAGATCAGCCGATCAATGATTCCCCCAAGAATTGCTTGTCCACATTGCTCAGTGAAATCTCCCCTCTGCCAATCATTTCTATCAGTTGCGAACGACTCACCCCTAATTTCTGTGCCAGCCTGTCTAACCCCTCCACGCTTGTCTGAGTTAACCCCATACTGAATACTTTCTTGATTTCTCCATGCTCTCTGTGCTTGGACTTCGGCGATTTCGACATTTTCTGAAACCATGATGGACTTCTTCTTATATAAGATTACCAAGATTTTCTATAAAATTTATTATATAAGATGCTAGACTATATCCGTATCTTATTAAGATATGAATTATGCACTAGTTTCCCAACGCCTAAACCTTGCGTTGCACACCAAAACAAAAACCCAAATTATGGAGGCTAAAAACGCTATAACTCAGTAGCAGCAAGCCTTTAGCAAAAATCACTGCGGCGTGTCGCAGTACTAAAC
This sequence comes from Halotia branconii CENA392, assembly GCF_029953635.1. Lineage (NCBI taxonomy): Bacteria > Bacillati > Cyanobacteriota > Cyanophyceae > Nostocales > Nodulariaceae > Halotia > Halotia branconii. Next base: position 3,806,609 of record NZ_CP124543.1, on the reverse strand, counting down.
ACCATGCATAGTGGCACTTAAACCGCACTATGCCCGGACTGTAAAAGCACTATGCACGGACTTAAGTCCGTGCATCATACCCTTATGCAACCACTATGGAAGCACTAGAACCCGCCATTAATGGCACTAAGACAGGATCAAAGACCGACGATAAACCCAAAAACAAGCAGAAGCGGCACTTACCATCTTTACCAAGTGCAGTCTCGGCCGCAGACATGAATACTGTCGAGTATTCCGGCTTGGCTGACCGTACAGCTGTGGAATGGAACTCTCTCAAAAACTACGAAATGTTTAGTCTCAGTGCTGATGGTTCATTCCCAATGATGAAAGTCAGCCGTAGCAAGGCCGTCCGCCTCGCTGACCGTGAAGTGATGATGGTCGGTTCCGGTCGCTGCTTTCGAGTTTCTTTGTCCAATCATCCAAATCAAAAGCCAAAACAAGCCCCAGTGAGCGCTTAGGGCTTGCTTTGACTCAACAATTGAGTAACTAAAATTTACCATGACTGAACCAAGACCGCTAACACCCAAAGAACAAAAAGTAATTCAGGAGTTTGAAGCAGTTCGCCCCGGCACTGGCGCTCTAGCTGAAAATAACATCCGCAACAACGATAAAACCGGCTGGGCTGACATCATCGCAGATACACCAGAAGAGGAATTGGTTGCCCGTGAGGGGTCATCAACCAATTCCTTTATGTATCGGAGGATTGGAGGATGAACCTAGAAGTTTACAAAACATCACTGCAACACCTGACAGCCGGCGGTGTTCCCCAGGATATAGCCGAGAAAGCATCAATAGTCGTTGCTAAAGATGACCCTCATAAACCAGACTTGGGGCGTTCTTCTGAAGATCAACAGGCTGTAAATCAGGCAATGGAACACTATCACCGAGGTCAAACCAATGCACAGCAGTAGTTTACCTCCACCAGATTCAAGTCTACCTGTTCAGAACTTACAGCCAAACTTGGATCTGGGTAATTCTGAATCAGAAATCAGACAAGCAATCAGCGCTAACTTTGACCCCATGCCCCAAGCAGATCCAGAACCAGATAGCTCGTTGTACAACTTAAACGCGATTTTAGATGCACTCGATTAAACCCATGAAAAGCGAAAGTAACTTGTCTTGGCTATTGGTTGCAGTATTAGCTGTAGGTTTTACCCTGTGGTATCAAGACCGTTCTGGCAGTTATGAAGCCAACATCCAGCAGTTGCAAGACAATTTAAAAACCTGTAAATCTGAATTTTCGATGTTTAAAGACGGGGTGACCTATGGCAAATGACCTAATAGACATCAAGGTTGCCTCACCTCCAAAAACTACTACAGCTGGTGTTTGGGTAGATATGCATCTACCCAATGCACAAACTCTTGGGCGTTACTGTGCCTGGGGAATGGGGAGGGTGATATTTTCACTTTCACTATTCTCAGTCAACATCACCCGCGCCAGCTTAAAACTCGGTATTTGGTTGTGCGATGGGTTGGAAGCTGGGGTCAAACGCTTACTCAAAGTCTACGATGCCCTACCCTATGCCGGCACACCCATGACTCAAGTCATTGAAGCGTCAGCCGTACCAGTAGATGAACCACTGGAAATCATTACCGATATCATCAGTGCCATCGAGGGCAAGCAAGTCATGATTATCGGCGAGATGGGGACGGGTAAATCTACCCTTGCCCAATACCTCGCCTACACTGTCGGCGGTCGGGTTCGTGTCTACGAGTGCGAGGGGACACCGACCGACTGGCAAGGGCTTGAGGTCATTGGCAAGGGTGAGAATTGGTCAGCGATTGAGTTGGGAATGGCTGAGGATTTGGAGGACTTGAGTGACCAACTCAAACTCAGAACTGAGCGCGGTGACGGTGCTTTGGCTGGCAGTGAGCGCGTAATCATCGCCGAGGAATACCCAGAACTCGTTTCAAAGGTTGCCAGTTCCGGCGAATGGTTAGAGCGTCACGCTAGGAGGGGACGAAAAGCACGACGCTTTACAGTTCTACTCAGTCAGTACGACCGAGTATCAGCCTGGGGGCTGGATGGTAAAAGTGATTTAGCTGATGCTTTCTACCGCATACGCCTGGGGAAAAAGGCTCAAGCACACGCCAAATCATTGAAAAATGAGCAGCTTATTAGCTGGTTAAAAACCGACCAGTCACACTGCTTACTGGATGATATACCTTTGAAACTCCCCCCATACCGCGAGATGAAAGCCGCAACAATGCGGAATGGTTCAACCATAGTCCAACCATCGCCCAACAACGCGATCAGCACTGAAAATCACCCAGAACAATCGCTGAAAACTAGTCAGGATAAGGATTATAGCGAAAATACTGGGGATGAAAACCGCTTGATTTGGCGGCTAATTCAGAAATTTGGGGAGGGAAAATCTGACAGCACCATTGCCACCGAAATTTTAGGTTACACAGGCAAGCGTTACGACCAGGGAATGAGGTTGATTGAAAAACTTAGGAGGGATTTCGGCTCATAAGCCAAAAGCGATCGCGTGAAGGAGGTAACGCGATCGCCTCTGGGCTGATTCAACTAATGTCAAAAATATCACAGGACTATCGGGACTTAAGGAAAAATCAAGCCCAAATAAAGCCGAAACTGGCTTTATGAGCGGCAAATACGTCACGATTAACAGTCAACCACTCAATAAATCGGAAAGAAATAGCAGTTCTAAAGGCTTCTAAAGCCTCAGTAAAAGTGTTCAACGGTTTAGTTGCCCACCTACGTCTAAAACCACCAGTCAACTGATGCCAAAGGACAAAAGTATAGGCACAAAATACCAAGATAAAATGTCGCATGAGACTGGTTTTATCTCGGACTTGATATTCTTTCAATCCTAAAAAACCCTTGGCTTCTCTATAAAAGACCTCTACCCAATTGCGTTGAGAATAGGTGTTTACTATCCATTCTGAAGTTACAACAGATGTAGAAACATTGGTAATAAAGTAGTCGATATCTGTGGCATCAGAAAAAGTAGCAGCATTCATGACGATAGCTATACTTCGTTTACCTTCCAGACGTGATATCTCTACTTCAAAAGTTGCTACCCATACTTTTCTAGGTTTATCTAAATTGAGTTGAGTTTCGCTAAAAGCCTCTTGGGGTATAGACTTTGCTAACTCATCTATCCTAATTGTTCGTTGATTATTCTCTTGCTCACTAATTGTGACTTTCCGATTTTTGGCTATTCCTCCTAAATACTTTAATTTGCGATTTTCTAGTTCTAATAGGAATGATGTATTGTTACCATATCCGGCATCTACAATCACTATTCCTGGTTGATATCCTCGCTCTCTTGTTTGGTCTATTAACTTAATTGCTATCTCTGTTTTTTTCTCAAATAGAGGGTCTTGTTTTCCTTCGGGTAATGAATCAGCGTGTTGATATAACTCTATATCTAATGGTAGGCTTTTTCTCCCATCATATAAATGAGTTGTTACCACCACTATTCCATTATCTGTCTTGCCAATTTCTCCGATATATTGTCTTCCCACACCTTCGGTAAAGTTACCACTTTTCCTATGCCCTGAATCATCAATTATCAAGCTAAATCCCCTACTGATTTTAGTCTGACTACACTTGTTCATTACCTCTAAGCGTCGTTCATTCACCTTTGTGGCCGACCAAGGGGAATCTGTCAAAAAGTGGTGTAATCGGTGGTAATTTACTCCTACGGCATTTTCTGCGAGCTGGAACAAGTTTTTCCGTTCGCTTTCTCCTAACAACCCCCCTAAATAATGTCTAAACTCCCTTTTTTGCGCTTTATGACCAAATACATCGTCAAACCTTTGACACCATTTTTCAAAGCATGGGGGCATAGCTGTGGGAGTTGTCTCTTTCATGGGGGTTAGTTTGACGTAAAACCTATGCTAATTCTGCATTATAGCCTTTTTTATTCTCTTTTTTTGCCTAAGTCCCGCTATGCAAATTAAAACCATTACTTATAAACGGATTTTCAATGCTGGAAGTTACGAAAGTAAACATTTAGAGATGTTTGCTGAAATCTTTGAAGGCGAAGACGCAGAAGAGGCAGCCTCCAGACTTATGGAGAAAGTAGAGCGAAAAGTTAGAGAAGATGCCAGTCAACAAATAGAGTCAGAGATTAGCCAACTCAAGCAAGAGTTACATGACCTTAAAAAAGAAGTAGAACGCCTCAAGGCTGAAAAAGACGAATTAGCCGGGGCGGAGGAACCAAACCCAGACGATATCCCTTTTGACTCATCCACCACATCCAATGAACTAGGAAATTTCTAAAGGACCACAATATTTAATTAACCCAAATTTTTGAAATGCGATCGCAATTGCTCAAAATCAACTATGAATAACGAAGATTTATCAAGCATTCCTCAACCCGATCCAAGCTGGTACTACTACATACTTTGGCACAAATTATTTAAAGCCAAATTTAAACTCGAACAATTAATAAAGTTTGTGGGTGACATTGAGGAACCAAACGCTGAATCTCATGAAGCTATTAATGAAGATTTGCTTGAACTTGTTAATTTGCTGGAAACGACACGACTTAGCCAAGAATAACGCCTGATGAGCCGGACTGACTCACCGGCGAAACGTGAGCGCTGCTCACGTCGCGGTCTGGAGTCCAACCCAGACGCACAGCACAACAGCCAGTAATTTAGGGCTTTTGTGGAGAAACAAGCTCTTGTGGCTTTCCAAGGTTCGTAAGCTCGGTTACTGGTCTGTGTTCTGTCTTTATCCCATGTCGCCGCAGTTGACCGCTGCGGCATTGCCTTGAGAGTGAAAAAAGCTACTGGCTTACGGGTGATTCGCAGGCACGGCATCAGGGACATAAAACCACCAAGAGGTAAATTGAATGACCAGAATTTTAGGACTTGATGTGAGCAAGTCCTCAGTTGTTGCGTGTCTGCTTTTAGATAAGCCAGATGTGCCACGACAATTTTATTATGAATGTCCGTTCTATCGCTTAAGTGCCAACAGCGCCGGGATTAAAGAGCTTTTGGCACTCAAGCCGGATATTGCATTGATGGAGCCAACAGGCAACAATTACAGCAAGCTTTGGGGCACTCACTTGGCCCGCGCAGGTGTCGAGGTTTGCTTAGTAGGTCACAGAGAGTTAAGAAATTATCGAGCCAATCACCTAGCATTACCTGATAAAGATGATGATGCGGATTCCCTAGCACTCGCTTGTTACTACTTTGACTACCATGCTGATCAGCGTCGGTTTCTCCAAATTCGTGATCAAACTATTGTCAGAATTAGGGAACTAGTGCTGAGACTCGCACATTTAAACCGCGTCCAAAACCCCATAATCAACCGTTTGCGTCAGGATTTGGCTTGGCAGTTCCCCGAAGTTGCACAAGTGCAATCGCGTCGCGGTGAAGCTGGTCTAGTACCTTTGCTTTGGGGATGGTTAGCCCAAAGACGCACCAGTAAACGTTATGACAACCTTTACAAAACAACCGCAGGACTAGGAATTAGCGATACTGTGCGTTATCACGCCGAACGATTATGCAATCTGCAACTTGAAGAATTAGCAATTGAAACAGAGTTACAGCAATTGCTGTCTGACGCTAGATTTCAGCCTTACCTTGAAGTTTTCCACAGGTTTGGCTTTGGTGATCGTCTCGGCGCGATCGTTCTCTCCCAAATTTACCCGCTGGCAGGTTTCCTGGGTGAAGATGGCAAGCCAGAAGTGAAAATACGCCAGGGTCGAAACTCCAAAAAGTCTACCAAGCGGCACTTATCTTTAAGAAGATTTCAGAAGGCTTTGGGGGTTGCTCCTAGCTTGGAGGCATCCGGGGATAGCCGTAAAGTTAAAGTGGTTGGAGGTTCTGACTTATGCCGGCTTGCTTTGTGGCAGTGGGTTTTTACCAGGATTGAACCCAAGCGATCGCGGTTAAAAAATGATATTGGCAAAACTTTAGGTGAGAAACTGGATACCGAGAAAGCAGCAGGCCGCCCGGTCAAATTGGTGAGAATGAAAGTTGCTGCGATCGGAACGCGGTTACTGTTCCGTGAACTGGTGAAGGTGTTGGCTGAGAAGTAAATGTGACGAAAAGGGAATTATGCCTAACTTTAATTGGATTAAAAAAAACACTGAAAGGAAACAAGCTAAGAAAGATTTAGATCCAGAATACTACAAATACTACGATGACTCTCTATGTAGCAAGTGTAATGGAGGTGGATTAATTCAAGTTGAAGGTGACTTGCTCTGTTGCCCTCGTTGCAATGGTAGTGGTTCTGTTGATGTTTAGGGAATAACGACTAATGACGAAAGACATTAAATTGCGTCCAGGAACCTGTATGGTTTGCTTCGGGGAAGGCGGACAGCGCATTGCCAATTATGTCAATGATGATACGGGACATTACGAATCCTCTAAATGGATAGATTGCCCGTGCTGCGATGGCGATGGTCGCAATTGTAATAGGTGTTGGCCAAAAAGGAAAATAACAACTAATGCTTAACAGAAACCAAGGTCAAGAAAGGATACAGAGATTATGACTTTATCGGTATGGAATGGGATGACGAAACAGATGTGTGGGAGGTAACTTTTTACACTGAATACGGAAATAATAGTCTTGTAGTGGTGCGTGTTGCGCCTGTAAAGAATGGCTACAGTTTAGCGTGAAAGTATACAGGCATTAGCAAAAGAAACCTGAGACCCTTAATCTACAAGGGCTAAAGTATTAGCCCTTGCTTGTACCTGGTACTAACCATTCCCCACAAGTTACTAGAGTGAACCTTGCTAGAAAAGGAAATTTCATTCGAGCCAGTTTTACTAAGCTTGAATGGTGATCAACTACAATCGGAGTTTTTGGCAATTAATCCATTTCATCATGTTCCAGCGATCGTCGATCAAGGTTTTCGAGTAATAGAATCTCTGGCTATTTTGGACTATTTAGAGACTAAATATCCCGCACCTGCTTTACTACCAACAGAAGCTGAGGCTTTAGCCGTAGTCAGAATGGTGCAAATGACGGTTACAAATGAACTCTTTCCCAAAGCAATTTCTTTAATGTTTGAAACTGAAGATTCGCCAAAATTGTTACAAGCAAAGGAACATATCAATCAAGTCTTAGTCTTTTTAACGGAATGTTTAGGAAATAGTCCTTATTTTGCTAGCAAACAGTTGACTCTAGCAGATATTGTTGCCGGAACAGATATGTCTTTATTATCAAAATTGGGTTTTAGTTTCAATAATTACCCCAAACTCAAAGATTGGTTTGAGCGTTTGATGCAACGAGAAGTTTGGCAAAGAACTGAGTTGAGTCAAGAAGACTTTGAAAAATTCAAGCGTGTTTTGAGAATGCTACATAGACGGAAGCTCAACCAAGAAAACAAAGTCAATAATCACGAATAGACAACTAGGCGATCGCATCATATCAATTCTTTAAAATCTCGAAAACCCAGATGAAGTTCTCAAAATCTATCTTATAGAACAGTAATATACAGACTCCAGGAGGAATTTAAATTCATCGTCTTTGAGTAAAATTAGCAACGACTGATGAGCGAGGAAAGCTGGATGAATGCAGATATATCGGCACTTTTCGACAAAATGCAGAAAATGGTCAACGGCTTTATTGCTCTAGTGCCTAATATTTTGTTGGGATTGGTTGTATTTACATTATTTTTCTTTGTTGGTAGGGCAATTAAGCGACTAGTTAAGCGTTTGACCCGCCATCGTCGCGAAGCTCGCAGTTTGGGGATGGTGTTAGGTCGATTAGCACAGGGGACTACAATTCTAGTTGGTCTGTTTATTGCTTTGTCTATTGTTATTCCTTCACTAAAAGCCTCCGATTTGGTGCAGCTGTTGGGGATCAGTGGGGTAGCAATTGGTTTTGCTTTTCGTGATATTTTACAAAATTTCTTGGCTGGCATTTTAATCTTGTTGACTGAGCCATTTCAAATTGATGACCAAATTGTTTTTAAAGATTTTGAAGGTACGGTAGAAAATATTCAAACACGAGCTACAACCATTAGAACTTACGATGGTCGCCGGATTGTCATTCCTAATTCTGAACTATTTACCAATTCAGTAACAGTAAATACTGCTTTTGAGAACCGCCGCTTAGAATATGATATCGGCGTTGGTTATGCCGATGACTTGGATCAGACAAAGCAGTTGATGCTTGAAGCCATGCACAGTGTAGACATTGTACTCAAAGACCCAGCCCCTGATGCATTGGTGATGGAACTTGCCGAAAGCACTGTTAATATCCGCGCTCGATGGTGGATTAGTCCGCCACGCCGGGCAGATTCTTTAGATTCAAGAGATCAGGTGATCTCTGCAATCAAACGCAAGCTGGTAGAAAACGGTATCGATTTACCCTTTCCTACCACACAAGTTTTATTCCACGATCAAACCGAAGAGACAGATGGCGATCGCTCTCGTCAACGCGAAGGCTGGCCTGCTGGAAAAAACGAAGTTCCTCAACCACGCAGCATCAGTGGTTCACTCAAGCAGCTGGTGCAAATGCAAAATGGCAATAACAGAGTACATGACAACGAATCATGAAGAACGTGCAGTTGGCAAAACTTTGGGATGCACTCCACTCTAGTTACTGGTTTTTGCCAGGAATCATCGCACTAGGGGCAGTCATTCTGGCGTTTGTCATGATCACCCTTGACCGCACAATCGGCTTTGACGGCTTAAGTTGGATTTACACTGGTGGCCCCGATGGGGCGCGAGCAGTGCTTTCTGCGATCGCTGGTTCAATGGTGAGTGTTGCTGCTACAGCCTTTTCGATTACAATTGTGGCTCTGCAACTAGCTTCGTCCAGTTTTGGACCACGAATCTTGCGTAATTTCATGCGGGATACAGGCAATCAAATAGTCTTAGGCACTTTCATTGGTACTTTCATTTACTCCTTGATTGTATTAAGGACTATCTATGGGGAAAACTACAATCTGTTTGTTCCCCATCTATCGGTGACAATTGGTCTAATACTAGCGATCGCTAGTATCGGTGTGCTAATTTACTTTATTCATCACGCATCAACGATCATTCAGGCATCCCATGTTATTGAAGGTGTCAGTCAAGATTTAGATCAAGCAATTGCTCGGCTGTTTCCAGACAGAATTGGTCTTAATCCCCCAGAACACAAACTACATCTAGGAGAAATCCCACCTGCTTTTGAGTTACAGGCTTACTTAATTAGAGCTAATGGTAATGGTTATCTCCAAGCAATTGATAATCAAAAATTAATGGAGATTGCCACTCAGCATAATCTTTTAATTCACATCAAGTCTCGACCCGGCAAGTTTGTATTCCAAGGTAACGAGTTAGCTATGGCTTGGCCTAGTGAACGAGTCAATCGAAAACTTACCCAGCAAATTGAACAGGTATTTATTCTAGGTAAAGAACGTACTGATCAACAAGATGTAGCATTTCCTATTAATCAATTAGTAGAAATTGCTCTACGCGCTCTTTCCCCTGGAATTAACGATCCATTTACTGCGATCCGTTGTGTTGATCGACTGTGCGCTGGATTATGCCATTTAGTACAACGGGAATTTCCTTCACCCCACCGCTATGATGACGACAACAAACTACGAATAATTGCCGAACCTGTAACTTTTGCAGGAATGGTTAATGATGCCTTTAATCAAATTCGGCAGTATGGTCGTTCTGATGCCGCAGTTACCATTCGTCTACTTGAAGCCATAACTATTATTGCTAATTACACCCACAATCCCCAAGATAGAGAAAATTTGCGCCGTCATGCAGACATGATTAAACGAGGTAGTCACGAGGGATTGCCAGAGGAGCAAGACCGCCAAGATGTCCAAGAGCAGTATCATAAAGCGCTGCAAGCTTTGGAGCAAGACCACGAAACAGATAGTTTAAGCAAATAAATTCAGGAGCAAGTAACCATGATTAGTGCAAACTGGCGAGGATACCGCTTAAAACCATGACAAAACTCTTCTTAGTCCGTCACGGTCAAAGTACCTGGAATGCAGCTAATCGATTTAGCGGTTGGGTCGATGTCCCACTCAACAAAAAAGGTCGCCAAGAAGCATTTCAAGCTGCTCATAAACTGAGTTCTTATCAAATTGACGTAGGTTTTACCAGCTTACTGGTACGAGCAATAGAAACGATCGCAATTTGCTTGACTGAGTGTGAACAAGTCTGTGGTGGTAGAAGTCCGGTTTTTAAACACGATGCTGATGACCCTAATTGGAAAGGCTGGGATAATTATGAAGGCGACCATAGTCAAGAAATCCCCATTTTTACTAGCCGTGACCTAGATGAGCGCTATTACGGTAATTTACAGGGTTTAAATAAAACCGAGACTGTACAGAAATTCGGCAAAGATATAGTACATCAATGGCGGCGATCGTTTGTCACTAGACCGCCAGGGGGTGAAAGTCTTGCTGACACAGCCGCTAGGACAATTCCCTTTTTTGGCGATCGCATTATGAAACACCTACGAGACGGAGATAATGTCTTAGTTTCGGCTCATGGTAATTCACTGCGATCAATTATCATGTATCTCGATCACCTCGATGAACAAGAGGTTGCCAATTTAGAACTTGTGACTGGTATCCCCATTGTTTACGATATTAACGCTGAAGAAAAAGTCACGAGTAAGATTATTTTAAATTGACTGTTACAACTACCTCAAGAAATATCTTTTGGTTGAAATTATAAGTTAGTTTTGCTTGATTGATTACTCAACTGTAACCAAAAGAAATAAAGTTGAACCTGAAGCGATGAAATCTCTCATTTGGCTTCAGTCGTCAGCAGGAGGAAAACTGACATTATTCTATATATGCTAATAGTAATCAGATATTTTAAATAACTTGGTAACAGCTTATGCCTCTTCATAAATTGGAAGATTTTGATCCTAACTACCGAGAAACCTTTGGCGGTGAAGATATTAAGGCTTTAGATCTCTATACGGAAGGTGAAGTCAAAGTTGGTTCTGTTACTGATGCTTTGGTGGATCACGACGGTCGCTTTCGATATCTAGTTATCGATACAAGCTGGGATTCTCTGGGTAAAAAAATATTGCTACCAATTGGTCTTTCTCGGATAAATTATGCATCAAAGCGTGTCTATGTTGATGGACTAAGTAAACAGCAAGTAGAAATGTTACCAGAGTATCAAGAAAGCATGGTAGTTGTAGATGACTACGAAGAACAAGTACGCAGAGTATTTCGTTCTCCAACCAGTGATTTAATTTATGATCGCAATACATACAATTACCAAAAAGAACCAAATTTATATAATTTAAATGACCAATACCATCAAACTTTTAGACTGTATGAAGAACGATTAATTGCTAATAAGCAACGCATAAAAAGAGGTGAAGTAGCAGTTGGTAAGCATATTGAAACGGAAACTGCACACGTTACAGTTCCTATTCAAAAAGAAAGAGTAGTAATTGAGCGAGTTTCATCAACAGCAGCTACAACAGTAGTAGATCCAAGTAATCTTCAATTTCAAGAGGGTGAAGTAGCACGCATAGAAGTATACGAAGAAACTCCTGAGATTCGTAAGGAAGCGTTTGTGCGAGAAGAAGTGAGAGTCAAAAAAGTAATAGATAGAGATACAGTAGAAGCACAAGAAACGATTCGTCGAGAAGAATTAGATATTAATACTAACGGCGAGTTACATGTGAATGAAACTGGTACAAATAGAAAAGATTCTGTTTAGTATCTAGTCGAAATAAATTGTTGGCTTTGCAGGCAAGGGAGATATCTACTTTTGCCTGTAATTTTGAGTTAATACCATTTCACGAAATTATTGATACAAATTACTTTTCTTACTCCCCTGCTTCCCCTGCCTCCGGTCACTGAGCGTCTTGTACTGAGCGAAGCCGAAGTAAGCCGAAGTGCTGCTTCCCCTGCTTGCCCAAATGTATAAACTTTAAAGTAAAACGGTATAAGGACTTCCAAAAAATAAATTATCCGATTTTTTCAGATAATATTTTTCTTTCTTCCCCTGCGCCCTGCGTTCCTTCTCTTGTCAAAGACGCTACGCTTAACACGAAGTGTTCCCGCAGGGTAGTAATTGCAAAGGCTTACTTTTCATTACTAATACGTAATACCAATTTTTTATAAATTTGCATTTTAATGATTATCCTTTTCTTCCTTGGCGCTCTTAGCAAATCGTAATGAAAAAATTTAGTGCATCTTCATGAAGAATTGGTATAAGTCCTAATTTTAGTTACTGGAAATAACTAGATCAAATATCTCTTACTTTTGATGATACATGCTTAAGTCGAGAGAAAGATGAAAAGCAAAGAATAAATTTTTAGAATAATTCTCACAGAGATGTTATTAAATCTTTAAGAGGAAAAAAATAATGGCACTTCACAGATTAGAAGATTTTGATCCAGATTACCGGGACAGTTTTCAAGGCAACGATATTAAGGGATTTGGAGTCTACGCTGAAGGAAACGATGAAAAAATTGGCACTGTAAATGATGCTTTAGTCGATGAAGAAGGTCATTTCCGCTATCTAGTCGTTGACTTAGGCTTCTGGATTTTTGGTAAAAAAGTACTATTACCTGTTGGTCGTTCTCGCATTGATTACAGTAGCGATCGCATCTACGCTATTGGTATGACAAGAGAGCAAGCAGAAAATCTACCTGAATTTGATGAACGTCGGACACTAGATTACGACTACGAAGAACAAGTTCGGGGAGTATATCGTAACCCTAAATACCAAACTGGCGCTGTCGGAACCGCAACACCCACACCTACGCCAACATATAATCGTGACACCTACAATTATCAACATGAGCCTTCTTTATACGGGCTAAATGATCAAGATCATCAAACCCTGAGGTTGTATGAAGAACGTCTAATTGCCAACAAACAACGCCGAAAAACTGGAGAAGTCACAGTTGGTAAACACATTGAAACAGAAACTGCAAGAGTTGCAGTACCTGTAGAAAGAGAACATGTGGTTATTGAACGCGTAACTCCCGAAGGTGCTGGTAGGGCTGTTTCTCCTGGTGAAGCTAACTTCCGTGAAGGCGAAGTTGCTCGTGTTGAAATTTATGAAGAAACTGCTGACGTTCGCAAAGAAGCAGTTTTGCGTGAAGAAGTTCGAGTTAAAAAAGTTGTTGAGCAAGAAACAGTTGAAGCTCAAGACACCGTGCGTCGCGAAGAGTTAGATGTCAGCTCTCCTAATCTTCCCATTGAAGAACGCTAATCAATTCAGTAATTAGTTCATAACTAATTACTGACTAAATACAGTGCAGGTAGAGCTACTTAAGCAGCTTTACCTGTACTTGTGTCAACTAAATGAAATAAGATCATATACCTAACTTGCTAAAGCCATTGCATCAATTATGAATAATTTTAGACAAGTAAATCAAACAAATAGTATTCATACTTTGCTAAAAACATTGAAAAAAAAGGTAACAGGTTTTGCTGTAATTGATAAACAAGATCAGTTAGTAGGTAAGGTTAAGGATTTAGTTTTAGATGCTAATTATCGGCTAAATTTAGTCATATCTCAAGAAATAAATCAACAAATTAAAGAACAAGCCCAAAAAGCAGCAAATAATTATAGATTAGCTTTCTTAAAAAGCCAAAAAATTATTAGGATTGACAATCTTAATAAATCTGTTTTCATAGATTTAGAACAATCAGAAATAAAATATATGCCTGAATATTTAGGAACAGAAAGCCCAGGCGATGAACAATTTTCATCAGAGAACCTTACAGAAAAACCAACTGATCATGAGATTATAAGTAACCAGACTGAACTAGAAAACTCAGAGGAAATAGCCGAAGAAGAGATTATTCGTTTGCTAGAAGAACGGTTAATAATTGATAGTAAAAAACATAAAGTTGGCGAAGTTATTGTTCGCAAAATAATCGAAACTCGGATGATCCAAGTTCCTGTTCAACGTGAAAAGTTAATAGTCGAACAAGTTACTCCAGAATATAAACAACTTGCAGAAATTGATTTAGAACAAGGAGAAATTTCTGGTACTGAATTAACTGAAACTGAAGATCGAGAAATTACCAATTTTGATAGTAGTTTAACAGTGAGTGGTGAATTTAGCTCAGTTAAAACTGCTAGTTTGCTTTTAAATGCGATCGCCCTAGAGAAAAATCACGGTTCTCAGCAAGTTAAAGTAGCAGTTCTTGTTGAAAATGAATCACTCCAGAAAAAATACCAAGAGTGGTTTGACCGTTGTTCTCAAGGTATAGCACTGAATAGGGAACAGGAAACAGGGAACAGTAAATTATAGCGTTGGATATTTGCGGGATCAAAAAAAGGCGAACTCTCGGTTCGCCTTTAATTTATGATCTTATGGTGTTGCCCAATTAAAACCCAAACTCTAAATTTTCGCTTCTTCCTTGACTAGCTTATCCCAGCCTAAGTCTTTCAAATTATTATTCCGACGTAGAGGACGAGTTACTAACTCTAAAATGTCACGCGCATTGGTAAAACCGTGAATTTGAGCAAAAGTGAACTCTACAGACCACTTAGTATTGATACCGCGTGCTTCTAATGGGTTAGCGTGAGCCATACCAGTAATTACCAAGTCTGGTTTTAGTTCATAAATCCGCTGAAGTTGGTTATAGTTATCCGGCTTCTCAACAATTTTAGGGATAGGTGTACCCATTTCTTGGCAAGTCTTCTCTAATAAGGCCAGCTCAGCAGCTTGATAGCGCTTATCCATGTAGGGGATGCCGATTTCATGAACTGTCATTCCACAACGCACCAAAAACCGAGCTTGGGAGATTTCCAGCAAGTTGTCACCCATGAAAAATACAGATTTACCGCGAATTAGTTTCACGTAATCTTCTAAGCTTTCCCAAATTTGCGCTTCGCGCTCGTCTAAACCTTGGGGAGTAATACCAAACACCGAACAGATTTTCTCAATCCAAGCGCGTGTACCATCAGGGCCAATGGGGAACGGTGCGCCGATAAGTTTACATTTACGGCGACGCATTAAAGTAGTAGCAGTGCGACTCAGGAATGGATTGACACCAGCAACATAATATCCTTCTTCGATTACTGGCAGTTCGGTAAAGCGCTTTGCAGGTAGCCAACCGGAAACTTTGACACCATGTTTCTTCAGTTCTAAAGTTAACTGAGTCACAACAGGATCAGGAAGAGAACCAAACAGAACTAAAGGTGGATGATCCACATACTCAGATTCTTCTTGGGCAACATCTTCTTTCTTCTTACCGAAGTTAAGCAGCTTTTGAATGGCGTTACGTTCGTTCTTGTCTGTTTCCGTCTCTGCTACGGGAGCCTTATCAGGGCAACGATTAGCCATTGCTGCTAATACTGTGTCTTCTCCTTGGGTGAAGGCGTAATCTAGACCATTAGCACGCGCTACGACAATGGGAATACCAATTTCGGATTCCAGTTTCGGTGCTAAGCCTTCTAAATCCGTTTTAATAATTTCAGTAGTGCAAGTGCCTATCCATACGATTACACTGGGGTTGCGATCGCGCTTAATTTGTAAGCATAACCGCTTTAGTTCTTCATAATCATTCAGTTGGGCGGAAATATCACCTTCTTCCAATTCTGCCATTGCATAGCGGGGTTCAGCAAAAATCATTACCCCCATTGCATTTTGCAGAAAGTACCCACAAGTCTTGGTTCCAACCACCAAAAAGAAGCTATCTTCAATTTTTTGGTATAACCACGCTACGCAGCTAATTGGGCAAAAAGTATGGTAATTTCCAGTTTCACACTCAAAGCTTAAAGCTTCTGGTTGTTGAGCAACAGTCATTTCGGTTTTCTCCCCTTGATTTTTCCAGTTAGGAGGATGAGTTATGAGTTGTGATTTTACGAACTCCTAACTCTTAACTCCTAACTTTAGTAATTAAGCATTGGGGAAGAGACGGGCAATCTCCGATTCATCAAAAACGCCAGCTGGTAGTTCTTCCCCTAAAAAATCATTATTATCTTCACCCTTTTGCAAAGCTGTTTGATCGCCCCAGACATCTGATAACACGTCACTAAACGCATTTTCTTCTTGTGTATTCAGTTCATCAAGAATTTGCTCATCTAGCTTTCCTTTACTTGCAGTTGTTGTATCAAAGGAAATCTCGCTAAAATCATCTGCTTGCATACTAGATGTTTGATAAGACTGATCACTAGAGTTTAAGGAAATATCCCCCAACTCATTGTGGCTTTCTTGGATGGCAAACTCTTGAGCCATTGCTTCTCTGGCAAAACCATTTGTATGAGAAATTGCCAAAGTTTCATCTTCGGGGTTTTCATGGCCGATGATTGTTGGCTCGTATTGTTCTGCCTCCGGTTCGATTGGGGGCATAAAACGGTTCCCTAAAGCAATGTCTGGGTCAAAATGCAAATCCAGCACCTCAATTAGCGTATCAGCGTCAGGATTCAGCTTGGAAAAGGGCAACATTAACTGCGCTAACTTTGGTTCCAGCGCGTTAACAACGCCCAGGATGAGGTAAGAAGGTGGTCGCTTCCCGCCATCAGGAGTGTATACTGATTCTGCTTTCATGTGCAGAGTAATCCAATCATGGTTTACCTGAAAGAATTGCAACCACTTTTGTCTTATTGAATCTGTAAAGCTATTGAAGAAAGCCATATTGTTCCTCATCCTGAGAACTTGATGATGTTATACAATCATCAAGTCTAGTTCCTCTTCTGAATTAGGAACCTGGGGTTTACTCGGATTTAGATAAAAATCAGATAACAAAGAGAACAATTCACGGTCTGGGGAGTCATTCGGTACAACTCCTTCTGGACGCGCCAAAATCTGGTCAGCGATGTTGAGATAATAATCGCAAACATAGCTCAAAGATGGGTCATGCTCTGCCATTTCAAACAAAGTTTTACCCTTAACACGAGAAACCCGGATGTCTTCAATTAAAGGCAAGACTTCCAAAACTGGCATGGGTACAGCTTCTACGTATTTCTCAATCAAGTCACGCTTGGATGTACGGTTGCCGATTAAACCAGCTAAACGCAATGGATGAGTCCGTGCTTTCTCCCGGACTGAAGCTGCAATTCGATTGGCAGCAAACAAAGCATCAAAACCATTATCCGTAACAATCAAGCAGTAATCAGCATAGTTAAGTGGCGCTGCAAAACCACCACACACAACGTCACCCAATACATCAAATAAAATGACATCGTATTCATCAAAGGCGTTAAGTTCTTTAAGTAATTTCACGGTTTCGCCAACTACGTAGCCGCCACATCCAGCGCCTGCTGGTGGCCCACCTGCTTCTACGCAATCTACACCGCCATAACCCTTATAAATTACGTCTTCAGGCCAGACATCTTCGTAGTGATAGTCTTTCTCTTGAAGGGTATCAATAATTGTTGGAATCAAAAACCCTGTGAGGGTAAAAGTGCTGTCGTGTTTTGGGTCGCAACCAATTTGCAGAACTTTCTTGCCGCGTTTGGCTAGGGCGACTGAGATATTACAGCTAGTTGTGGATTTGCCAATCCCACCTTTTCCGTAAACTGCTAGTTTCACTGTTGTTTGCCTCTTTATAGTTTTTTGTCAAACTCGTGGCTCAAGCATTTGCCTTCACCTAGCCTCAGATGTCGGTATGAGGTACGTAAGTGTCATTATTGTCGAAATCACAGGGAAAAGAAAGGTGGCTGTAATCTCTAAAATGGTTTTATTAGGCTTATTAAATATTAATACAGATATATTATGGTTATTTTTTCCTAAAAACCGATAATTTACATAAAAAAACAGTTATAAAAATTTTTATATTATTTTTTATATAAAAATAGTTACAAAAAACAATAAGCTTAAATTGCCTGTAATATATGGTTTTCATAGATGGATGCTTATAGTTAGACAAATAAAAAGCCAGGAAGATAGGCAGGATCTCAAAGTGATATGAAATCTTTGCAAACCTATACTGCCAATACCACTGCACCTTTATACAGAAAGGTTTTCCAAGCAGATTTTATTGAATTACCAAGAAGATATGATTGATGCTTTTGAGATATCTGGGGTGATGGTGTAAAAAATTATTAATTTTGAAATATTAGCTCAATAAAGTTCCAAGCTTTGATTGCAAAACATTAGGGAATCAAGTTAGATTGTTCAATTTCTTGCAATGATTGCCAGCCTGGTTGCCACTGGGAGTTATCTTGTAATAATTTAGCGTTGACCCAAAAGCGGACTTTAGGGTCACAAGCGGCGACCATTTCGGCATACACCCACTTCCCCTGATTTTTGCGGTTGACAACTTGAAAGTGTCTCCAACCATCTATTTTTTGCTGCGTTGTCCACTTAGAGCCAACTAGGTAAGGAAATTTCTGTTTTTTGGTCATTAGTCAATTCTAAATCATTGCTTAACTTAAGTTTATGGTGGTAGAACTGACGATCTTGCTCATTTATTATTGCCATCCGGTGAATGAGTTCAAACAAAGTGTTTTAGGCACTTGAGCATTTAACCAATCTAAAACTTACTGATAACTGACCCACGTAGCGCAAATAAATTAAAAACTCTAGGGGTGCAATTGCTCGGTATGATATTTAATCTGCAAGCATTTACCAAGTAAACACCAGCTATGACTCAGAACTACCGCATTACCTTACTTCCCGGCGATGGCATTGGCCCCGAAATTATGGCCGTAGCGGTAGATGTGCTGAAAGTTGTAGGGAAGCAATTTGATCTTCAGTTTGAATTTCAAGAAGCATTAATTGGCGGTGCAGCAATTGATGCTATAGGCGAACCCCTACCATCTACTACTTTAGATACTTGCCGTAATAGTGATGCTGTCTTACTTGCCGCTATTGGTGGTTATAAGTGGGATTCTCTACCATCTCATTTACGCCCAGAAGCAGGTTTGTTGGGGTTACGTGCAGGATTGGGATTATTTGCCAATTTACGCCCAGCTCAAATTTTACCCCAACTCATTGACGCTTCGACTTTGAAGCGCGAAGTTGTAGAAGGCGTAGATATTATGGTGGTGCGCGAACTCACAGGCGGGATTTATTTCGGTAAACCCAAGGGAATTTTTGCCACTGAGACAGGTGAAAAACGGGGTGTAAATACGATGGTTTACACCGAAGCAGAAATTGACCGAATTGGCCGGGTGGCTTTTGAAACGGCACGGAAACGCCAAGGCAAACTTTGTTCAGTAGATAAAGCCAATGTATTAGAAGTATCTCAGTTATGGCGCGATCGCATCACCAAACTTGCCGCCGAATATCCCGATGTCGAACTATCTCACCTCTATGTCGATAATGCTGCCATGCAGTTGTTACGCGCTCCTAAGCAGTTCGATACGATTGTCACAGGCAATTTATTTGGTGATATTCTTTCTGATGCTGCGGCCATGCTCACAGGTAGTATTGGCATGTTACCATCTGCTAGCTTAGGCGCTGCTGAGGCTGGTGTGTTTGAACCAGTTCATGGTTCCGCCCCAGATATTGCAGGACAAGATAAAGCCAACCCCTTGGCACAGATTTTAAGTACGGCGATGATGTTACGTTACGGTTTAGACCAGCCCCAAGCCGCAGACTTTATTGAAAAAGCCGTCTTGCAAGTTTTAGCACAAGGCGATCGCACTGGAGATATCATGTCTGAAGGAATGAATTTACTAGGTTGCCGTGCTATGGGTGACGCATTAATTAAAACAATCGAAAAAAAATAAGTTTCTAGTCCAAAACAGGCAATTTGGCAATATTCGCTAAAAGTATCGGGTAAACTAAAAACAAATCTAGCAATTATACAGCAGTCGATAGTGTACGCATTACGACAAGAACAAACTAACTTTACTACTCCCAGGAAACAGCCTCCCTTGGTTGATCCTGCCTTAATTAGAGCAGCGGGGCAAATATACTACACCCACTGTGAAGTACATCCTGAAATCGCTGGTCAAACTTCAGGAGTAGCCATTAATCGCGTTACTCATAGAGGTAAAGTGATTTTTACTAATCAACCAGTCTTATTACCGCAAGAATGTTTTGTGCCGTTGAATCAAATTGAATCTCACATGTATTAGTCAGTGGTCAGTTGTCAGTTGTCAGTGGTCGATGACTCTCGACAAAAGGCTCAAGATGCACGACAAATGACACAGAACAAATGACACACGACTATATGGACATTTTGATGGTCGCACCTGCAAGTGTGATTGTTTTCACTTTGGGTGCATCTATTGGCAGCTTTATCAACGTTGTAGTTTATCGCCTACCAGCTAAGTTATCTATTCTTTGGCCGCCTTCCCGCTGTCCCCGTTGTTTAAACCAGCTAAAAGCTTACGATAATGTCCCTGTGCTGGGATGGGTATGGTTAAAAGGACGATGCCGATATTGTAAAAGCAAGATTTCTGCCCGTTATCCTGTGGTAGAAGTAATAACAGGTATCATATTTTTACTGATTTTTTTAGTATTTAAAGTCTCAATTGAGACATTAGGATATTGGGTCTTTTGCAGTTGGTTATTGGCACTATCGCTAATTGACTTAGACACGATGACATTACCCAACGCCCTGACTCAGTCGGGGTTAGTCGCGGGGATGGTTTTTCAAATGATAGTTGGTTTTTTATCAGCAGCCAGTTGGGTAGGATTAATCAATCACCTAATGATGGCGATCATCGGAGCAGTATTAGGGTTATGGTTATTTGAAGCGATCGCTCTTATTAGTTCAGTTGCCTTAGGTAAAACTGCAATGGGGGCAGGTGACGCGAAATTAGCAGCCATGATGGGAGCTTGGTTAGGCTGGAAATGTTTGCTCTTAGCTGGATTTATTGCCTGTGCAGTAGGGGCATTAGTAGGTATCACTGGCATCATTCTATCGCAACGTAAATTGGGACAAAAGATACCTTTTGGCCCCTTTTTGGCATTAGGAGCAGTGATTAGTGTGTTTGGCGGCCAAACAATTTTATCTGCTTATCTGCGGTTGTTTTTTTCTACAAGTTAAGACAGGCAAGGAGCAGCAAATGGATTTTCAGTTCATCAACAGTATTTTCAATAATTGAGATTCATTGTCACCTCTTAGTTAAGTAGGTCGATAAATTGACATTAACCTACTTCTTACTGCTCGGCCAGAAACTTGTAAATCTCACGCTTTACCTGAACTAATAGATCGCGTACTTGCAAAGCTTGCTCTAAATTGCCACTGCGCGCAATTTGTGTGACTGCATCATTCAATTGTGTTAAAGTCCGCCGCAACTCAATCAATTCCGAAGACTTGTTTTCTGTAAAACTGCCATGAGTGTTTCTGGCATCATTATGCTGTTTGCGATCGCTCAATAACTGTCTACCACTTTCTGTAATTGTGTAGACACGCCTACCTTCGACTTGTTCACTAGTTAAATAACCGCCTTCTTCCAACATTTGAAGCGTTGGATAGACTGAACCTGGACTTAGGCGGCGAAAGCCTCCGCGACGGTTTTCTAGCTCCTTAATCAGTTCATAACCATGCTGGGAACGCTCAGACAAAAGCCCAAGCAGCATAAATTTGATGTCACCGCGACGGGTGCGAGGCTCTTCTTGCCAGCCACCGCCAGATGAACCTCTGTGTCCATGTCGCCTACTCATAGAAAATTGATGGACAAATCCTTCTCCGGCATGGGCTGGTACAGGAAAACGTGAATGAAGTTGTCTAAACATTATATGACTCCTTGTGTTTTTGACGTATCACGATATATCTTTATTATAAACGAAATATATTGCGATATATCGGATTTGTCAACCATCAGAAAACCCAGTACGAGTTTTCAAGAGTTTTAGCGTAGGCATCATCATTTTTGTGGTTAATCACTTGGAGAAAAAAATAAACCCTTTCCCCCTTACACCGTTTCACTTTAAAGTTGATACATTTGGGCAAGCAGGGGAGGCAGTGCGGTAAGGCAGCGCGGTCTTGGGGGTTTCCCCCAGGAGCGACTGCCGCACCCCTTGTGGGTCTTGGGGAGCCACTGCGGTCTTGGGGTCTCCCCCTCCGGATTCGGAAGTTTCAACTCGACGGGAACCGCCAAGACTTGAACTTCCTCACCAAGTGGAGCAAGTGGCGTGGTTCCCCCCAGGAGCAACTGCCGTGGAGCAGGGGAAGCAGCGCTTCGGCTACGCTCAGTGACCGGAGGCAAGAGGAGTAAGAAAAGTAATTTGTATCAATAATTTTGTGAAATGGTATTACCCCTTTCCCCTTAACCTTTTTCTCTATGCTCCATTTCCATTTTGATTATTCATGACTGTAGTCCCCATTACCTCATCGACCCTTCGCATTTTGGTAATATCAGCCTTGTGACTTGTATTACTCTCTGAACGAAAAGTATCCTTTGCCGAACATAACTAAATTTCATAGATGCTGACTGCATCGTTAATTTTGGTAACACGTTTACAAGATTCGGTGGACAAGGTACTTGTGTTAGCATCAGTAATTTCGTTAAGCTGGCAACCAAAGATGCAAAATAATGTCTGAAGTGCTTAGAAGCGTAATTTGACAATGTAGTCAAGAGGAGCCAGTGCTTGTTTGAGGGTTTTCCAACTTTGGCGACTGGCGTTTAAGAGTCAAAAGTTTATAGTCAATAGCAAATACTAATGACTATGGACTATTAACTTCCGGTAACGGCTTGACTTGTTTTCGACCTCATACCTACTTAAATTAAGATAAAAATGGCGAACAACGAAGAATCACGCGGTTTAAAGTCTCTGTTTGATTGGTTTGCAAACCGACGTAAATCAGGATCTACCAGCCCCGAACGCCAAGAACGTGAAATTGCTGATGGACTGTGGAATAAGTGTTCTCAATGTGGTGTATTGACTTATACAAAAGACTTGAGAATCAATCAAATGGTTTGTGTTGAGTGTGGTCATCATAATCGGGTGGATAGTGATGAACGCATCCGGCAATTGATAGATCCAAACACCTGGAGACCGATAGATGAAAATCTGCGACCGACAGATCCCTTGCAATTTCGCGATCGCAAATCTTATAGCGATCGCCTACGAGAAACAGAAGAAAAAGTTGGCTTAATAGACGCAGTTAAAACTGGTTTAGGTCAAATTAATGGCTTACACATTGCCCTTGGTGTGATGGATTTTCGCTTCATGGGCGGTAGTATGGGTTCGGTCGTAGGAGAAAAACTCACTCGTTTGATTGAACAAGCGACTCAGCGACGGTATCCCGTGATTATTGTCTGTACATCAGGTGGCGCTAGAATGCAAGAGGGTATGCTTTCCCTAATGCAGATGGCCAAGATATCCGCAGCCCTAGAACGCCATCGCAATGCAAAACTGTTGTACATTCCTGTTTTGACAAATCCTACCACTGGTGGCGTTACTGCTAGTTTTGCCATGTTAGGAGATATCATTTTGGCAGAACCAAAAGCAACTATTGGCTTTGCAGGTCGGCGAGTGATTGAGCAAACACTACGGGAAAAACTACCAGAAGACTTTCAAACTGCGGAAGATTTACTGAAACACGGTTTTGTCGATGATATTGTACCCCGTACCCAGTTAAAGAACACCTTAGCGCAATTGATCGCCTTGCACCAACCCATACCCAATACCCCTCCAATGGTGTTATGGGAGACAATGACCTTAAGTTCCACGGCCGCTGAATAAAGTGAACTACCCCAATTTGGCTTCGCAGTCGTTTTGGGGTTTCCAGTTTCATCGGCCAATGCCTTAAATTGGACTTGTATCGTCCCTTGGTCTTATTAAAAAGAGGCTAGGAACTAGAGGCTAGGGGCTAGAGTGGTTATTTCATTCATAAGAAAACCGCTATAAATACTTCAAGTTTTTCGTGAGTAATGATTTTCCAATAATCAAGAAAATAAAGCAAAAACTTAAACTGTATATCTTCGTCTGATAAGCTATCCCAGAAAAGTTACAGGCGAATTTTTTGCTTCAATGAAACGTTCCCCGTTATTATTTGCCATCTTCCTCATCTCATTAACGCTACGAACCTTAGAAATCACTGCTTCTCTTAATACAGATGAGGGGTTGTGGATATATCGTGGCAGTCAATTTATTAAACACTTGTTAGAGGGAGATTTAATCGGTACTTTTCTCAAGCATCACCCTGGGGTTCCCAACATGTGGCTGAGTGGTAGCAGTATGTGGTTAAATTGCTGGCTACACAAGCTTTTTCCCAGCTTGATAGATATAGATTTGCCCTTAAATGTGGGGGCTTGTTTGAATATTCAAGAGTTTCCCATTCCTTTATATATAATTCCCCGCTTAGCGCAAGCAGTAATCACTTCTGCTTGTATGGTGTATTTATATATACTCGCTAAACGTTTATTTAGTAAAGCCGTAGCCCTGTGTACCGTTAGCTTACTGCTATTAGAGCCATTCTTTTTAGCATATCAACGCTTTATTACTACTGATGCACTACAAGCTGATTTTGCTGTTTTGGCTATACTGCTGTTTCTTTTATATTTGCGAAAAGATGGGGAACGCAAATCTCTTTTATTGTCGGGATTATTTTTAGGACTAGCTACGGCAGCAAAAATAACTGCGTTATTTTTATTACCTGCTGTTGCTTTATTAATAATATTAATTGAGTTAGGAGTATGGCAAAGTAGTTTTCCTAAAAGAGGTTGGAAGCGGCAATTTCAGGATTTTGCATTTTGGGTAACCACTATTGTTGTAGTGTTTATTCTGATTTTTCCCGCAATGTGGGTTTCACCTGGATATGTTTTCACTAAGATATACAAGGGTGTTTTGCAAGAGTCTGATCGCGGATTTCTTTTTTTCTTAGGACAACTCACTCATTCCCCAGGAATCCTTTTTTATCCGTTAGTGTTAGCATATCGCCTCTCACCTGTGCTGCAAGCAGGGTTATTAGCAACTGGTACAGTATTGCTGATACCAAAACTGCGCCGTCAGCAGCAAAAAGTGCCTGAATTGACAGCACTCATCCTGATTTCTCTGTGTGTGCTGCTGATACTATCGCTAAGTGACAACAAAATAGACCGTTATATTAATCTTTGCTTACCTGTCCTGGGATTGCTAGGGGCGGTTGGTTGGCTAAAAATAATTTCTGGGATGAAATATTGGCTAGGCGATCGCGTCCCTAACTTCCTTATTGATCGCGGACTGCTGACAGCATTAACTTTATTACTGTTGCAACTTATCTTCCTTTTACCCCACTATCCCTATTACTTGACTTACTATAATCCTTTGCTGGGTGGTGTAAAAGTAGCCCAAAATATATTTATGATTGGTCAAGGGGAAGGTTTAGAAAAAGCTGCACAATGGTTAAATCAGTCACCTAATGTCAAAGAAATTAAAGTAGCTAGTTGGTATAGTCGATATTTTGCCACTTATTTCCACGGTGAAACCTTACCCATAGACAAGCGTATTTCATCGGGAATCCAACCTTGGACACAGGCGAATCGAGTAGTATTTTACAAAAATCAATTGCAGCGTCAATTGCCAGAACCAAAGATATTGAATTATTTTGCTATGCAGCAACCTCTATACACTGTACGGCTGCATGATGTTGACTATGTATGGGTTTATCCTGGCGCATTACCTTTAGCTGAAGATATAAAACATATCCAGTTTCCTTTGTCTTTGTCTTTCGGTGAGCAAGTACGGCTACTAGGTTATGACTTGAATCAAACAAAAGTGTCTACAAATGGAGATTTGATTATCACATTTTATTGGCAATTTCTCACACCACTACCAGCAGATGTTTTACTTCAAATTGGTTGGCGCGATCGCTTTACTGATGCTTCGGGTGCAGACAATGACAATCCAACTAAGTTTTCTCATACATTTTTGCTAGACGGATACGTTTCTCCTGAACAAATAAGTAGAGGTACGGTATTGCGGGATGTCCACAAGCTGAAAATTTCCCCTACTCAATCATCACATTCTTACCAACTTAAGGCGAAATTATTTTCCCCTAGCCAAGAAAAAGTATTAGGACAAGCAGTTATAAAATGAATTGGGCATTGGGCAATTAAGAAGAATTGGGGCAGGGTGCGGGGTGCAAGGAGGAGTTTGAAACTACTTCGCGCTTATTGACTTGTGCTTAACACTCTTTCCTCTTCTCCCCTGCTCCCTGCCCCCTGCACCTTGTCCTCTTCTCCCCTGCTCCCTGCCCCCTGCACCTTGTCCTCTTCTCCCTGCTCCTCTGCTTTCTTATCGTCCTGGTTCTTTTACAAACATTAGTGGGGTGAGTGCTACTAATCGCAACAGACTAGATAAAGCAAACAATCCTAGTAATCCTCCAGATCCCGTAAATTGGGCAATTAAACTGCCGATGGTTGTACCTAAAGCACCGCTGACACCAGCGACGGCAGCTGCGATCGCAAAATAAATAGACTGATTTCTAATTGGTGTAATATCTAATTGCATATTGTTATTACATAAGTCAACTGCTGCCCCAGTCCCTCCAATCAAAATATGTAATAGCGGCAACCATAACCATAAATCAAAGCTGTCAGTATTTATTCCTAGCCAAAATAGTGGTATCACTGCCACTAAAATCCCCACCGAGATTAAAATTAGACGATTGCCGATTTTATCTGCTAATTTGCCCCACAAAACAAGCATGAGCAAATTTGCTCCCGCTTGCAAACTACTATAAATTGTTACCAAACTTACATCTAAATGTAGTGTTTCTAACATGTAGAAGTTAAAAAAAGGAGCGCTGAGATTAATAGCCAGCATCCAAAAACTGAAATAAAGCAAAAACATCAAAAAGTTAGAGTTTTTCCAGATGCTGCTGACAAAATCATTTTGTGGTGGAGTAATCTTAGGTATACAAATTTGCTCATTTTCATCAGCTGCACTTGTTGAGTTTTGAGGAGGCTGGAAAACGATATTTTGTAGTTGTGGATTCACATCCGCTTTCAAGCATTGACATCCCAAGCCCACTATCCCCAACACAGTACCTACTAGCAGTACCACCCCATAACCTTGTAAACTCCCGCCATACCAATGTGATATGGTTAGACCTGCCAAAGGGACACACAGCAAATTAGTCATACTGGCAGCGCTATTGCGTAAGCCAAAATACCTACCTCGTAGTCGTCGAGGAACTATCATTGCTAGCCAACTTAACCACGATGCGCTTCCTAGTCCTCCCACAAGATGGCTAAATAAGACAATCAAAAGTGTCAATACTACTAACTGGTGGGAATTTAAACCTCCCCAATTGAAGATAGCAATGCCCACAACTAAAATTAGCCATAGTAGCCGAGAAATTCCATGAATCCAAAGAGAATACCGCAGGCGACTGGTGGTACGTTCTGATAGGTAAGCACCGAAGGGTTGAATAAGATTCACCAGCATGGGGATAGAAGATAGCATCCCAAATACCACTGGACTAGCATCTAATTCCACTAGAAAATTACTCAGTAGGATTCCGCCAGTCGTTATAGAAAAAACCGTTGCTAGAACGGCATCTGTAGTGGAAGCTTTTAAACTGGTGCGAATAGCATTCTTAGAAATTCGAGGACTGAGTGTTGAGATTGGAGGAAGTGTAATTTGTGGTGTAACAGTCTGGGGAATTTCTAGAGTTAGAGATGCAGCTGTTTCAAGGGGAACAGAATTCATGACTGAGTATTGTTGGGTAAAGCACTCCAGTATAAGTTCAGTTGCGAATAATAATTCCCAACTTTGTTTGGCGTTGCAGAATAGATTTCAGGGTTGAGCTGATTTCTGCTGTGTGGTTTTTTATCTCATGTTCACAAAAGAACAATGACTAAGGATAAAAAAACAATGTAGACTGTGTAAATTAACTTAATAATTATTCATAACTTTACCAACAAATCATGCTAACTGCAATTCTCTTTGATTTGGACGGCACTATTGTTAACACTGATCCTATACACTACCAAGCTTGGAAACAAACTTTGTTGAGTTATGACATCGAAATTGATGAGATATTTTATAAATCTAGGATTAGTGGTCGCTTAAACCCAGAAATTGTCAAAGATATATTGCCGCAGTTATCACTAGCAGCAGGTCAACGATTTGCAGATGAAAAAGAAGCGCTGTTTCGCTATAAGGCTGGGGAACTGAAACCACTAAGTGGTTTTGCCGAATTAATAGCCTGGACAGATGCACATCAACTCAAACGCGCTTTAGTAACTAATGCACCTAGATTAAATGCAGAATTTATGCTAAAGGTTCTAGGAATCCAAGCAGCTTTCCACACAGTTGTTTTAGCAGAAGATTGTCTAGCAGGTAAACCTGATCCCACTCCTTATCAAGTCGCCTTAGAAAAATTGGAAATCAAAGCAGAAGAAGCGATCGCATTAGAAGACTCTCCCTCTGGCATTCGGGCTGCGATCGCTGCTAACATTCGTACTATTGGTATTGCCTCTACTTATGATCCCCAGATTTTGCGAGAAATTGGCGCATTTATGGCAATTCCAGACTTTACCGATTTGCAGTTGTGGACATTGTTGAACTCATTGATTGAGTCCGATTTAAGTGCGATCAATTCATAAAAAAAGGAAATTGCTTTAGGGACTTCCAGAAAATAAATTATCCAATTTACTCAGATAATATATTTCTCTTTGCTCCCTGCTCCCCTGCCTAAATAGTGATGGGATATTTTTTTAGCTGGAAGTCCCTTAAAATGCCTCTGGTGGAGCAATATCTGAACCAACAGTGATACCAGTAGTATTAGCCTTTAGTCCTGGTTTAACAGTCGGTTCAGTATTTTGAGGTGATTGAGAAATAGATGACGGGGGAATAACGATGATATTTGGATTCAGTCCTTTGTCAGGATTTACTTGCTGAGAAATTAAAGATAATCCTCCCACAGCCCCAGCAACAAGAGCTGTATAACCTATATATAAATGTGTGGGGCTGATTGCTATTCCCAATCCTCCAGGCATATTTTTAGAACCAGACAAAGAAGGTATAACCGATTTCGCTGTCTCAGTTGCAGGTAAAGAGGTAGCTAAAATTGTGCCGTTTAGTCCTAAAGCATTGCCCATTAGGCGAATAAAACCACGTACCAAAATATCTTCTGGCAATAACTCAAAATTGCCATTTTCTAACGCTTCCATTTGATGGATAGCGATATGAGTATAAATATTAAGTTGTCTTAAAGAAAGACCTTGAGCTTCACGAGCTTGTTTTAATTGCTGACCGATTTGACGTAATTGTTCCAAGCGTTGTTCAGCAGCTTGATTGACTATTTCAGTTTTTGAAGGTTGTTTATTTGGTTTTAGCCACTTCATCAGTATTGCTACTGGAAGGTTGCTTTCTGATTTTTTCATAAAATTGATAGTTGTATTTGCTACCATTGTAGATGCCGACATTAAATTTTCTTCATTAGTATTTGTACTAGTATTTTGAGAATTTAATTTAACATTAGCTATACAAGCTGATAAGTCAGTAACATTTTCTTGTTCAACATTTGATAAAACGGCAGCAGTATCCGTAGGTGGATCAGTATCTGTAACGTGTGGATGTTTTTGGGCAAACTGCTGAAATGCTAAACCAATGGCTTCTCTACCTACAGCTTTAAATAAAGTCTTGGCATGTTCGTTTGAAGAACCTAGTAATTTTTGTAAACTAGCAACAGCACGACGATAAACTTGACTACGATGTAATTCAGCTTCAATTTCACCTAATAGCGATCGCAATTCATCTTGAGCAATTTCAATAGTATGATTTTCAGCAATTTTTAATACATAAACGGATGTCATAGCCATGATTGCAGTAGCTCCTGGTACTTACACAAAGAATTATTTGTCTGTATAAATTCTTCTAACCTTTAGCGCCGTATCAGGACATTTTTGTATCACTGTCCCATGCCCACTTGCCCGATAAATGTATTTATTACAGTCGATTTTTGGTTGGGATCACAATCATTGCAAAATAGGGTACTTCCGCCGGATTAACTTCATCAAGCGGTATAATTCGTTGCCGTGCCGTTGTCGCCCGTTCAATATAGAGCGCCCGTGATGCTAAGCCCAATTGATGTAACACATCCCGCACTTTGGTAAAATGCCGGCCTAGCTTCATAATGGCCGCTGCATCAGTCGTCAGCAATTGTGTAGTCAATTGTTCTGCTGGCATGGGAGCAGGGAGGACAGTCAAAATATCGTTGTAATAGGTAAACGGTACACCCAATGCCACAGGACAAGCCATGAGTGAAGAAACTCCAGGGACGACTTCTGTTTGGTAATGCTCAGATAAGCGCGTGAACACATACATAAATGAGCCGTAGAAAAACGGGTCGCCTTCACACAGTACCGCTACATCTCGCCCAGCAGCTAAATGTTGAGCAATTGGTTCAACTTCCTTATCGTAAATAGACTCAGCTTTCTCAGGCTCTAAAGCACGGGGGAGGTGATATGATACCTCGATTTGATTGCCAGTTAGATACTGTGCAGCGATCGCCCGCGCTATACTTTCTTTGTCTGTTGCCGATTGATAAGCAACCACAGGGGCAGCCCGTAATAGCCGCAACGCTTTGAGGGTCAATAGTTCTGGATCACCAGGCCCTACACCAATTCCATAGAGACGACCTTTAGCTGTCATGATCATTCCTCCTCCGTTGCTAGGGCATTAACTGCGGCAGCGGCGATCGCACTGCCACCACGCCGACCATGTAAAGTTATAAAAGGGACATTTCTGCTATCTGCTGCCAATGCTGCCTTTGATTCGGCTGCACCCACAAATCCCACTGGAAAACCCAAAATCAGCGCTGGTTTAGGCGCTCCCTCGTCAAGCATTTCCAGCAGGCGGAATAGGGCTGTGGGTGCATTACCAATAGCCACAACTGCTCCTTCTAGATAAGAGTGCCACAATTCCAAAGCTGCTGCTGACCTTGTAGTACCAAGGCGTTTAGCCATTTCTGGGACTTCTGGCTCATACAGCGTACAAATTACTGGATTATTCGCTGACAACCGCTTTCTGGTAACGCCTTCCGCAACCATGCGACAGTCACACAAAATTGCTGCTCCTGCCGCTAGGGCAGCTCGTCCCGCTTGTACCGCCGTTGATGAATATCCCAAATCAGTGACAATATCAGTCATTCCACAGGCATGAATCAGACGCACTGCAACTTTTGCTACATCTGGTGGCAGCACATCTAAGTTAGCTTCCGACCGGATAATGGCAAAGGAATTGCGATAAATTTCACTAGCATCTCGGATGTAATCGGACATGGGAATTGGGGCAGGGGGAAAGAATTTAAAGTGTATTAGAATCTTTGTGAATTGGTATTACCTATGCTTTTTATGCCAGAGGAGAGGCG
Source organism: Halotia branconii CENA392 (assembly GCF_029953635.1). Classification (NCBI taxonomy): domain Bacteria; kingdom Bacillati; phylum Cyanobacteriota; class Cyanophyceae; order Nostocales; family Nodulariaceae; genus Halotia; species Halotia branconii. The sequence continues at coordinate 3,775,512 of NZ_CP124543.1, read as the reverse complement.
GTGATTCTTTCTTGATGGAATGCCGTATTTGGTGAGAAGAACTGTTTGAGTTGCGCCAACGCATATTGGTTAGCAAATTCACCAAATGATTCGTTAACATTTATGCGTTTGATTTGATATACCTTTAACATTTGTTCTACCAATGCAGGCAATTCATCAAAGCTGACATATTGGTAGAGTTCGCGGCCAAATTTTTGATTGCTGTCACCATTACCAATATAAATGTGATAACTCGACCTCTTGCCATTACTGACACCGAGCAAGGTGATATCACTTTTGCTATGTTGGGCGCAAGATTTTTCGCAGCCGCTAAAGTGGATATTAACTGGGCAATCTAAAGTCAGGCGAGTTTCGAGATACTTGGCTAATGCTAATGCATGACCTTTAGTATCTGTAGCAGCAGCAGCACAACCCCGGCTACCAGAACAGGCAACTAATCCGCTTTTAATATTGTTGGCTGAGTAATCTAAGCCTAAAAATGTAATTTCTTTTTGGACATCAGCAAGCCTTGTTTGGGGAATATCAGTAAGCAGCAAATTCTGCCAAGGAGTTAACCTCAAAGTACCACTACCATATCTTTGGGCTAAATCCGCTAAACCCATAATTTGCCTACTCTCCAAGCGACCAAGAGGCAACACAACGCCAATATAAAATAAACCTTTTTGCCGCTGGGGATGGATGCCGATATGCTGATACTGGTTATCTGAACTTTCTACAAAAAGATTGGAGAATTGTCCCTCCATTACCTGATCTTCTGTGGTGAAAAGAGCAAAAGGCAAACTTTTGTCTACTTCCTGTAAATAACTTTCACAACCCAAATCATTAACTACTTCCCTCAGACGTGCCTTGCGTCTACTATTTGTATCAATATGATTTAAATAAACATTAGCCAAAGCAGCCAACACTGGCAAACATTGCTCAGGTGAAAGTAAAATTCCCGTTGCAACAGGTGGCTTTCCTTTTACGCCGACACTTAAATGAAGGCGGAAGTAAACTTTACCATCAACTAAAACCGCAACAAAGGCGATATCATTGAGGCGATCGCTCACTCGAACTATTCCACCACCGTCAAAGCAAACGCTAAATTTGGCAGACAGTCCTGATAAAGCTGGATGTGCCTCAATATAATCATTCCAACTTTGGACAAAAGGACGGGTATCAATCACCTCTTGAGGATCAATACCAGCCGTAGGACTGGTCATAATATTACGGATGTGGTCTACAGCAGTGTTGCGAGAACCTAGCCCCATATCCTGGAGATACTTCAAAACTGCGGTACTGAGCTTGCCATCAATCTCACGGATTTGGATATTAGCGCGGTTCGTCACATCAACATAACCACCGCCATACTGGTCAACTATATCTGCGATCGCCCGACATTGTTGACTATCAAGAATGCCACCGGGTATTCTCAGGCGAGACAATGTACCATCTTGAGCAGGTGTGGTGTAAAATAACCCAGGACAGGGAGTTAATCCAGACAGCAAAACTCAGACTCCTTCTCTGTGCGACGCAGAGAGTAGATAATAAATATGCCATAAAGACATTGCTGGAGTTGGCATTCTGACTCGGAAAGAAAAAAGTGAATCCTAACCTTTACAGCTGCGGCACAGTCCCGGAATCTCACCGGAGTTTCCCAACCCCAAGCCTTAGTAATTTAGCATAAGAAAGTAGTCAGACCTGCATCCGATATTTTTTTTAACGGTAACAAAGCCACACACTTAGGCTTTGCCTAAATCCTCATTCCTGAGATATTGAAACTTAAAACTCCTTATCCTCTCTGCACGGCAGTCACTCATGGGGGAAACCCCCAAGACCGTACTGCCTTGCCTTTGCGCCTCTGCGTGAGATAAAATGCATCCCATAAATCAGCAATACCGTTAAATATCTCATCCTCAACAGCGAGTTACCCTAGAAAGTGTCAAAATTAAATGAGTTTTGCGTCGGCACTCAGCGACTTATCGCTATACATAACGCAGATTTGAGATTACTAGAGTGAAATTTATGGGCAAGCAGCGCGTTCTTTCTGGAGTTCAACCAACGGGTAATTTGCATTTGGGTAACTATTTCGGAGCCATTGGTAACTGGGTAAAAGGTCAAAGCGAATACGAAAATTACCTCTTCGTTGCTGATTTGCACGCGATTACAGCACCACATGACCCGACTAAGTTGGCATCTGATACCTACACCCTAGCGGCGCTCTATCTAGCTTGTGGTCTAGATTTACAGCATTCCACTATTTTTGTACAATCTCACGTTTCTGCTCACAGTGAACTCACTTGGTTACTCAACTGCATTACACCCTTGAACTGGTTGGAAGATATGATCCAGTTCAAAGAAAAGGCTGTCAAACAGGGAGAAAATGTCAGCGTCGGCTTGTTAGATTATCCTGTGTTAATGACATCTGATATTTTGCTTTATCAAGCTGATAAAGTGCCAGTGGGTGAAGACCAAAAGCAACACTTGGAATTGACACGAGATATTGCCGCGCGATTTAATCATTTATTTGCTAAACCAGATCAGCCAGTACTGAAGTTACCAGATCCTTTGATTCGTAAGGAAGGAGCCAGGGTAATGAGTTTGGCAGACGGGACACGCAAAATGTCTAAGTCTGATCCTTCCGACTTGAGCCGAATTAATTTACTAGATTCACCAGAGCAAATTCAGTACAAAATTAAACGTTGTAAAACTGATCCGATTCGTGGTTTGACCTTCGACGATCCAGAGCGTCCAGAGTGTAATAATTTGTTAACTCTATATATGCTATTTTCTGGAAAAAGCAAAGAAGAAGTAGCCGCTGAGTGTCAGGATATGGGTTGGGGGCAATTTAAGCCCTTATTAATGGAAAGTGCGATCGCAGCTTTACAACCAATCCAAGAAAAATATCAAGCAATTACAGAAGACAAAGGCTATTTAGATTCTGTGCTACGCGATGGTAGAGAAAAAGCTCAAGCGATCGCTAATCAAACTTTAGCAGATGTAAAAGCTGCTTTGGGCTATTATTTGCCTGTGTAAGTCAAACAAAAGGGCATGGGGCATGGGAAAGAAGGGGTAAGGGGGAAAGGGGAAGGGTTAAAGGGTTTGTTTCTTCATCCTTTACCCTTTACCCTTTAACCTTTTCCCCCCTCTTGTTGCTTCCCCTGCTCCCCTGCTCCTCTGCTCCCCTGCTCCCTGCTCCTCTGCCTCTTCTGGTGATAGTTTCTCTTTAAGGTGTGATTTGTTTTACCCTTGAAGAGAACTAAATTATCAATGTTATGGACAATAACCATAGCTATAGCTATAACAATTTGAATCATTTCCGTAGAGCCACGCAAGCGGGAGAATTTTTAGTTACCGCCGAGGTAGCACCACCAAAAGGAGGAAATCCAGCACAAATGCTGCAAATGGCGGCGACCCTTAAGGGGAGGGTTCATGCCGTCAACATTACTGATGGTAGCCGCGCTGTATTACGGATGTCTTCATTAGTGGCATCAGCAATTTTATTGCAAAACGGCATTGAACCAATTTGTCAGATGGCTTGCCGCGATCGCAACCGTATTGGTTTACAAGCCGATCTCATGGGCGCTCATGCCTTGGGTATTCGTAACATTTTAGCTTTGACTGGCGACCCAGTAAAAGCAGGCGATCATCCCGATGCCAAAGCTGTGTTTGACTTAGAAGCTGTGCGATTGCTGCAATTAATTCGTAAATTAAATCAAGGCGTTGATTGTAACGAAAAACCTTTGAGTGACGAAGCGACAGATTTATTTGCAGGTGCAGCCGTAGATCCGCAATGTGCAAGTTGGTCAGGTTTACAAAGTCGATTTGAACGCAAAATAGAAGCCGGAGCGCAGTTTTTTCAAAGTCAATTAATTACTGATTTTGAAAGACTAGAAAAGTTTATGGATAAGATAGCTTCTACCCATAAAAAACCAATTTTGGCAGGAATTTTTTTGTTGAAGTCAGCGAAAAATGCTCAATTTATTAATAGGTGCGTTCCGGGTGTAAATATCCCCGAACATATTATTGATAGGTTGGCACAAGCCAAAGAGCCGCTTGCAGAAGGCATGAAAATTGCAGCGGAGCAAGTACAAATTGCGCGGCAATTATGTCAGGGTGTCCACATGATGGCGGTGAAGCGAGAAGATTTGATTACACCAATTTTGGATTTAGCTGGGGTTGCGCCAGTTAATTTGATGGTAGCGAAGTAAATCAAGTTAGCGATCGCATTTCTTACTGTATCAGAGGAAGTGCGATCATTCTATAACCTGAAGTCTAAGTCTTTAACTGATTGGTATGAGAAAAACTCACGTTGATTTGTATCGTATGGGAAATGCAACTTCTTCTAGGATAGATAACATTCGTTCACAAGACATTGGAACTTACAAAGAAGATGGTGATATTTAGATTGTTGCAGGTTTAGGTGGAATTTCAACCTTTGCTGTTCAAGGAGTTGGTAGACATTGGACAAAGGAACTAATATTCCCAGCGAACTCCGCCTGGTTAATGATTATGGCAATCACTGGTTATGGGAACCAAGCTTGTAATTGATTTTTTTGCACAAGCTCTAATTGCTGACTCTACTAATTATCAGTCTCGCCCTTCTTTGCTTCCTCAATATTAGACCTGAATCCTTACTTTTTGAGAATAACTTTATTAAGAACTACCAGTTTAATATTTATGAGTAGCCTAACGTTTACTCCAGCGCATAAACTAGCGCAGATGATTCGCGATCGCACTGTTTCTGTTGTTGAAGTTATCAATGCTCATCTGCATCAAATCGCTAAACACAACAGTAAGCTGAATGCCGTTTGTACACTGGATGCAGATAATGCCCTTGTCAGGGCCAAGCTAGCAGACGAAGCTTTAAGTAAAAAAGAAAACTGGGGAGTTCTGCACGGAGTTCCAATCACGATTAAAGATATTTTTGAAACAGAGGGACTATTAACCACAGCAGGTTACATTCCTCTTAAAGACTATGTACCTCAACAAGATGCTAGCGTTGTGGCAAGGCTGCGGAAAGCAGGAGCAATCATCCTGGGAAAGACGAATATGGCGGAATTGGCTGGTGATTACCAAAGTACAAATTCTTTGTTTCCACGAGTCAACAATCCTTGGAATCTGGACTACACTGCTGGGGGTAGTTCTGGAGGTAGTGCTGCGGCTGTGGCAGCAGGACTTTCAAGCTTGGATTTAGGCAACGATATTGCGGGTTCAGTGCGTCAACCTGCTCATTTCTGTGGTGTGTATGGTTTGAAGCCTACAGATCGCCGGATTTCTACAGCCGGGCAAATTCCAGAAGTGCCTGGAATGCCAATATGTCTTCGGCAAATGATTACAGTGGGTTGTTTTGGGCGATCGCTTGAAGATATTCGGCTATGCTTTTCATTAATCGCAGGTGCTGATATTCGCCGTCCTGATGTCCCGCCAATTCCATTAGATACGCCCTCTGGTAAGTCTTTGCAAAATCTCAAAATTGCTTGGAGTGATGAATGGGCAGAAGTTCCGGTTGCATCCGAAATTGGCTCGGCAATGGCTGCGATCGCCCAAACACTATCTCAAGTAGGTGTCCAAATAGAACATTGGTTTCCTAAAAAATTTGAGCTATCACAAATACTCAATCTTTATGGACGGATGGCTGCATACATTAACATCTACGCTCAACCAATAGATCAATATAATGTGCGTCGAAGTTTGCAGCAGATATTTCGCACTGCCACCCAAGGCGATAAAGAACTCCGCAAAATGGGAGATTTCAGCCGCCTTCTACCAGAATTATTGAATCCCAGCCTAAAAGGATATTTTGAGGCACTCACCGAACGCGATCGCTTCATAGCCGAAATGGATGAGGCATTAGAACCTTGGGATGCTTGGCTGACTCCTGTTGCAGCAACTTCTGCTTTTACTCATCGAAACGCTTGGAGTGCTATTGATATTGATGGCAGATCTTACCCTCATGCTGTGGCCAACGGAGCTTATACTATGCCATTTAATCTAAGTGGGCATCCTGTTGTCGTGATTCCAATTGGACAAACTCAAAACGGCTTGCCAATTGGGATGCAAATTGTTGGTAAGCGGTGGTGCGAAATGGAGTTGTTGGCGATCGCAGACAAGCTTGATCGAGTCATTAATGCTTTCCGAAACCCACCGGGTTACGATTAGGTCAAAATCGCTCCACCCATTAGTCGCTCATACCGATACTTCAACTCTGCTTTCATCAAAGTCCAACGCTCTAAAGTTACATCGATCTCTATCACCTTCTCTGCTGCTTGCCGCGCCAGAAGTAATATTTCCTCGTCTTCTACTAAACTAGCTAAGGTAAAATCTGGCACTCCTGATTGCCGAGTTCCCAGTACTTCCCCAGGGCCACGAAACCGCATATCCATTTCTGAAATAAAAAAGCCATCCTGGGACTGTTCCAATACCTTCAACCGTTGTTGAGCATCGGGACTTCTAGTACTGCTCATCAACAAACAATAGGACTGAGCCGCGCCTCGACCGACACGCCCCCGTAGTTGGTGTAGCTGAGATAAACCAAATCGTTCCGCATTTTCAATCAGCATTACTGTGGCATTCGGTACATCTACACCAACCTCAACAACAGTGGTAGAAACTAAAATTTGGGTCTCGCGATCGCGGAATTTGGTGATTGTTTCGTCCTTATCGGCTGAACTCATGCGACCGTGCAGTAATCCCACTTGAAAGTCTGGAAAAATACTTTCTTGTAACTTTTGATGCTCCTCTACCGCCGATCGCAAATCTAGTTTTTCTGATTCTTCTACCAATGGCAACACCACATAAACTTGCCTTCCTTGGGCAACTTCGCGGCGAATTAAGTCATAAGCTTGGGTGCGTTGCTGCCCTGTTAACATAGTAGTCTGAATCTTTTGCCGTCCCGGTGGCAGTTCATCAATTTGACTGACATTCATATCTCCATGTATTGTCAGTGCCAGTGTCCGGGGGATGGGAGTAGCAGTCATAGTTAATACATGGGGTTGTTCGCCTTTTTGTTGTAATAGCGCCCGCTGTTTGACTCCAAAGCGATGCTGTTCATCAATTACTACTAAACCCAATTGCTGAAAGTTGACGGTATCTTGAATTAAAGCGTGAGTTCCCACCAACAAAGGTAGTTCACCAGTTTCTAGTTGAGAGTGAATTTCTCGCCGTTTAGCAGCTTTGGTGGAACCTGTGAGTAATTCTACTGGTAAATGTAAAAGGTTAAACCAACTGACTAACTTGCGATAATGCTGTTCTGCTAACACTTCTGTAGGAGCCATGAGTGCTGCTTGATAACCAGATTGAATTGCTGCCAAGATGGCAATTACAGCCACAACAGTTTTACCAGAACCTACGTCACCTTGTACTAAACGATTCATCGGTGCAGACTTTTGTAAGTCGTTGAGAATATCGTTAAGAACTCGTTGCTGTGCGTTAGTTAGTTGAAAGGGCAGAATTTCGTAGAATTTTTCAATTAACTGACCCTTGGGAGCAAGAATGGCACTAGTTTGAATTTGTCTTGCTTGCTGTTGACGTTGCAGTAAACCAAGTTGGAGGTAGAAAAATTCGTCAAAGACTAAGCGACGACGAGCAACTTGTAAGGTAGCGCTATCATCAGGGAAATGAATATTAGCGATCGCATCCTTCAATTCCATCAAACCATATTTTTCGCGCAAACCTTTAGGCAAAGGATCTTTGAGATGAACTGCGGCTGGCAAAACGGTAGTAACTGCCTGTCTCACCATACTTGCCATCACTCCCTCGGTTAGGGCATAAATTGGCACTACCCGCCCAATCGTTAGTGACTCAATTGCATCTCCTGGATTTGCCAAAACTTCCAATTCTGGATTATCCAGGGTCAAGCCATATTTACTACCTTTGACCAACCCACACGCTGCTAGAATACTACCTACTGGATAGCGGCGTTTTAAACTTTCTTGCCAAGCACGACTAGTAAAACGCGCACCAGCAGAAAAGCGACTAATTTTAATTTGACCTGTATTATCTTTTAATATCAGTTCTAAAATTGATAATTTCTGATTTTTCGGGCTAGTAAAACAATTACAACGCTTCACGGTGGCTACTATTGTTACTGTCTCACCCGCCTGTAACTCACGGATATTTACCTGACGTGCATAGTCAATGTGGTCGCGGGGATAATAGAACAACAGATCACGCACAGTATACAAATTCAAAACTGCCAACTTATCAGCTTTTCTAATGCCAATTTCTGGTAAATCACTCAGTTTTTGATCAATTTTTGGCGCAAGTCTTTTACTCACCTCCGCAACCATAGGAGATGTAGGATTTTTGACTTGAGATTGATAATTTCTTTTCTGTTCCCCTGCTCCCCGGCCACTGAGCGAACTTGTGCTGAGCGTAGCCGAAGTAGTCGAAGTGCTGCTCCCTGGCTCTTTTTGCAGTTGATAAAGATATCTACGAGTTTCTGCTACTAAATGTTGTCTTTCTTCTAGTACCAAATGGGGATAATTAACAAATTGCCCAGCTAATTCTTGCCAACGGCGGCGTTCAATAGCAGGTAAGATTGTGGGGAATTTACCAAAAGTCAGGCTGAGAAATTCACTGAAGCGGTATTGCTTGCCCATCAAATCGGTAAAGCCGTGTTCAGCCTCTACTGCCAAGGCTTTATGTAATCTAATCCAATCTGGCGTGTCATTAGTCATTGGTTATTACTGTTTGACTCTGGATTAATCCTCAAACCAACTAGCACGCCATGCAGCCTCGGCTTCAGCAATTGATCGCTCTCGTTGCTTTTTTTGATACTCTCGTCCTAGCTTGTTTAGCTTACCTAAAATATTGCGAATTTGCTTGCGGTCAGATGAAAGTGCCACATCGGCAAATTCAATTTCCCCTAGCCTGAGATTAATCGCCATCAGCTGTGTCAGCTTGGAGTCTTCTGCATCTTGCTCATTTTCAATTTCAATTACCAAATTTAAAAGGTTAGGTGGCCCTGGCATCACCTCGGCAGATGCTTCTGAGGCTGCTGCTGCTGCTTCTAAAATGGGTTTTGGTAATTTTTTGGATAAAAGATCAGCTTTTTGTAATACCAGATTAGCGTCATGGGAGACTTTTTTCAGAGTTTGTTGTGTCTGATGTTCTAATCCCTGTTGCCATTTTGCTAATTCTACGGGGTTAGAAGGGTCAGGGGATGTTAAGTAACGGGGTGATGGGGTGTATAGTTCTTCTGGGTTGCTTACCGTGGAGCTAATCTCTTCCCAAAGGGTAGGGCGTAGACTTTCTTCATCTGTTAATTTCTCATCGCTCTCTTCATCAGTTAGCAATTCTCTGTCTTCCTCACTTTTCATCAAAGCGAGCAATTTCTCAGCTGCCTGTTTACCTAATTTACGGATAGCTTGTTGTAATTTTTGCCGCTGATTTAATGACAAACCTAAGAATTTTTCGGGATACCCTTGAGTACACAAGTGGTAACTAGCCAGAATCAACTGTTTTTGTAAGGCTTGCCCCAAAGTAGTTAGATAACTGGCATAAGCGCTATGAAGTTCTGTTGCGATCGCCCGGATCTGTTCTTGCAGGGCTGCGATATCCTGCTCAATTCGCTCAATTGCTCTTGCCATATCTTCTTTTGATAGCTCATCTCAACCTTAGCATGGTACAAATGTACCTATTTATTTTCAAATAGTCATCCAAAGGACTTTAAATTTTATATTTAACTATGCGTCAGTTGTCAGTGGTCAGTGGTCAGTTGTCAGTTGTTTGGGTAGAGTTTTTATCAATATCCTGATCCTGATAACGAATAAAACAGGTCAGCACAATTTAATTTGACTGACCTGTTATTGCAATAGTTATTAAGTTAAGAGTTATGAAGCAAAGTTTCTGCTAACTCCTAACTTCAATTACTTGTTACCCATTTGTGCAGCAACTTCATCAGCAAAGTTACTTTCTTGCTTTTCAATGCCCTCGCCCAGCACATAACGTACAAAGCGATTGACTTGGATCTCTTCGCCAACTTGAGCCTTAACTTGCTTCACCAAGTCTTCTACAGAAATACTTTGATCGCGAATGTAGGGCTGATCCAGCAAAGTCATTTCTTTCAGGCGTTTCTCGATCCGTCCCTGAACAATCTTTTCTTTGATGTTCTCTGGCTTGTTAGCCAAATCATCTCGCCCCATTTCAATGTCTTTTTCTTTTTGGGCAATTTCAGCCGGAATTTGATCTACGGTCACATACTCGACATTCGGGCAAGCCGCGACTTGCATAGCCGTATTCCGTGCCAAGGCTTGAAATTCTTCATTACCAGCTGCTGAGTCAGTTTTTGAGTTAAGTTCAACCAACACACCAACACGACCGCCAGTGTGAATATAGCTATCTACTACACCTGGTTTACCTTTTGCTAGCGAAAAACTGACGAAGCGACGCACCTGAATGTTTTCACCAAGTTGGGCTATGGTTTGCTTGATGAATTGTTCTACAGTGACGTTTTTATCTTCAATGTAGGGTTGAGCTAATAAAGCCTCAACACTATCAGCAGTTGTTGCTTGCTTGGCTAGATTCTTAACTAAAGCTTTAAAAGCTTCGTTACGGGCGACAAAATCAGTTTGGCAGTTAACTTCTATAAGTACACCTACTTGACCATCAGGCTGAATGTAGGTGTCTACTAGACCTTCTGCCGCAATGCGATCGCTTTTTTTACCCGCCGAAGCGATGCCTTTTTGTCGCAACCATTCTATGGCTTTTTCTATGTCGCCTTCAGTTTCTTTTAGCGCCTTTTTGCAGTCCATCATGCCAGCACCAGTTTTTTGGCGTAGCTCTTGGACGAGTTTTGCAGATATTTCCGCCATGTTGCCTCAATTCCTAACTTGACCTAGAGTTGTAATCGCTCACAGGTGTTGAGTATTTCTATCTTACTCAGGACGGTGTCAAGTATGAAGGATGAAATTTCATCCTTCATAACTAAAGTTATTCTTCTCCCTCTTCGTCGTTGGGAACTACTGAGTCGGTGTACTCGGTTTCGTCGTAATCGTAATCCTCGTCACCGCCTTCGTAATCTTCGTAGTCGTCTTCTGCATCCAATTGACCGTGACGACCTTCATAAATGGCATCTGCTAATTTGCCAACTATCAACTTAATTGACCTGATAGCGTCATCATTCGCTGGAATCGGAATATCTACTACATCCGGATCACAGTTTGTATCTAACATCGATACAATTGGAATCCCTAATTTTTCGCATTCTTGAACTGCGTTATATTCCCGTTTTTGATCGACAATCACCACAATATCAGGAACTTTCCGCATTGTTTTAATGCCACCTAAATATTTCTGAAGCTTTGCCATCTCCCGACGCAGCATCGAAGCTTCTTTCTTGGGCAATAATTCCAACGCGCCACTTTCTTCACGGCGTTCTAAATCTTTGAGACGGTCTGCTCTGGTTTTGATGGTCGCCCAGTTGGTGAGCATTCCCCCCAACCAACGTTGGTTGATATAATGAGAGCCACAACGAGCAGCTTCTTGAGCGATAATTCCTGCTGCTTGCCGCTTAGTGCCAACAAACAGGAATTTTTTGCCTTGCTCCGATTGAGTTCTCATGTACGTATAAGCATCTTCCATCAATTGGGCAGTTTGCACCAAATCAATGATGTGTACACCATTGCGGGAAGTGTAAATGTAAGGAGACATTTTCGGGTTCCACCGCCGGGTTTGATGCCCAAAGTGAACCCCAGACTCCATCATCTGAGCCAAAGAAACGACTGGCATGTATTTTTTTCTCCTATTCGGGTTAAACCTCCACCCAAGCGTATTTCCGTTCGTCAGGAAACACCCGAATTCTTAGGTGTGCGAGATTAGTCAACTCTCCTAGGTTAACATATATATGTTTTACTGGGTCAGTTTGCCCATAAAATTTACTGTAGGCGCTCATTCTTATGATGCTTTCTGCATTTGAGCATAAGCTTCATAAACACCTTTAACGTTATACCAATTTAGAAAAATTCGAGCAGTTTCTAAAGCTAATTGAGGTCTACCTAAATTAATCAACCAACGCAAAAAAGGAGCCATCGTCTTTTCATTAAGTGCGCCATTGAGTGAGAGGATACCCCAAAGTAAACGATGCAGCCAAGTCATTTGAATCATCATCCTTACTTCCCAAGTAGGATGCTTTTGATAAAATAAAACTCCCATACGTCCGCGTTGAATTTCTTTTTCTATTAAGCTGGGAATTTGTTCTAATTTAAATGCTGGATGCCAGTGATAGCCAACAGCAGCCGGACATTTAATTAGTTTTAAACCTAAGTTTTTTAATCTTACTCCTAATTCCAAATCTTCCCAACCATAAAGGTGAAAGCTATTGTCAAAAAGTCCAGCTTTTTCTAACCAATGTTTAGGAATTGCAACGTTTCCTGTGGCAAAAAATGCGGCTGAAAAATCTGTGATTTTATAGGGTTCAGCAGTAGGATTATCGAAGTTGCAAGTATTAATTACTGCACCGTAAGTAAAAAAGCGATCGCAGTCTAATTGCTTTTGTCCTGCTACTAATGCATTTGCATGAGCTTGTAAAAAATCTTTTAGTACCACTAAATCACTATCAATAAAGATAATTGTATCACCCTGCGCTTGTTCTACTCCTAAATTTCGTGCTGCGGCTGGGCCAGCATGGTTTTGTTGAAACCAACGTACATGAGGAAACTCGTCTTTGTGTGCCGCTAACCACTTCAATGTGCCATCAGTAGAACCATCATCTATCAAGACAACCTCGTAATCACTGACTGAGCTGGAAGTACTGAACTCCTGCGCCTCCAAAGCGCGGAGACATTTTTCTAAAATCGGCTGACGATTATAAGTCGGTATCACAACACTGAAAAACACAGTCTCACCCACAATATTACTTATCTCCAGGATAGGACAGCAAGGTATTGTACACTGTTCCTGACGTAACTTTAATTCAAAATAAATAAACAAGTATTATTATGCTCAATAGTCCCATTCTAGACTTACGCTCTACCGCTATCGAATTTTTAAAACAAAGTCCCTTAAAACGTCTACAAATTCTCCAAACATTAGGTATAGCTCGTTATGATTTCTTAACTCAAATGCGTCTTAATGAAGCAAATATAACTTGTATAATGCGATTTTTTCAAAATCCCAGCCAGCTAAAATTTCCCAATTTAGTCGGGGCAGATTTATCTGGTTTAATTTTAGATGAAGTCAACTTTATCCGGGGAAATTTATCAAGAGTTAACTTGCAAAATAGTAGTTTATTAAATGCAGACTTGTTATTTGTCAACTTTACCAAAGCCGATTTAAGAAATGCTAATTTACAAGGTGCAACCTTAAATGAGACTATTTGGTTGGACACTTTAGTTGTAGGATGTCAGCTTGGCTTTGGTATTGGCTTGACCGAATTGCAACGTAAAGATTTACAAAGACGAGGAGCCATATTTAACTCTTCAATAGATGATTAATGAAAACACAAAAATTTGAAATAGTTTAAATTAAATTGATGAATAATTCAATTAATTTACCCCAAAAACTGATGTTGTTAGGTTCAGGAGAACTAGGCAAAGAATTTGTAATTGCTGCTCAACGTTTAGGAAATTATGTGATTGCTGTTGACCGCTATGCCAATGCTCCTGCTATGCAAGTGGCTGACTGTTTTGAAGTTATTTCTATGCTTAGTGCTGATGCTTTAGAAGCTGTAGTAACAAAGTATAAACCTGACTTTATTATACCAGAAATTGAAGCTATTAGAACAGAAAAACTTTTAGAGTTTGAACAAAGAGGAATTACAGTTATTCCCACGGCGGCGGCTACTAACTATACAATGAATCGTGACAGAATTAGGGAACTGGCACATCAAGAATTAGGTATTAGAACTGCTAAGTATGGTTATGCAGAAACTTTAACAGAATTGATTGCTATTTCCAATGAAATAGGGTTTCCTAATGTAGTTAAACCCGTAATGTCTTCTTCTGGTAAAGGTCAGTCTGTGGTATCATCCCAGAGTGAAGTAGAAAAAGCTTGGAATTATGCGATCGCTAATTCTAGAGGTGACAGTCAAAAGGTAATAGTCGAAGAATTTATCAACTTTGAAATCGAAATTACTTTACTAACAATTAAACAGTGGAATGCACCGACAATCTTCTGTTCTCCGATTGGTCATCGTCAAGAAAGAGGAGATTATCAAGAGTCGTGGCAACCAGCAGGTATTTCTGAAGACAAAATATTACAATCTCAACAAATAGCCAAAAAAGTCACAGATGCTTTAGGTGGAGCCGGAATTTTTGGTGTTGAATTTTTCATCACCCAAGATGAAGTTATCTTTTCCGAACTTTCTCCCCGACCCCATGATACAGGAATGGTGACATTAATCTCACAAAATCTCAACGAATTTGAACTGCATCTCAGAGCTATTTTAGGCTTACCAATTTCCCATATAGAACAGCTAAGTGCATCAGCTAGTGCCGTTATTTTAGCTGCTGAAAAATCAGATTCTGTTGCATTTACAGGTGTCGCTGAAGCTTTATCTGCAAAAGATGTTGATATTAGGCTTTTTGGTAAACCCAGCGCTCATCCTTATCGCCGTATGGGAGTAGCTTTAGCTAAAGGTACTGATGTACAAGAGGCAAGAGCAAAGGCTACAAAAGCAGCCAGTAAAATCACAATTGTCTAGTTGATTTATCCTATTAATAGCAGTAAATAAACGAAAGTTTGTAGGGTTTTAACTCTTGCCACCTTTACTATAGACCATGATGGGGAGTAGGTGTGAACGATAAGCAAACAGAAATTTTTTTTCAAATTCATCAGAGTTTACCTAGAGAAGGCCCTGGTAATTCTGAATCAACAAGAAATGCTTTTCTTCAAATGATTGATTTGCCACAAAATCCAAATATTTTGGATATTGGCTGTGGGACAGGCATTCAGACTTTCGATTTAGCTAGCCTGACAAGCGGAAAAATTGTTGCTATTGATAATCATTCTATTTATATTGATGAACTTAAACAACAAGTGCTTCAAAAAGGATTGTCAGACAGAATCCAAGTCATCAATGCTGATATGTTTACACTTGATTTTCCTAACACAAACTTTGACATTATTTGGGCTGAAGGTGCAATTTATATTATCGGGTTTGAAAATGGGTTAAAACAATGGAGACCCTTACTTAAACAAGGAGGTTATTTAGCAGCTTCCGAAATAACATGGCTCAAACCATATCCACCAAGTGAAATCAAAGAATTTTGGGATGCAGGTTATCCTGCCATGCAAAATATCGAAGGTAATTTGCAAATTATCCGAAATAGTGAATACAAAATTATTGACTACTTTGTATTACCTGAATCAGCGTGGTGGAATGACTACTACAATCCCCTCGAAGAAAGATTACAGGTATTAAAAAAACATTACCAAAATGATGCAGAAGCTCTAGAAGTAGTTAATATGGAACAACTTGAAATTGATCTTTATCGAAAATATTCTGAGTATTATGGTTATATATTCTACGTTGTTCAGAAATTTTCAATTTAGCTTCAACACTTGCATGTAGAACTTACGCAATAAGTTTCTGAAACTCCTATTTCTCTTTGTCCTATGCGGTTAGATTTTCTGTTACTTATGTGTATGTAAGTCCTGGAATGTTTGAATAATTTTTTAATACTTTAAAATCCCAAATCAACAGCAATGCGATGGGCGCAAGCAAACCCAGAAAATGCGACTGCATTTAAACCTTGACCAGGAAAGGTACTATCCCCCACACAATACAGTCCGGGGATAGCTGTGCGATTAAACGGCATTCCTAATAACCCCCGCAGCTTGCGCCGAGGAATCGGCCCGTAAGTGCCATCCTCTCGCCCTAAAAAGCGGCGATGGGTACGAGGTGTTCCCACTTCCAGATAATCTAAGCCAGCATCTAAACCAGGAAAAATTTTCTCTAATCGGTCAATTATTTGCCAAGCTGCCTCTTCTTTCTTGGCTTCATACTCACTTGCAGACAATCCCTGCCAATCGTCAATCCAGTGGGGCGTAAAAGCATGAATGATGTGATATCCTGCTGGTGCTAAATCTGGGTCAAGCAATGTAGGAATCGAAACAAAGATTGTACCTGTCGGTGCTGCCATTTTTTCCCAATCTTCTAAAACTATGTGATGGCACTCTGTTCCAGTTGGTAACACTGACTGTTTCACCCCGATATGTAAACTCAAAAAGCTGGGTGATTTTTGATATCTTTGTTGCCACTTTTTCTCATTATTAGGTATTTTCTCTACAGGTAGTAATTTTTCAAATGTATCCCAGCGTGTAGCATTTGAGACTATGCGCTTACCTCGATAGACTTGGCCATTAGCTAATTGTACGGCTACAGCTCGTCCCTGCTCTGTAATAATTTTCGTAACTCTGGCTTGGTATTGAATTTTACCTCCAGCTTTTTCTAAGCCCTCTACTAATTTTTGAGCGATTTGCCCTACCCCTCCTTTGGGATAGTTAACTCCGCCATAGTGTCTATCAGAAAAGACCATTCCCGCATTAATCATTGGTGTCATGTTAGCTGGAACCACCGACCAGCAGTAACATTCCATATCGATAAATTTCAATAACTGGGGGTCTTTAATGTAGCGTCGTGCGACATCTCCAACATTTTGAGGCAAATACTTAGCTAAACCAAGACACGCTAAAGGATGCTGAAAAAATACCCGCATTAAATACCGAGGTTCTTCTAACGACAGCAAATCTATAGTGTTAAGGCAATTGAAAACTTTCCAGCATTCGTCATAAAAGCGACGAATCCCCTTTTCTTCATGGCGAAAATAAGCAATAAGATTTTGCAAAAAATTATCATAAACTCGGTCAACTTTGATGTCTAATCCGTTGGGTAGGTGATAGTGAATCTGTACAGGGTCAGTAATTGTCTGTTGATTAACATTGACCGCTTTAAGAGCACGAGTGAGTAAGTTAGTTGTGCCGTTGTCTCCCAACCCAAAAATCATTGATGCACCCACATCAAATCGATAGCCTTGACGTTCAAAGTAGCCAGCACTACCGCCTGGAATTAAATAGCGTTCTAGTACCAGCACTTTTGCTTTCTTTGCTGCTAGCTGGGTTGCTGTTACCAAGCCGCCAATACCAGAACCAATAACAATCACATCAAATAAAGGATTTGAGGAGGAGGTAGTGGTGTTAAAGGTTGGATACATAAAATTTAGCTATTGCATAAAATTAACCAAGAAAATAGTACTGTATATTACTTTTACTTGTATAAATAATACGCAATAAATTATTCCTATTCTTTAATTACAGGACTTACGCAAAATTAATTGCTCTCAAACTCTTAATTCTTTGTGTTCTCCCGTTCGCGTAGCGTCTTTGATAGGAGAAGTTTACTCAACGTGGGGAACCCACGCACGTAAATTCTCTCTGTGCCTCTGTGGTTTAATTTTCCGTTACCTGTGCGTAAGTCATAAATTAGCTGCTGCATATCAAAATATTACAAAAGTTTTTGGCTTTCAAATCCTCAGCTAGAACTGATTACACACAATTAAAAACTCCTCTATTTTGTTGTTTATGCCATAAAAAAGAGGGACAAGCCTGCTACCGCTGGCTAATCCCGTCTGCCGATCCTTAAAGAGAGGAGAACACTGAATAATAATATAACCTTGATTGAGAATAGATGTCAACTATTAATGAAAAAGATTTTCAATAAACTTGGCGGTGCTAATTTTAGCGTTCAGCAGTACGCGCAAAAGAGTATGATGATGTTTCAGTTCTAGTACAATAAAAGTGCCTATTTCTGGCTATGATGCCCCAATTGCGTGTTTATGTTCCACCTCATCCTTTAATTAAACACTGGCTGGCAGTTGCCCGCGATGCTGCTACACCTTCAGTATTATTCCGCAGTGCCATAACTGAGTTAGGTCGATGGCTAACTTATGAAGCTGCACGAGAATGGTTGCCAACTTTAGAAACAATGGTGCAGAGTCCGTTAGATTCCTGTCCCGCAACTTTGATTAATCCTGAGATACCTGTGGCAGTTGTGCCGATTTTAAGAGCAGGGTTAGGATTATTGGAAGGAGCGCAAACTTTATTGCCTTTGGCTTCGATTTACCATCTAGGCTTAGTGCGAGATGAAGAGACTTTGCAACCTGCGTGTTATTTGAACAAGTTACCAGAAAAATTTGATCCGCAAACACGAGTGTTAATTACCGATCCGATGTTAGCAACCGGAGGATCGATTATGACTGCAATGGCAGAATTGACACAACGGGGTATTGATCCAACCTTGGCGCGGATTGTTTGTGTAGTCGCGGCTCCCCCAGCATTACAAAAGTTAAGTGCTACATATCCTGGTTTGATAGTTTACACAGCGACTATTGACGAGATAGTGAACGACAAAGGATATATTGTACCTGGATTAGGAGATGCAGGCGATCGCATCTTTGGTACTTAAGTTAGTATGCAGCTAAGGAAAGTTGCAAGGTTTCTTCAAGGGGGTAAAGTATGAGTCAGCGTGACGGTTTTGCCAGTGGGTTTTTAGCAGGGGCTTTTGTTGGTGGCGTAGTTGGTGGTATTGTAGGAGCGGCGATCGCTTCTAGGCGCGATGGGGAATTATTAACTGAGGAAGAGTCAGAACTGACTGATAACCCTGCCAAAACAAAGAAAGTGTCAGTAAAACGCCGTCAAATTTTAGCCTCGGATAGTGAGGGTATGGAAATGGAAACCGCTAGGCGATCGCTAGAAGATAAAATCGCCCAACTTAATGCCACAATTGACGAAGTGCGGAAACATCTGGGTAATGTCAATGGCAATTCATCTGCGTCTGTAAATGACCCTTCTCTTACCACAGATTCCTAAATTATTTCATGTTAAGTAAAGGTGTTGATGTGGTTAATACGGCAATAATCTACAAACATCATGGCGTAGACTAAATTAAAATCAATAATAAGACCATTTTGAGACTTAACAGGAAAACAAGCCATCCATGAATTTACTGATTACCACACTCGTTACCTTCTTAACGATTTATAGCTACTTACTAATTATTCGGGTTTTATTGACTTGGTTCCCCGCTATCAACTGGTACAATCAACCATTCACCGCTTTGAGCCAAATTACTGACCCTTATCTGAATCTGTTTCGCTCAATTATTCCCCCATTGGGTGGTATGGATTTTTCCCCTATCTTGGCTTTCTTGGCGCTTAGTTTTGTAAGTAGCTTACTCAGTAGTTTGGCTACCTTGCCACTTGTACAGGGATTTTAAGTACTTTTCATTTGTAGAGACGTTAAATTTAACAGCGTCTCTACTTTACTTTTAGAGAAAAGGGGCTAGGGGCTAGGGCTAGGGGCTAGAGTAGTATTTTATCTATAATCAAACCGCTATATTCATGCCTACTTACTTCATCTTGGACTGAGATCCAAAATTTACTTATCTACGAACTTTGCCGCTAAACCCAGTTGCTTTAAACTGTTTCAACTTTAAAGGTAACGACTGATTGGCTGGTACAGAAATTCTTAATTCAAAATCGCTGATACCTGGTGGAACCTCAGCAATCGAACCAAGTCGAGTCCGATTTTGTAATACCGGGTTGTTACTGGCATCATAAATGCGCCCGAAGATATCTGCATCATAAACGGTTTTATTAGTGCCATTTTCCGCTTTGCCAGTAACAATAAAGCAATTAGCAGCTGCACTACCACTGCTAATCACAGCCCCTTCGGCTAGTTCTGGTGGACAATCTTTGTAGGAGACATGAGAAAGTTTAATCTGTGTCAATGCTATGGCAGAGGGAGTAAACGCCCACGATAGAAAGGTGACGAAACAAGCAATAAAGACGGCCGTGAGTGAGCGCAACCGCATAGAACACCCCGTGATTTAATCTAACAATATGCAACTTATAACCCCAGCTTACCTGAATTTAAGTACTTGGGGATTGTAGACTGGAATTTAGCATTTGTAATAATTAAGGAAATCAAACCTTAAATTGCTATTAACTTATGACTCCAGATGAGATTGAAACAGCCTTGCAAGCAGCCTTTAATAGTTGCGATGCAGCTAGCTGTCCTCTCACTGATATTCAAAAACAGATATTACTGCAAGTAATTGAGCAAATTCAGGGAAACTCTAAATCTCGAATGTCAGATGTAGCTAATCCCTTAGATGATCTGACACCAGAAGAACTAGAAGCATTTCTAGAGTTCGTCAAAACACAAGAACAACAAAACCGCACCTGGAAAGTGCAATTACTCAACGACTGGCTGCACGACAATGACTCTGGAGAAGTAAAATTTGTTCGCCAACGCTATGGTTTACAATGGTTAAATCGTGTCGAATCGTATCATTTTGATAAATATTCTTACTTTGAGGATGCCCTGAAATTAAGAGTAGGCGATCGCATTGAAGTTTCTAATGCAATGTGGGAATGGGTACAAGAAGATGGCCCCTGTAAGCGGGAATGGTTTAGTTGTATCGTCCTTGAGGTTAATGAAATTAGCAATGGTGATGATTCTTCTACCAATTGCGTTGTCCGTTTCTACAGCGGCGCTGAGTATGAAATTCAAGGCATCTATGAATGGAATCGTTATAATTGGCGCTGGCCTCAATAATTCGTAATACTTCGACTACGCTACTTCGGCTACGCTCAGCACAAGTCAGTACGAGTAACGCTCCTGCGTCGCTAACGTAATTCGTAATTATTGGTTGGACACTGCCCAAGCTAAAAATCTTTCGGTGTAATATAGCGTTAATTGATTGCTTACACCACTGAAAACAGCATCAAAAGCATGTTCTGCCCAAGGAATGTCGAGAAAAACCGCGGTGTTACCAGACTGAAGTAAACGCTTGTACATTTGTCTGCCAAATCGTGATTCTACTAAATGATCGCGATCGCCGTAAACTAATAAAGTTGGTGGTACTGGGTGCGTCAAATAATTTATTGGTGAAGCAATTTGATACTGATGGGGTAATTCTTCAACAGAACCACCAAGAAATGTTCTTAACACAGCGCGGGTGTTGATCGGATCTGGACTTGGCGGTGATTTGTATCCTTCAGTTAAGTTAACAGGCCCGTAATAGTTCACTACAGCGCGGATAGGTGGTGCATCCGGCTGATAAGCCGCAAGCATGGCTAGGTGCGCTCCCGCAGAACGACCTAAAATTACCATACGTTCTAAATCTGCTTCATATTCCGTTGCATGTTTACGAATAAAATCAAGGGCTGTACGCACGTCATCTAATTGAGTTGGAAATTGATATTTAGGTGCATGTCGATAGTCAATCGCAAATACTGTATATCCACGATTAGCCATATATTGATTAAATTCAGCATTAGCTCTAGGATTGCCACGTTGCCAAGCTCCCCCATAAATTACTACCAATGCTGGATATTTTCCTGTCTCTGGAGGCTGGTAAACTTCCATTGTTAAAGGTACTCCCGCAGGTGTAGCAAAGACAATATCTGTTTGATGACGCGTTCTACCTAATGGAATACCCCCAAAGAAATTAGCTAAATTAAAAGGATAAATTTGCATTTTAGCTTTAGCTGAAGCTGGGATTTGCTTGAGATAGTCTGCTCCCAATCCTTGTTGCATCGCCCTAGCCATTTGCATTTGAGTTATTGGGATACTCACCAGCACCCATCCACAAATTAGCAATCCGATTAAACTGATAATGCAAGTTAAACGCTGTAATTGACGGCGACGGATGCCAAAAAAAGCAAGTAATAAAGAAAATAAATTTAGTAGAAATAATCCAGGACTGATTTCTGGCGCTCCCACTCCTAAAGTTAGTAAGAGCATATTGGGAGCAGGAAGAATAATCCAAGCACTGAGAAATACACTGCCAAAACTCAGCAATAATGCCAGCCATGATAAAAATATTTTGGGTTTAGAAAACATAGATGCAATATTTCGATAGCTGAGGCTTCGATGACAGCATATATGCTATCATAACAACATGGCGATTAAAATTGTGGTTGATACCAGCGTTTTTATTAGTGCGCTTATTAGTTCTAAGGGTTCCAATAGAGAACTGATTCGACGCTGCTTGAAAGGCGAATATCAGCCTTTGATGGGAAATGCTTTATTTTCTGAGTATGAGTCAGTCATTCAGCGATCAGAAATTCTCGCCAAATGCCCTTTAACTAGTGCAGAAATTTCTGCTTTACTGGCATCATTTATGAGCGTGAGTCAATGGATTTATATTTACTACTTATGGCGACCTAATTTAAAAGATGAAGCTGACAACCACTTAATTGAATTAGCGATCGCTGGTAACGCTCAAATTATTGCCACTCAAAATATCAGAGATTTCCAAAATGCAGAATTGTTATTTCCTAACTTATCAATCGTAAAACCCGAAGAAATTATTAGGAGTTAAACAAAAATGGCTACTTTAACTATTCGTTTACCAGACGAAAAACACAACAGATTAAAAGAACTTGCCCAAGCCAAAGGCATAAGTGTCAATAAGCTAATTGAAGAACTTTCCACCATCGCTCTAGCGGAATTTGATGCTAATACCAGATTTAAAGCAATGGCTGCAACTGGGAACTCAGAAGAAGGCTTAAGAATACTGGCTAAACTTGATGCTCTGGCAGAATAGAACCGATGGGGGTAATCATGGCGAACCCGTAAGGGACAAGTTAAAAGAAGATTTAGCTTGGGTAGAGTGATTTTTAAGCAACTCGGCGTTGAGTCGAGACCTATGTAAAAACAGAAATCAAGACTGGAAAAGCTTGTTATTTATACGCCTGTTTTATCCCATAGGTATGCACTTGCGCTATATGGGCTTGCGCGCTGCCAGAATTAAAAACAGCGGAATACGCTTTCGCCTTTCGTAGGTTTGCACGTCATGAAAGTGCTGGCGTTGCGGATGTGCTTCGCGTAGATTTCCAATGAGAAATCCAGCTTCTTGGAGGAGATGGAAATAATCTTCGACCGTGCGGTGATATTTTTGCACCGTGCCGCCTAGCCAATCGGTAACTCGCAGTCCGGTCGTAAAATAATTATCTACGACCCAATCTTGGCGGAGTGTCCCAGCTGTCCAGCCACGGTCACACGACGTGATTACAGGATGCTCAACCGAAAAGACAAACTGTCCTGCTGGTGCGAGTGCATGAAAGACATTAGCGCAAATTGGCGCGAGATCAGCGACATAATGTAGAGCAAGTCGGGCAATAACCAGATCAAATGCTGCGTGCGGATACGTCCAATGCTCAATAGTCTGCATAATAATCTGACCAGCCGTGTGAGCAAGTGTTTGGGTCGCAACAGCAGCCATCTTTTGCGAGCCTTCGATACCAAGGTAGCTTGCCGCGCCATACTGGAGGAGTTCTCGCCCAATTGCTGCATCGCCACACCCCAGATCAAGGATACGTTTGCCAGTAATCGGTTGGATGAGGTCTATCATCACTGGCTTTTCCAGCGTCTCGTTCGGCGTATCTACACGTTGACGATGGCGTATGTAGTTTGTAAAAACTACCTCATCGTCATAAAAGTTTGAGCCTGCCTGCTCCATACGTGCCGTTCCTTTGTAGTACGCTGATGAATTTCAGCGGCATATTAGCAGATCAATAGTAAAATCTAAGTAATACAAAAAAACATAAAAATTTTAATCTAAACCTAACTGATTTTTTAGTGCTTGGCGCATCACATCTACAGGCACTATTTCTGTTTGCAACCAAATTTTTAAGGCTGCAACTCCTTGTTGAACGAGCATTTCTAAGCCATTGATCGCAATTACACCATGTTTTTCTGCCAGTTGCAAAAATCGCGTCGGCTGAGGAATGTATATCAAATCATAAGCGATCGCGTCAGGCGGCAAATTTTTAATTTCATCGGCACTTAATGGCGACTCATCCACTTGGGGATACATGCCGATAGGTATTGTATTTACTAATAAATCTGCTTGATAAATCAGTTTTGCTAGTTCATCCCATGTACCAACTTGCAAATTCTCTTCTATGGGTGAATTGCTCCAACTATTGCAGAATGCCTGTAATTTCTGCACATTGCGCCCCAACACATAAATTTTGGCAAAACCCAGTTGATGACAACCTGCTACAACTGCTCTGGCTGCGCCACCATTGCCTAAAATAACAGCCGTTTTATCACTCCAATCTCGTTGATATGTTGTTTGCAAAGGGGCGATAAATCCCTCTATATCTGTATTCGTCCCTACCCACTGATGAGCTTGACGACTAACGGTATTAACTGCACCTATAGCTTGGGCGATGGGAGTGATTTCCGATAAAAACGGCATAATTGACTGTTTATGAGGTATTGTAACGCTAAAACCGACAACCCCAACAGCCGCGAAACCTGCGATCGCAGCTTCTAAATTTTCTGGCGCTATAGGAAAAGGCAGATAAACATAATCTAATCCCAAATGAGCGATCGCGGCATTATGCATCACTGGCGACAGCGAATGTTCTACCGGATGTCCAATTACTCCTAAAAGTTTCGTTTTGCCTGTAATCATAATTTTGTCAGTAGTCAGTTGTTATTGGGCATTGGGCATTGGGCATGGGGCATTGGGCATTGTGAAGAGGAATTGGGGACAAGGAGAATTGGAGAATTTTGGAAATAACTGTCTCCTTGTCTCTTTCTCTCCCCCTGCTCCCTGCTCCCTGCACCTTGTCCTCTTCCCTCTGCCCCTCTGCTCTAGCCTACAATTATTAGAAGTGACTTAACATTTCTTTATCTATGCAAGTAACTAAGGCTCCTTCTACAACTCCAATTCCTGGTCAATACTGGCAGTGGCGAGGGCATAAGATTTATTATGTCCATGCAGGAGAGAAACAACCGCAACGTCCACCTCTATTATTAGTGCATGGGTTTGGTGCTTCCACTGACCACTGGCGCAAGAATATCACAGGACTGTGTCTAGATTTTGAAGTATTTGCGATCGACCTTTTGGGATTTGGACGTTCAGCAAAACCAAAATTGCAGTATGGCGGTGACTTATGGCGCGACCAACTCAATGATTTTATCAGTGAAGTGATTGGTCAAAAAGCAATATTAGCAGGTAACTCTCTTGGTGGTTATGCTTGTTTGTGTGTTGCTGCACAATGTCCTGATAATGCAGCTGGTTTAGTATTGCTCAATAGTGCAGGCCCTTTTAATAAAATTGAGGCGACATCTGAGCCGGAAGCTTTACAAACTGAAATTCAGCCACCTAAACAATCTTCATCTTTAGAAAAATTATTAGGTGACTCTGTCAAGTGGATTTTTCAACAACCTTTAGCTCAATTTCTTCTATTTCAATACGTGCGACAACGTTGGGTAATTCGCCAAACTCTAGAAAAAGTTTATCTAGATAAGAGCGCAATTACAGACCAATTGATAGAAGAAATTTCTCGCCCTGCTTATGATTTTGGTGCATTGGATGTATTTGTTTCAGTATTTAGCACTCCCCAAGGAGAAAAAGTAGATGTATTGTTGAAGCAATTAAATTGTCCTTTATTGCTGTTGTGGGGAGAAGCTGATCCCTGGATGAATGCTAGAGAACGTTCCCAAAAGTTTCGTCAATATTATTCTGAACTCACGGAGCATTTTCTCAAAGCGGGTCACTGTCCTCATGACGAAGTACCCGATCAAATCAACTCACTTTTACGCGATTGGGTGTTGTCTATTAATTAAAACAATATCCTATTTTGTAGTGTGCGTTACGGCATTTGACCTAACGCACTCACTACCATTGATGAAATAAAAAACCGATAGTAGTTCTTGCTGAAAAAAACAATTAAAATATTGAATATTTTTGAGTTAGCAAATTACTTTTAATTTGATTTTTACAGTTGAAATTTCAGACGAAATTAATATAGACGTATTGACAAATACAGTAGTCATCAGTCAATGGTGAGAAAATAATCAGGTTGTGAATGCAACTAAGTATTGGGTGCAAAACGTGGATGCGATCGCTAATTGAATTTATCGAAGTAAATTGAGAACTTTGTGGAATTAACCGCGCATTTACACACAACTTTATAAGGTAATTACAATGACTTATGATTCGGAAGATGTGGAAAAAATCCTGCAAGTAGCACTAGCTCGTAAACACAAAGGAGAATTTTCACGAGAACAACTTTTAGAAATGGCAGCTGAATTAGGTATTTCCGCCAATGTTTTGGAAAAAACTGAACAAAAGTGGTTAATTCAACAAAAAGAAGAACGTTTGCAGCGCAGACTTAATACTTCTCGACGCAGAAGCTTTTGGGGACATTTGGTTTCTTACTTAGCAGTGAATTTATTCTTAATTGTGTTGAATTTAATAACTAGTCCCAGTTATTTTTGGGCTATCTTTCCACTATTAGGATGGGGATTAGGACTATTTTTTCATTGGTGGAGTGTTCATCAGAGTAAAATAGAGAATTAGAGCAGTGAACAGTTATCAAAGCAGATGGTGGTTATTTAAATCCGCCGCCAACGTTTATCACTAATCGGCTTTGAGTTTTCGGTTGTTAGTTAGCGTCGATATATAGCAATTCTCATTTGATGAGGTACACGGTTAGGGACACGGCATTGTGTCCCTACGAGTATCTATGATTGGTTTTTCGATAATGCCGATGCAGTACAAAAGTAGTACTAATCGCGCCAATGCTTAGTAGCATTAAGGAATTTCCCGGTTCTGGCACTGACACAGGTATCTCGAAGGAACCTTGAACTAAAGCTTGACCCATCAAAGGAACAGTGGGGTCTGGACTAATGATGTAATTTTCGGTAAGAGTTAGTGTGCCGATCGCACTACTAAATCTATTTGTACCACCAGTAATAGTCAGAATACCAAAAGCCGATGCCGTCAGATTTTCAAGGTCAATTGTACCAGTAAGTTTACTGCTGCCAATCAAACTATCATCACTATCGTTACTAGAAAACCTGTCAGTGAGTAGTGGTAAATCTTCTAAACTAAACGCGGTTGCATCTGAACTGATTATAGACACACCAGTATTAGGATTGAGTTGAGAATAGCTCATGCTTGAGAATTGAGTTAAGCCGTAGGAAGCATCAAGACTATTACCAACCGCCATTGTCATCGAGATATTCGGCGCAATCTCCCTCAAGCTAAGTTCTAAATTGTAGACAGCTTCAAACTCATAATTAGTTTGCGCGATTGCTTTTGTAGCATCTAACCCAAAACTTGCTAATGAAAAAACTACCGGAACAAGCCATACACTGTTTGAACGCAGCATTAGTTACTTGATTTTAAGGTTAATTTTTTAAATACCAAAAACAGCATACAGTGCCTTGAATTACAACTGCAATGAAAAAATGGACTATAATCAAAGCTTATAGACTCAATTGTTGATGGGTTTTTAAATCTTGACTATTGTTTCTATCTACATTAATTAGATTTACGTCTATTTTTATAATTTGTAATGAATAATTCTTTACCTTTAGCAGCACTACTTTGTTTGTAGTTATTCATTCCATACTGTAATTCCCACTCAAAGAGATTAAAATCGAGAAAATTGTCTCTAATTTGAGGTGAATTATCATAAGTTATGAGCCAATGATGATGGCATTTCATTATCGATTCAACAAACATCGGATGCTCAAAAGATGTGTGTAAATTACCATTTTTGCCATACAACCTGGATTTAGTAGCAGCAAAATAAGGGGGATCTAAAAATATAAATACATCTTTACCGTCTGCGTATAATAGTTCTCTATAATCCAAATTAGTAATTTTGACATCTGCCGTTAAAATTTGTTCTAACTTCTCCAGGCGATTTATTGACGAGTCAGTAAAGCGTTTATGAAAAGCTTGCTCAGAAAATCCTCCTGATTCTACAGTACCAGAGAAAGTA
This sequence comes from Halotia branconii CENA392, assembly GCF_029953635.1. NCBI lineage: Bacteria > Bacillati > Cyanobacteriota > Cyanophyceae > Nostocales > Nodulariaceae > Halotia > Halotia branconii. The sequence goes on along the minus strand of NZ_CP124543.1, from coordinate 3,747,772 downwards.
ATTCTATTCAGAACAAAAAAACGTACTGCTCTATCAAAATCAGACAAACTGTTAGTAACTACACTAGTCAATTCTTTAAATAGTAACTTACCATCTGTGAATTTATCTTTAATACGACGTATCTCTACCACTAACTGAGGTAAATGAGATTGAGTGAATTTCCAAAACAGAAATAGCTCACGGTTTAAATCGTTAATCCAAATTTTTAGATGAGGAAATTTTTGCTTTAAATAGATAAATACAGAACCGCCACCCACAAAAGGTTCTCGAAATTCAGAAAATTTTTCTGGTAAATATTCGATTATTTGATTAATGGCTTTTGACTTACCACCTGGGTAGCGTAGTGGACTTTTGATCATAATTGTTGTAATTAATTTAGGATAAATAAGGGCATTCACTTTTTTAACAGGAGGTAGCGTGACTTCACCGATAGATGCTGTCTGGCTCAGTCGTCCTTCTATAGAAGTTGCACCCATGCTAATTGGTTGTACCCTTGTCCGCCTAATGCCAGATGGACTAATTGTGCGGGGTCTGATTGTTGAAACTGAAGCTTACATGCCCGATGATCCTGCCATGCACGCCTATCGCTGCCGCACGAAGCGAAATCAAGTCATTTTTGGCCCTGCGGGCAGGGCGTATGTATATCAAATATACGGCATTTATCATTGTCTAAATATTGTGACTGACCAAGACCAAGTAGCAAGTGCTGTTCTTATTCGTGCCCTTCAGCTAGAAAGCATTCCTTCTTGGATTCAGCCTCCACAGCGACGAAAACCCCATCTAATTGCTGCGGGGCCAGGAAAGCTCTGCCGCGCATTAATGATTGATGTTAACTTAAACACTACGCTACTTCAACCAGGACAACCATTATGGCTGGAACCTCGACATTTTCAGTTCCAACAATATCTAGAAGAAGGGCATTTAAGCTTAATACAAACTGTTCGTATCGGCTTAACCAAAGGCGTAGATTTACCTTGGCGTTGGTATTTGTCTAACTGGAGTTCTGTGCCAGTTGCGTAAGTCCTGACTATATTGCTAGTAATTAAAAGATATTTATCCGACCATCATCCGTAATATACAACGAGCGATCGCCAGGCGATCGCCAAGTGGGACGAAGTTCAACCCGCAATGTGCCGAAGTTAGGTTTGGAGACAATTGCTTGTACTGACAAACCTGTGTCATCCCAAAATATCAAAGATGTATTTGGTTCAGTACCTTCTATCTGTTCCATCTGTAATGTTTTTCCTGGACTCAGGAGAATGGGATCAGTTACAGAAGGTTTTTGCAGTTTAATGAGGCGGGGTGTGCTATTAACTACTTGAACTTGGATGCGTTGCCCAGGTGTAAACTGAATTGGCCGCGCCCCACACTTAGAAGCACAGGTTCCAGCCAGAGTTATATCGGAGCTATTAGTTGATAATAATAAAACGGTAGCAGCGGCTAAAGTAACTGGCAATATTTTAAACATGATACATAGTCTAACTAGTTGTCATAAATATTACTCCAGTTAGCTGATGTGCAGCCTCAGCAGATTTTCCTGAATTTAGAGATGTTGATTTATCACTGCTTGCTGAACTACCTCTAATGGTAAATCTAATAATTGTGCGATCGCATCCTCACTCAAACCAAACTGGATCATGCGCGGTATTGCTTCTAACTTACCTTCTTGCTTACCTTCTTGCTTACCTTCTTGCTTGCCTTCTTCTAAAGCTTCCTGATAGACTTTACTCTGTTTCAAATCATTTAAACCTAACATTGCTTCAATCTCCTCGCGGTTCTTTTGCGGTAATTTATAAACGATAATTGTCTCTATTAAGTTAATTAGGTCACCCTTAGTAGCTGCATCAGTTAGCTGCTTGTTTGCTTGTTCAATTAAGCGTCTTGCTATTTCTGGTGCGGTTTCTTCAGGCTCAATAACTAGCTTAACAACACCAACACCGATAGAATTTTCTGTTTCCAACTCATCTAAATAAACACGTCTGACTCTATTAAGAACCAGAATTTCACTAAATTGTAAATCCGGTTCTCTTTCAATGCTGCGAGTTGGATAGATGGCTACAACCTGCCAAGGGTGAGAAGGTTTATATTGCCGCAAGTAAAGAAAAAGTTCAGCAAACAGGCGGTAGTATAAATCATCATCAGGTTGAAACTGAACTTCAACTATGTAGAAGGGTTTTGCTGGGTCTTTGATAGTTGGTAAGAATAAACCATCAAGCCTGAATGCAAGTTGTTTGACTTCGCTAGATGTAAATTTATAACTAATTGCTTCTGCTGGAGACTGATTGATTAGTTCAAAAAATATACTGGGGAATGCCTGAAATAGGCTGTAAAAGATGGTATCGGTTTTCACGGTTAGGGGATAATCACACCAAAGCTGCCTAATTTAGCTTACCGTTTTGATGATGTCAGAGACGATATCTGGTAACAAGAAGCAGAGGGGAGCATCCTGCTTTTTTGCACTTAATTTATTTGGGTTTTTTATAAATTAAAAATACTGAACCTATAGGGCCAAAATTTTCTACATATATTTTTTGATTATAATATAACCCTGGAGACATCCCTCCATCAAATAACATTCCTTCTTGAATTTTACCCAAACAATTATTACGGGCAATGCCTTCTAAGACATCATCAAATTTATCTGGAACTAACTCTTGATTAATTGGCG